>NZ_JAUYUD010000119.1 GCF_030692605.1 Lutibacter sp.
TTTCACATAATAGATATTTAGAAAAAATGGAAGATAGATTAACGAAATTCAATGAATTAATGAATACATTCAAGTCTGAAAACCAATTAGGGAAAAATCTATCCAATTTAATTGTAAATATTTAATAGACTTTATATAATGATGCTTGAAACGATTATCAAGCTGTTTATTATGCAAATTGCTTATGCTACAGAAGAAGAAACAGATCCAAGAAGTTGCTTCTCGGAACAAGAAATCGAATGCTTAGAAATTCAAATCAAACAATTAGAAGGAAAAACCGAAAAATTGAAAAACCCATATAAATCGTCTGATTTAAAACGATATATATGGGTTATTGCCAGATTAGGCGGTTGGAAGGGGTATCTTTCTGAAAGAAAACCCGGCATAACAACCTTTTGGATTGGTCTTCAAAAATTTACAGCAATTATGCAAGGTTGGATACTCTTTAAAGATGTGTCCAGACGGTAGCGCCAATGGCGTGGTTTTTTTTAAATAAAATCAATCTAATTACTCCATTTTATTCTCTAATAATTTAAAAAACTGGTCTAATTTAGGCATTAAAACAATTCTAGTTCTTCTATTTTTAGATCTACCTTCAACAGTTTCATTAGTAGCAAGAGGCTTGTATTCACCCCTTCCTGCAGCAACTAAACGTGCTGGAGCAATTTTGAAATCGTCTTGTAAAACTCTAACAACAGATGTTGAACGTTTAACACTTAAATCCCAATTGTCTTTCATGTCTACAGTACTAATTGGATTATTGTCTGTATAACCTTCAACCATAACTTCTAAATCTGGTTGTGCAGCAATTACATCAGCAACTTTTTTAAGAACTCTTTTCGCTTCCGAAGAAATTACGTGACTTCCACTTTTAAATAATAGTCTGTCTGCAATATTAATAAACACAACTGTTTTTTCAACACTCACTTCAATGTCTTCATCGTTAAATCCATCTTTTAACACTTTTTTCAATTGGAAACCAAGCGCTAAATTAATAGAATCCTTTTTATTCATTGCTTTTTGGATGTGTTTAATGTACTCATCCTTTTTACTCATTTGAGCTAACGTTTCTTTAATATTATCTGAAGCAGATCTTGATAGAACCGTTAAATTATCAACGTATTCTAATGTTTTAGATTTATCCTTTTTTAAATCCTCAACTTGTTGAGTTAAAGAAGCTATACGCCCTTCATTCTCAATTTTACATTTCATTAAATCAGCTTTAGCATCTACTAACTCTTGATTTTTTTTGCTAAAATTTCCTTCCAATTCTGTATATTTCTTCTTAGAAACACAAGAACTTAATACTACCGAGGCAGTAATCATCAATACAATGAGTTTTTTCATAATTTAATTGTTATTTATACGCACAAAAATAACTATTGAGTAAGCACGTTGTTAGTAATATAGTTAATTTTAAGAATAATTTATGAGTTTTAATATTTCTTATATTTACCGTATAATAATCTTAATAACTTAGAACTACAAAAGTATGAAAATAATAGGATATTTTATAATCTTTCTTTTAGCAATCTCCTGTAAATCAGATAAAAGTAATTTAAACGTTATAGAAGGTGCCGCCATTGGCACAACCTACTCAATTAAATACATTTCAAACGACACTATTAACTTTACTTATAAAATAGATAGTATTGTAATGGCAGTTAACAAATCACTTTCAACCTATATTCCAACATCAGATATTTCTAAAATAAATGATGGCGATACCTCCATAGTAGTTGATCATCTATTTGTGGCTGTTTTTAATAAATCGAAGAAAATATTTGATGAAACTTCGGGGGAATTTGATCCAACTGTCGGAATTCTAGTAAACGCTTGGGGATTTGGTCCAGAAAATGAAATTCCAAATTTAGAAGATACCAAAGTGAAGGAATTAATGCAATTTGTTGGTTATAACAAGGTTCAACTAATAAATGGAAAAATTTATAAAGAATCTCCTCAAATTTATTTCGATTTCAACGCCATTGCAAAAGGGTATTTAGTCGATTTAGTTGGTGAACTTCTTGAAAAACATACTATCTCAAATTATTTGGTTGAAATTGGCGGTGAAATTCGTGCACGAGGAACTAATCAAAATGGTGAGGCGTGGAGAATTGCTATTGAAGATCCAAATACAGATGGATCAAGATCTTTTGCTACAACACTACAGCTTAAAAATGAAGCTATGGCAACATCTGGTAATTACCGCAAATTTAAAATTGCTGAAGATGGAAAAAAATATGTGCATACCATAAATGCACTCACAGGTTTTGCAACAGAGAGCAATTTATTAAGTGCCTCTGTAATTACACTTGATGAATGCGCTTTTGCAGATGGTTATGCAACTGCCTTTATGGCAATGGGACTTGAAAAAACAAAAACATTTTTAGAATTGCACCCAGAAATAAAGGTGTATTTGATTTATAGTAATTCTAAAGGAGAAATTGAAACTTTTAAAACAGGAAATTTTAATAATTAATTATTTGGTACAAAACGGTATTATTTCTCCTTTAACCAAACAATATTTTTCTATTTCATTTGTAGAAAGTGTTGCAGAGTAGTTTACCTCTTCAACAATAAAACCAACCGAACGAAGTCGTTCAAAATAATCCTTCCCATAAATTCGAACATGGTCGTATTGCCCAAAATGTTTGGCACGTTCATTTGAAGAAGTTATAGAAAAATCTTCGTAGGTATTTTCTAAAGATAAATCTTGAGGGATTTGAAAAATTCCCATTCCTCCAGGTTTCAGAACTCTGTATAATTCCGACATTGCTTTTGCGTCATCATTAATATGTTCTAAAACATGGTTGCAAAAAATTACATCAAACTCGTTTTCTTTAAACGGTAAATTACATATATCTGCTTTTACATCTGCTAATGGTGAATATAAATCGGCTGTAACATATTTTAAGTTTTTTTGCTTTCGAAATAAGTCTAAAAAACACTGTTCAGGTGCCATATGTAACACGTTTTTGGGTGCAGTAAAAAAATCAGTTTTGTTTTTTAAAAACAACCATAACAATCGGTGACGTTCTAAAGAAAAAGTACCAGGAGCCAATACATTTGACCTTTGATTTTGGTAACCATACGGTAAAAATTTGCTGTAACTTTTCCCATCTATTGGATCTGTAAAAGCTTTTCCTTTTAAAACCCATGCGATTAATGGTCGAATCCAAAAACTAACTTTTAAAAGTATTGGCCTTGGTATGGTGTTTAAAATAAATTTAAATAAGTTCTTCAAAAAGGTAAAATTTAGGCTTTATTTATAATCTTCTCTAACTGGGCAAAATGTATCTGTCAATTTACAATTGGTGATTGCTTTACCACTATGTATAATATTGGGAAGAATATGAGCAATCATTCCTTCTTCTAGTAAAAATGATTCTCCATTGATTGTCATTTCTAAAATCCCTTCAACAACTTGTGTAGTTTGTTCGTGAAAATGTTCATGTTCTGGTAATATAGACCCTTTTTTAATTTCCCAAAAAGCAATTGTATATGATTCAGTATGAAAAAACCTTCCATTAAAACCATCAAATAGTTCCTTTTGAGGAATATCAGTTATTAATTTTTTCATAATCATTACAACTTAAATTTATCTTCCTCATTACTAACAATACCCAATGCTTCATTAATATATTGAAAGGTGGATAAAAGCACTGGTTTTCCATTAATAATAGCCACATTATGTTCAAAATGAGCACTAGGTTTTCCGTCTTTTGTTAAAATAGTCCAACCATCTTCTAATTGTACAATGCTATGTGTTCCCATATTTACCATTGGTTCAATAGCTACTACCATACCGTCCACAAATTTTTTACCCCTGCCTCTTTTTCCATAATTTGGCATTTCGGGATCTTCATGCATTTTTTTCCCAAGTCCGTGACCTACAAGTTCTCTTACTATTCCATACCCATGTTTTTCACAATAATCTTGAATTGCAAAACCAACATCCCCAACTCTATTTCCAACCTTTAATTCTTTTATACCTTCATATAAGCTTTGTTTGGTAACATCAAGCAACTTTTTTGTTTCTTCTTTTACATTTCCAACCTCAAAAGTATAGGCGTGATCTCCATAAAATCCATTTTTCAAAACTCCACAATCTATTGAAATTATATCTCCATCTAGTAGCGGCTTTTTATTAGGAATACCATGTACAATTTGAGCATTTGGGCTCATACACAATGTATTTGGAAAATCATATAAACCTAAAAACCCAGGTATTCCATTATGGTCTCTAATAAAAGTTTCTGCTAATTTATCTAAATACAGGGTTGTAACTCCTGGTTTAACTTCTCTAGCCAACATCCCTAATGTTTTAGAAACAATTAAGGCACTTTCCCTTATTAATTCAATTTCTTCAAGCGTTTTAATTACAATCATGCGCAAAAATTATTTGTGCAAAGGTACTTTAAAAAAGAGAAAAATTCAAAATGATAAAAAGTTACAAAAACCATAATAAAAAGTATAAAAAAATGATTTTAAACAGGTTTTTAAAGTTTTTTTACCCGTAAATTTACATATAATTTATTAATCACTAATTATGTACAAGTCAATATCCGCCGAGGAAGCGGTAAAAGTAATAAAATCGAATGATAGAATTTATGTTCAAGCGGCTGCAGCAGCACCGACAGAATTATTAATAGCAATGACCGCAAGACATGAAGAACTTAGAAATGTTGAAGTATGTCATTTACATACTGAAGGCCCAGCTCCATATGCCGATCCTATCTATAAAGATAGTTTTCATGTAAACTCTTTTTTTATTGGAGCAAATGTTAGACATACTTTAAAGGCCGGAAATGGTTCTTATACTCCTGTATTTTTAAGTGAAGTGCCATTATTATTTAAACGAAATATATTGCCTGTAGATGTCGCCTTAATCCAAGTTTCTACGCCTGACAGACACGGATATTGCTCTTTAGGAGTTTCTGTGGAAGCTTCTTTAGCTGCAATTGCAAATGCTAAACATGTGATTGCATTAATAAATTATCAAATGCCACGTGTACATGGAGAAGGAATTATTCATATTTCAGAATTGAACACTTTTGTTGAAGTTAACAGACCTATTCCTGAAGGACACATGGAACCTCCCACTGAAATAGAAAATAAAATAGGAGATTTTATTGCTGGATTAATTGAAGATAGAAGTACCTTACAAATGGGTATTGGATCTATTCCAAATGCGGTTTTATCTCGCTTAGGAAATCACAAAGATTTAGGGTTACATACCGAAATGTTCTCTGATGGGGTTATCGATTTAATTTTGAAAGATGTTATAAATGGTAATTATAAAGGTGTTGGTCCAGGAAGAGCATTAACTACTTTTTTAATGGGGTCTAAACGTTTGTATGATTATGTAGACGACAATCCATTTGTTGAAATGAGATCTTGCGATTATGTGAACGATGTAAGTAATATTAGCAAAAATCCAAGAATGGTTGCTATAAATTCTGCAATTCAGGTCGATTTATCAGGGCAAGTTTGTGCTGATTCTATAGGAACAAGAATGTACTCTGGTGTTGGCGGTCAAATGGACTTTATTAGAGGTGCATCTTTAAGTGAAGGTGGAAAAGCCATTATTGCCATTCCTTCTACAACGGCAAAAGGAATAAGTAGAATTGTGCCATTTTTAAATACTGGAGCAGGAGTTGTAACTACAAGAGCTCACGTACACTATATTGTAACTGAATATGGCGTTGCAAATTTATTTGGAAAAACCATTAAACAACGTGTTAATGCATTAGCTAAAATTGCACATCCAGATCATAGTGAAGCTATTGTTAAGGAATACTTTGACACAACAAGAAATTAAGAATTTGATTAACTTATTTAGGAGTATTGATTGAACTTCTAAAGAAAAAAATGGGGCATTTGCCTCATTTTTTTTAAAAATCAAAATACCAATTAAAAACATCTGTTTTTAATCCGAAAGTAAGCCAAGTGCTATTTCTTTTATCAAAAGTTGAAGTTGAACTATCTGGTGTAAAATTTCTTACTGTAAGTCCACCAAATAATTTTAAATTAGTTGTAGGGTTTACAAGATAACCTAGCTGAAAATCACCTACAAAAATGCTAGTTTTATTTCCTTGTCCTATTTCATTCCCATATTCAGCCCATCTTTCATCATTATCTCTATACACATTTCCTCCGTAACTAAAAGTGTCTGTTGTATTGAAATCAAATCCTTTTTCACCTAAAACCAATTTCGCATTTGCGAACCATCTGTCTTTTGTATAATTAACAATGGCAATTGCTTCTCTAAAGTTTGAACCCCATAAATGCGCTAATGGCTGGTTGTTATGTCCAAAATTATAATTCAACTCGTCATGTGAATATGTAAATGGCCTAACTGCATTAAACTCCGCTTGTAATGTTAAATTTTCAATATTAAAGGCATTGTGATATTTTAAACCAAACTGAATCCCGTTTTTATTTCCCCACCAACCTTCGTCACTTCCAATTTCTGAAACCCTAAACTCGTCGATTAAAATTTGCGAATACAACGAAATGTTTTTCATTTTATATTTTAAACTCAATCCTAATAATGAATTTCCTGCTCGCGAACCTGTTGAAAACTCAACGGCAGTATAAAAAATTAACGGATTTAAATAATTTACATCGAATCCTCTATTATTAACATCGTCCCAAACAACAGCTTCAAATAATCCTACATTCAGTTTTTTGGTAACATTTAAACTTAAATAATGAATGGCCATAAATTTTTGTTTATAAGCTCCATCTTCTGTTAATTCTGGTCTAACATCTTGCATAGTCATCCATAAATTGGTGTACTTAATTTTCCAAAATGAAGTGTTCATTTTAAAATAAGGATATTGTGACGCAACATCAGATAAAAATAACGAACGATAACCGTCGCCTATAAAGTTTTTTCCATGTCCAAATTGAAAGTTGAAAAACTTATTTGGAGTATAGGAAATATAGCCATCTGCCACTGGATAATCAAATGCATCTGATTTAAACTCTTTGGCAATTCCTCTGCCAGGTATTATTGCCGGATTACCTCCATCGGGCTTTAAGGATCTAGCATAATCATTAAAATATCCTGCAAAACGACCTTGACTTTCATAAAAGCTAGCGGAAAAACTTAATCTGCTTCCTAAACCTCCTTGAAAAATTACAGCTCGTGTATTATTAAAGGTTTTTAAGTCTTCACTATCTTTTCCTATTTGAATATCTACTGCAGGGTCAAGGGTAAACCAGTAATCTTTTCCTTGCACATTAACCATGTGCTCATTGAAGAGTTTTTTGCCAAACCAAGATGATTTAGGAATATGAAGTTTGCCTTTTTCGGCATCTAAATCTACATACTTACTAACTTCTGAAAATAAATAAGGCTTCATTGAAGTATGGGTATTTTCAGCGCTATTCAAGTTTTTTTCAATTGAATTATAATACAAATGGGTAAAAGGAATATTCAGTTCACTTTTATGCTCAGGATACAACGTGTTTTTTGAAACAACATTAACAAAATCTTCCTTAATTTCAATAGGTTTTAACGTTTCTTTCTTAACAATAGATTCTTCAAATGTAGATGAAATTGGAATCTTTAATGGAAATACAAATTGCATTTCAATTGCATGATTATTATAACTAGCAGGTGTAACTTGAGGCAATGCATTAAATACTCTCTCTATTTCACTTTTTAGTACTTTATAGGGCGAATTAACATAAATCACCTTAAATTTTCCATCATTGCTAACGGTTAAAACAACATTTGTAGTTCCTTCAAATTTTTCTTGAACCAGTTGTACTGGGATTTTAAATTCTTCAAAAAACTTTGAATTTAGCTTTGCTTTAAAACAACTAGGAAGTTCTTCAATTGTAAATGATTCACATTCCTTAAAAATAGGAAATTTTTCAATTTGAGCAAAACCTGAAATTGTGGCTAGTGCAAGAAAAAAACTTAAAACTACTTTCTTCATTTCAATTTATTAAGATGTTTTTTTAACGCAATTATGTGCTATTTTGTATTTTTCTTTGCTTTCTGAACAAATTGCAATCCCCTTTTCATCGAAATTTAATCGATGTCCAAATTCACTTATCCAACCAATTTGTTTTGAAGGATTCCCAACCACTAAAGCATAAGGTAAAACTTCTTTTGTAACCACTGCCCCTGCGCCAATAAAGGCATATTCACCAATATTATTACCACAAACAATGGTTGCATTAGCACCAATACTTGCGCCTTTTTTCACGACCGTTTTTAAATATTCATCTTTTCTAATAATTGCACTTCTAGGATTTATAACATTGGTAAAAACCATTGACGGTCCTAAAAAAACATCATCTTCACAAATAACACCGGTATATATTGAAACATTGTTTTGCACTTTTACATTTTTACCCAAAATAACTTGGGGAGAAATCACCACATTCTGACCAATATTACAATTTTCTCCAATTTTTGAATTTGACATAATATGACTAAAATGCCAAATTTTGGTTCCTTTTCCAATAGCACAACCTTCATCTATAAAGGCTGATTCATGTGCAAAATAATTTTTATTATTCATTCCGTAAAAATAAAGTTACTATGTAAACAACGACTTCTTTTTCAAAAAAGTGCATTTATTAAAATAATAATTACACTTCTGTCGGGTGCCAAGTTGTTTTTAATTCTTGCATTTTTTCAATAAAATATGGCGATTCACTGTTACTACTAGTCCAATCTCCTTTTTTATAAAAAATGGTTCTTTTTAGATTGTTACTAGCCAATTCGTTTATATTTTTAATTTGGTTTTCATCCTTTCCACAATATATAATTGCATTTACGTCCATATGTGATGCCATATGACTCAGTAACTCTTCTTTTTTACCCGTTAAGATATTTACTACACCCCCAGGAACATCAGAAGAATTCAACACTTCAGCAAATGAAATAGCTGTTAACGGTTTGGTTTCTGATGCTAAAACAATAACTGTATTTCCTCCTACAATAGCAGGAGCAATTAAAGATACTATACCTAATAAACTCTGATTTTCAGGGGCAATTATAGAAACTACTCCAACAGGCTCTACATTTGAAAAATTAAAATGAGAACTCGCAACAGGATTAACAGAACTAAATATTTGTTGGTATTTATCACTCCACCCTGCGTAATAAACTAACCTATCAATAGCACAATTCACTTCCAATTCAGCATTTTTATTGGTTTCGCCTTGTACCATTAATTCTGCAACAAATTGTTCTTTTCTTCCTTCCAGCATTTCTGCAATTCGGTATAAAACCTGACCTTTATTTAAAGCTGTTGCATTTGCCCAAGAACCCTGAGCTTTTCTAGCAATTACAACTGCATTCCTAAAATCTTTTCTTGAAGATAAACACATATTCGCAATTAAATTTCCTTTGTTATTAGTAACAGCATAATACCTGCCCGATTCAGTTCTTGGAAATTTACCACCAATATATAATTTGTATGTTTTTTGTATATCTAATCTGCTCATAATTTTTAATTAAAAATAATTATTCAAATTTCAAATAGGGTTTCAGTCCATGCAAACCCCCTTCTCTTCCAAAACCACTTTCTTTATAACCTCCAAATGGTGATGCCGGATCAAATTTGTTAAACGTATTTGCCCAAATTACACCTGCTTCTAATTTTTGTGTTAAATGAAATATTTTTGCTCCATTTTGAGTCCACACACCAGCCGATAATCCATAAGGAGTATTGTTCGCTTTTTCAATAACTTCATCAATTGTTCTAAATGTTTGAATTGCTAATACCGGACCAAATATTTCTTCTTGAACAATTCTATGTGATTGTGATACATTTATAAACAATGTTGGAGCGCACCAGTTTCCTTCTTTTGGAAGCTTACATTTAGGTTGATAAATTTCTCCACCTTCGTTAATCCCAATTTTGATATAATTTTCAATAGTTTGCAACTGTTTTTTGGAATTTATAGCTCCAATATCTGTATTCTTATCTAATGGATTCCCAACAATTAAAGTTTCCATTCTGTTTTTTAATTTTTGAATTACCAAATCGGCAACCGACTCCTGAACAAATAAACGTGAACCTGCACAACATACATGACCTTGATTAAAGAAAATAGCATTTACAATACCTTCAACTGCTTGATCTATGGCTGCATCTTCAAATATGATATTAGCTCCTTTTCCTCCTAATTCTAATGTTAATTTCTTATTTGTTCCTGCAATTGCTTTTTGAATGTATTTCCCAACTCCCGTTGAACCTGTAAATGCAATTTTATTGATGTCTGGGTGGTTCACAATACTCGCACCTGTTTCTCCTGCTCCGGTAACAATGTTCACTACTCCTTTCGGCAATCCACTTTCCTGGATAATTTCCGCTAATTTTAATGCAGTTAAAGGGGTCGTTTCAGCAGGTTTTAACACCACCGTATTTCCCGTTGCTAAAGCTGGTGCTATTTTCCAAGCAGCCATTAATAATGGAAAATTCCAAGGGATTATTTGTCCTGCAACACCTAAAGGTTTTGGAGTTCTATTAGGGAAAGCATATTCTAATTTATCGGCCCAACCAGCATAATAAAAAAAGTGATTTGCAGCTAAAGGAATATCAATATCTCTAGATTCTCTTATTGGTTTTCCGCCATCTAAACTTTCAATAACTGCAAATTCACGGGCGCGCTCCTGAATTAAACGAGCTATTCTAAATATATACTTCCCACGTTCCTTGCCTGATAATTTAGACCAACTTCCAAAAGCTTTTCTAGCTGCTTTTACAGCAACATCAACATCTTCAGTTGTTGCTTCCGCAACACTTGCTATTACTTTGTTTGTAGCCGGATTTATAGTGTCGAAATAATTTCCTTTTATAGGTTTGGTAAATTTTCCATCTATGAACAATTCATATATTTTTTTAATTTGAATATGATCTGTACTTTCTGGTGCTTCATCGTACGTCCAGGCAGCTTTAAATATATTAGTATCTTGTTTATTCATAATTAATCTTTTGAAAAATAATTAATTGATTGGTAAATACCTGTTTCGGCTTTGACTAACTGCATTAAAATATCATTTGTCAAACTACTTGCGCCAAATCTAAAATATTTTTTATTCATCCATTTCTCACCTAAAACTTCATTGAGCATTACCAAATATTGTAAGGCAATTTTTGAAGTGGAAATTCCTCCAGCCGGTTTCATCCCAATCATTTTTCCTGTTTTAAGATAATAATCTTTAATGGCATCAAACATCACATAAGTAACTGGTAATGTTGCTGCAGGTTGAATTTTACCTGTTGAAGTTTTTATAAAATCTGCACCGGCATACATCGCAATTTCACTTGCTTTTCTAACATTATCAAGTGTTTCTAACTCTCCAGTTTCTAAAATCACTTTTAAATGTGCTTTTCCGCAAGCTTCCTTAATTGCAGCTATTTCATCGAAAACAAATTGGTAATTTCCTGCTAAAAACTCTCCTCGTGAAATAACCATATCAATTTCATCTGCTCCTTGGTCAACAGCAAATTTTGTGTCGCTTAATTTTACTTCTAACGTTGATTGACCACTTGGAAAAGCTGTAGCAACTGAAGCCACTTGAATATCACTACCTTCCAATGCTTTTTTTGCTATTCCAACATAAGAAGGATATACACAAATTGCAGCAACAGTAGGGATGTTTTTCAACGAATCATGTGGATGCATTGCTTTATAACAAAGTTGTTGAACTTTACCTTTAGTGTCTTTGCCTTCAAGAGTTGTAAGGTCAATCATGCTTAAAGCCATTTTTAAACCTTCATTTTTTGAAGAGGCTTTAATACTACGAGTACAAAATCTGGCAATACGTTCATTCACCCCGGTGGTGTCATAAACTGGTAGATTATTTAAATTTGGAAACATTTATTTTGTTTATATTTTCAAAAATACAAATTAAAATACTTTTTTAAGTAAGGAAATTTGTCGATTTTAATGATTGCAAATTTAAACAAATAAACTAATCGACTCGAACTATTGAACTTTAAAAACAATTGGTAATCCATAATTTACATTTACTGGTTTCCCTCTTTGTTTTCCAGGTGTCATTTTTGGTATAAGGTTTATAACTCTAATTGCTTCTTCTTGTAATTGCTTATGAGGGGCTCTTGCTTGTATATCTGTGACTTCACCAAATTTATTCACTTTAAATGTTACATATATTTTTTGAATGCTGCCCGATGCTAACCCTAAATCTGATGCTAATCCAGAATTAAATTTTTCAGAAACAAATTTTGAAATTTGTTTAGAGAAACACGCTCTTAATTCATCATTATTTCCAAAACAACCAGGGTAAACTGGCACATTTTCGATAACCATAAATGGCACATCCTCAACAACAACTTCCTCTTCGACAACCGCACTTAATTGTTTTTTAATATCTGAAATCACTACTGCTTGATACTGATCGGACTCAGTTGATTCTAAAATAAATTCTTTAATTTCAATTGCATCTTCCACTTTTATAATTCTGTCGGGAACAACAGCTACGGCAGGTGTTTTGATTTCAGGCTCAACAATTTTTATTTCAATTGTTTTATTGGTGTCATCTTTAGAAACAACAGTCCCAATAAGTTCTTTAAATTCACTTGGGTATGATTTCATTTTCATAAATTCATACACAACAAACAACGAAAAGACAAAACCTAATTGCAAAAAAATTAAACTATAATTTTCAAGCATAGCATTGGGATATTTTTTAATTTGCATGACAACTTATTTTAAGTTAAACATCAAACCGGCACTTTAGAAAAATTTATTACTTATATTGTGGTAAGAATTGCAATGGTGTAACTGCAATCTTGCAACATATCCATCACCTTAAATTTACGGAATATCTGATTAATTCACAACCTTTTAACATAAATTTAAAAATATTTTTTTTGTCTTTCTCCAGTTCTAAAATAGGACTAAAATTATTTTTTTTAATTTATATCTAAATCACTTTTAAACTTTGAAGTACTTTTGTTAAATGATACTAACAGACACCCACACTCATTTATATAGTGAGCAATTTAAAGCTGATCGGAACGAAATAATCCAAAGAGCCTTTGACGCAGGTGTTTCTCGATTTTTTATTCCAGCAATTGATTCTACTTATTTTGATGCTATGTTAGATTTAGAAAAAGCATTTCCAACTAATGTCTTTTTAATGATGGGATTGCACCCAACGCACGTTCAAGATAATTTTGAAGAAGAATTAGCCTTTGTAAAAAAACAATTAGATGAACGGAATTTTTATGCTGTAGGTGAAATCGGAATTGATTTGTATTGGGATAAAAGCACGCTAAAAAATCAACAAATAGCGTTTGAAACACAAATTAAATGGGCTAAAGAAAAAAAACTCCCTATCGTTATTCATTGCAGAGATTCTTTTGATGAAATATTTGAAATCTTAGAAGAAGAAAAAGGGGATGATTTATTTGGAATTTTTCATTGTTTTACAGGATCAAAAGAACAGGCTCTTAGAGCAATTTCTTATAATATGAAGTTAGGTATTGGAGGTGTTGTTACATTTAAAAATGGAAGAATTGATCAATTTCTTAATGAAATTCCGTTATCAAATTTGGTGTTAGAAACAGACGCTCCCTATTTAGCCCCTAATCCCTTTCGAGGAAAAAGAAACGAAAGTTCCTATTTGATTCATGTTGCTACTAAATTAGCTTCCATTTATAACACAAACGTTGAAGAAATTGCAGCAATAACAACTCAAAACTCAAAAGAAGTTTTTGGAATTTAATGGATTGTAAAATTATAAAAGAAACCAATATTTATTTTGGAATGTATTCCCGTAAAATAATTTTTATTTACTAAAATAACCACTATTTTATATTTACTTTTGATAAAACAAAACTTGATTATGAAAAAAATTTTATTTATTACTTTTATTATCCTCTGCCTAAAGGTCAACGCACAGGAAACAAACTCTCCTAATAATAATGAACTCAAAATAAATATGTCAAATTTAATTGGCTTTAAATGGGTTGATTTCAGTTATGAAAATCTGTTAAATGAAGAATCTTCTATTGGTGTTGGACTTCTGTTTTCATTAGATTCGGATATTGGTAGTATTGACGAGTATAGAAATTTTTCTTTAACTCCTTATTACCGATTCTTTTTTTCTAACAAATACGCTCAAGGCTTTTTTGTAGAGGCCTTTGGGATGTTGCATACCGGGAAAAATGATTTTTATTATGATGATGACTTTAACAGCACCCGAGTAGATGAAAAATATACTGATTTTGCAGCAGGGATTTCTGTTGGTGCAAAATTTGTGACTAAAAGAGGTTTTGTTGCAGAAATTTATGCTGGTATCGGTAGGGATTTATTGGGGCAAAGTGAAATAGAAGTTGTTGGTAGAGGTGGTGTTTCTATTGGCAAAAGGTTTTAAACAATAATTGATATAACAATAAAAGGACGATTTAACTTAATTAAATCGTCCTTTTAAATTATAATTTAGAGTTTTAGCAACCAATTTCTAATATCTACTTCCTTTGCAATAATCGATCTAAGATCTTCTATTTTAACGCGTTGCTGTTCCATAGAATCTCTAAATCTAATAGTTACCGATTTATCTACCAACGTTTCGTGATCAACCGTAATACAAAGTGGAGTTCCTACAGCATCTTGTCTTCTATAACGTCTACCAACCGCATCTTTTTCATCATATACTACATTAAAATCCCATTTTAATTCATCTACAATTTCTTTTGCAATTTCTGGTAACCCATCCTTTTTAACAAGTGGTAAAACAGCTGCTTTGGTTGGTGCCAACACTGCTGGCAATTTTAAAACTGTTCGAGTGGTTCCATTCTCCAATTCTTCTTCAACCAAAGAATTTGAAAAAACTGCTAAAAACATTCTGTCTAAACCAATACTTGTTTCAACCACGAAAGGCACATAATGTTCGTTAATTTCAGGGTCAAAATAATTTAATTTTTTACCCGAAAATTTTTCGTGACTTTTTAAATCAAAATCAGTTCTAGAATGAATTCCTTCCAATTCTTTAAATCCAAACGGAAATTTAAATTCAATATCAGCAGCAGCATCAGCATAATGTGCTAATTTTTCATGGTCATGAAAACGATAATTTTCTGCTCCCATCCCCAAAGAAAGATGCCAGTTCAAACGTGTTTTTTTCCACGATTCATACCATTCTTTTTGAGTTCCAGGCCTTACAAAAAATTGCATTTCCATTTGTTCAAACTCGCGCATTCTAAAAATAAATTGCCTTGCAACAATTTCATTTCTAAATGCTTTTCCTGTTTGGGCTATACCAAAAGGAATTTTCATTCTTCCTGATTTTTGAACATTTGAAAAGTTTACAAATATACCTTGTGCAGTTTCTGGACGTAAATATAAGTCCATCGCATTTTCAGCAGAGGCACCTAATTTTGTTCCAAACATTAAATTAAATTGTTTTACTTCTGTCCAATTTTTCGAACCGGAAATCGGACAAACAATTTCTAATTCTTCTATCAATGCTTTTACATCTGCTAAATCTTCTTTTTCTAAAGATTTTGCCATTCTGTGTAAAATTGCTGCACCTTTTTGATTGTATTCTAAAACACGTGGATTGGTAGTTAAAAATTGCTCTTTATCAAACGAATCTCCAAACCTTTTAGCCGCTTTTTCAACTTCCTTTTCTACTTTGGCTTCTAATTTTGCAACATGTTCTTCTATTAACACATCGGCTCTATAGCGTTTTTTTGAATCTTTATTATCTATTAAAGGATCGTTAAAGGCATCTACATGCCCTGAAGCTTTCCACGTAGTTGGATGCATTAAAATTGCAGCATCTAAACCAACTATGTTTTCGTTCATTTGTACCATTGAACGCCACCAATAATCTCTAATATTCTTTTTTAATTCTACTCCGTTTTGCGCATAGTCGTATACTGCGCTTAAACCATCGTAAATTTCACTAGATTGAAATACAAAACCGTATTCTTTTGCATGTGAAACTACTTTTTTAAATTGATCTTCTTGATTTGCCATGGTGCAAAAATAGTAAAGGTTTTAATTTTAAAAAATAAAAAAGTGGAAATAGCTTTCAACTATTTCCACTTTAAAGTTTATTGATCTTTTGTTAAATTTTTTATTTCAAAATAATTTGTGTTGTTCCTGCCAATCTTTTCTCAACAAAAACATTAACCACATACAGTCCAGCATTAAGAGACCCTTCTGCAACTTCTACTAAAGAAATAACGTCTATGGCTTCATTTAAATAATTTACTGAGGTTTTATCACTATAACCAACAGTTTTAGAATCAAATAATGAAATTTCTCCTTTATTTGCAATTGTTTTTCCAGAAGCATCAACTACTTGAATGTAAATTTGACGCTCACCTTTCTCAGATATTTCATTTTTTGAAACCGTGAAATTAATTCTAAAAGCATCTGCACTTTTAGCTCTAGAAGTTTCGACCATTTTACCACTACTACGTTCTTTCATTGCCAACACCTTAACAGTATTAACTTTGATAATTGAACCAATTGCTACCTTTTCAGAAAGCCCTTGATTTTGAACGGTTAAATTTTCATTTTTAGAAACTTCTTTCGAAATTTTAACATTTGCACTATCTAAATTTGTGGTTAATGTTTTATTTTTTTGCGTTAAATTTTCAGTTTCTGCAACTAAATTTTTATTAGTTAACTCCATTTGAGCTAACTGCTTTCTAAACTTACTGATTAAACCAGAATTAATTGATTTTAAACCTCTTACAGAATCTCTTAATGCAATAATTTTATCTCTTTCAATTGCTAACTCACCAGACATTGATGTTTTTAGTGCAATTGCTTCTTCATATCTCACAATCATACTATCCAAATTTTGCTCAATTTCTAGCTTTTCATTTTGTATAGTTGTTGTTTCTTCTTTATGTTCGCTACTAGAATAAAAAGTATACCCTAATGCCCCAGCTAATAACACAGCTAAACCTATAATTATTGCTTTGCTATTTGATTGTTTATTTTGTTCCATGATTATTTAATTAAAGATTATTATTATTTTGCAAAAATACGTAATATATTAAACATTTGTTTGATTTAAATAATTTAAATAGTTGCATTTCAACAAGTAAACAACGTGATTTTTAACTCTTTATTGAGTTGGCTGTTAAATATTATTTGATTTAAAATTGTATTTTTAAAAAAATATTATGCTATGACGTTTATAAAAAACATAGTAAATCTCTTTTTCCCAGAGGTTTGCGTTGGCTGCAACAGCCATTTAATTGCTGAAGATTTAATTTTATGCTTAAATTGTAGACACGATTTGCCTTTAACAAAGTTTAGCTTTGAACCTAATAATAAGGTAGAAAAAATATTCTATGGAAGAGTTCCTATACAAAATGCTACAGCATTACTTTATTTTTCGAAAAAAGGAATTGTACAAGAAATGATGCATAACCTAAAATATCGAAATCAACAAAAAATTGGAGCATTATTAGGAAATTTATTGGGTGAAGAAATGGTTTTATCTAAAAGATTTTCGAATATTGATTTTATTATTCCGGTTCCACTTCATCAAAAAAAATTAAAAAAAAGAGGTTATAACCAAGTAACATCTTTCGGTCAAAGTGTTGCTAATCAATTTGAAATTCCATTTAAAGAAGATATTTTATATAAAATTTCAAACACCAAAACACAAACTAACAAACTACGTTTAGATCGCTGGATAAATGCAGAAGAATTGTTTATTGTTAAACAGCCAAAAGAACTTGAAAACAAACATATTTTAATAGTAGATGATATTGTTACAACTGGCGCAACACTAGAAGCGTGTGCAAAGGCTTTTGAAAAAATTAACAACTTGCAAATAAGTATTGCTTGCATTTCATATACGCAATAAGCCATTGAAGCATCAATTAAAAATGATTATTTGATAAAATAATTGTTATTTTGTATTTTAAAATTCAATTTATGCAGAATTCAGTCTTTAGGTTGTTGATTTTTTTAATGACCTTAACTTTTTTCTTTAACTGTGCCCGCAGAGGAACTCCTACTGGTGGAGATAAAGACACTATTCCTCCAGTTTTAATTAAAGCAATTCCTTCGGTAGAAACAATTAATTTTAAGGACGATAAAATTAAAATATTTTTTGACGAGTATATAAAATTGAAAGATGTAAAACAGCAACTTGTAATCTCACCTCCACCTAAAAATCCACCAATTATAGGTCCAATGGGAACGGCTAGTAAGTATGTTTCAATTAAAATACTGGATACTTTAAAACCGAATACTACATACCTTTATAGTTTTGGCAAGAGCATTGTTGATAATAATGAAGAAAATGTACTGCCTAACTTTAAATATGTATTTTCTACAGGTACTTACATAGATTCATTAAAACTAGCTGGAGAAATTTCAGAACTGAAGGTTACAAAACCAGTTAAAAATATTGATATTTTATTGTACGAGTATAACACAACCTACACAGATTCAATTATTTTTAAAGAAAAACCCAATTACGTTGCAAATACAATAGATAGCACTCTTTTTGAGTTCACTAATTTAAAAGCGGGTAAATACTTAATGATTGCTTTAAAAGATGCCAATTTTAATAAAATCTACAATCCTGAAATAGATAAAATTGGTTTTGTTTTAGATACCATAATTATCCCAACCGAAAAAAAATATAATTTTCCTCTTTTTAAAGAAATTCCAAAATTAAAATTTATAAGTCCTAAAGAAGTAAATAAAGGTCATTTATTCTTCGGTTTTGAAGGAAAAGCAACAGATGTTTCTATAAAATTATTAACAGAAACAACTCCCGATTTTAAATCGGTTGTTAATATCGAAGAAGGAAAAGACACCCTTAACTATTGGTTTACACCTTTTGAGGTAGACTCATTAAATTTTTCAGTTTCATCAGGAAATTACCAAGAAAATTTTACAGTAAAATTACGAAGCACAAAATTAGACACCCTGAATATTAAAAATACGACTGGAGGGATTCTACATTTAAATGATACGTTAACCATTAAAAGTGTTACACCCATTCTAACTTTAGATCCATCACTATTTCAATTAATTGAAAAGGACAGTATTTCTGTTCCATTCAAAGCTATTTTGGCTCCAACAAAAAACAAAATAAGTATAGATTTTGAGAAGAAACACAATACTGATTATATTTTGAAGTTATTACCTAAAGCAGTTTTAGATATTTTTGAAAATTCGAACGATAGCATTCAATATAAAATTAAAACAAAAAATCCCGAGGACTATGGTATTATTAGTATTGCTATAGAAAGCTCAAAAAAAAATGCTTTTATTGTTGAATTATTAACTGATAAAAATGTTGTGGTTCGAAAAGAGGCTGTAAAGGAACCTAAAATTATAAGTTTTCAATTTTTAGATTCCGGTAACTACTTGGTTCGGGTAACTATAGATGATAATGGAAATGGAATTTGGGATACTGGTAATTTTTTGGAAAAACGACAACCAGAAACTATAAAATATTTTGATAAAACAATTGAGTTGCGTGCTAATTGGGATATTAATGAAGTTTTTAACCTCGATTAAAAATATATGTTTTTGTTAAGTGCTATTTTTTTTAATACTTTTGATAATACCTAAAACATCCTCTTTTGAATATTTTTATAAAAATAGCAACCTCAATTTTAATTTTAATTTTCACATCAGACCTTGTCGCACAAGATGAAACCAGTCATGAAGTAGGTTTCATTTCTGGTTCTGCTTCGTTTACTACAGATTATGGACAACGAGACCATTTTATGAGTAATGTGGGTGGAAATGTTGGTATTGGTGTAGGTGTTATTTATTATTTGAATTTTACAGATTATAGATACCGTTGGAATCAAAGAACAGGATATTTCGCAGAACATTTTAGAATTAGAGCCGAATTATCTTATATGGCTGCTGAATTAGATCATTTTGGTAAATGGGTAGAAAAAGAAAGTGTATTAGCAGATAAATTAAAAGCACATCACGGAAAAACATATTTGGTAAATTTAGGAGCTCAATTAGAATTTCATATAGTAGATATTGTTGATTTTGGATCTAGAAGAATCCCTGATTTGCAGTGGTCTCCTTATATAAGTGCAGGTGCTATGGTTGATTTTTATAATCCATCAATAAGTTCTGATGCAGGAGATTGGAGAGACCCCGGTGTTTTATATCCAAAATGGGATATTAACCAAGTTGCAAATTCAGCTCGAGATACAGCAGGTATTACCATGTCAGCCACACTAGGTATTGGAACCAGGTATAAAGTTGGTGAATATGCCGATTTATTAATTGAGTCGCGCTGGCAGTATTTCTTTTCCAACTATGTAGATGGCCTAAATTCAAGACCCGATCCAGCAAATAAATTCAACGATTGGTTGCTGTGGGTTCACGTTGGATATGTGTATTACCTAAATTAATTTTAGAGCATTTTCCAAATCCTCAATTAAATCGTTTATATCTTCAATTCCTACACTTAATCTAATTAAAGAATCAACAACCCCAGTTTTTTCACGTTCAACTTTTGGTATTGATGCATGTGTCATACTAGCTGGATGCCCCGATAAAGATTCTACTCCACCCAAGGATTCTGCCAATGTGAATATTTTTAAATTTTCAACTATTTTAAATGCATCTTCAATTTTGTTCCCTTTGGTAACAAAAGAAACCATGCCACCAAAATCTTTCATTTGTTTTTTGGCAATCTCATGATTTGGATGAGATTCAAACCCGGGCCAATATACAAGTGCTATTTTAGGGTGCTTTGCCAAATATTCAGCCACTGCTTTTCCGTTTTCGCAGTGTCGTTGCATACGTACGTGCAATGTTTTTATTCCCCTTAACACTAAAAAACTATCCATTGGCCCACAAACTGCACCACAGGCATTTTGAATAAAATACAATTTATCAGCTAATTCCTTATCATTTACTATTAAAGCTCCCATTACAACATCTGAATGACCTCCAAGGTATTTTGTAGCAGAATGCATCACAATATCGGCTCCTAAATCAAGTGGTGTTTGTAAATATGGTGTTGCAAATGTATTATCTATCGCCAATAATAGTTTATGCTTTTTGGCAACTTTAGAAACGGCTTCAATATCAATAATATTCATCATTGGGTTTGTTGGAGTTTCAACCCAAATTAATTTTGTTTTTTCGGTTACAAACTGTTCAATTCTCTCAGCATTTTCCATTCCAACAAAATGAAATTTAATCCCAAAATTTTCAAACACTTTAGTAAATATTCGGTAAGAGCCTCCATATAAATCGTTGGTAGAAATAACCTCATCTCCCGGGCTTAATAGTTTTATAACACAGTCAATGGCAGCTAATCCTGAACCAAATGCCAATCCAAATTTTCCGTTTTCTATACTTGCAAATGAATTTTCTAAAGCTGTTCTGGTCGGATTTGCAGTTCTAGAATATTCATACCCTTTATGATCACCAGGTGAAGTCTGAGCGTATGTTGAAGTTTGGTATATGGGAGGCATAACCGCACCAGTAGAAGGATCGTGCTTTTGATTTCCGTGGATTGTTTTTGTATTAAATTTCATAAATTATATTATTTACTGTAACTCGGTAGCAAAAATACGTTTTCTTTTTTAATGAAGAATTTAAAAAAATTAAACAAATTTTACCAATTGTAAAATAATTCCTAGATGAATTCCTTCATGATAATTATTAAAAGAAATCCCTTCTTCAATCGAGTTTAGGGTAATATTTACGCTCGTGGTATACTTATTATATTCTTTAAAAATACCCTCAACATAGTCGATTTCCAATTTATCTGGTAAGTTTAAGAATAATTCTTTAATGGTATTAAACTCATCTATAGAAATAGTTTTATTTGGAGCGGTTCCTTTCTGATATTTTTGTATCATTTCATCTGAAATAAGACAAGGCAAACCCGATAATTTATAACATAATAGTTGTTGAGTAACCATTAAATGAGCTATATTCCAAGCAATATTATTTTTAAACCCTGTAGGAATATTATTTAATTGTTCTATTGAAAAATTTTCAATTAATTTTGAAATTAATTTTCGAGATTGCTTTAACGTAATAAACTGATGTTGCATTAAAATATTTTTTAAAATTTAGAAATCAAATTTAGACTAAAAATATTCCATTCTTATAAAACAACTATGAAAAAAATATACTACCTAAAAACTTGTGATACGTGTAGACGCATCTTAAAAGAAATGGACAAAACTGATTTTGTGCTTCAAGAAATTAAGTCAAACCCAATTACTGTAAAGCAATTAGAAGAACTTGCTCAACTAACCAATAATTATGAAGTTTTATTTAGCAAACGTTCCAAAAAATACACACAAATGGACTTAAAAAGTCAGATTTTAACAGAAAGAGACTACAAACAACTAATTTTAGAAGAATATACGTTTTTAAAGCGTCCTATAATTGTGAATGAAAACACTATTTTAGTTGGAAATACTTTAAAAAATGTAACCTTTATTGAATAGTTCCTATTTCAATTCCTCATTATTTCTGGTAAAAACATTGTTTCAAATTAATGTAAATATGAATCTTTTTTTATTCAAAAAATATCGTTTTGAATAAACTTTGGTATCACTTATACTTTTTTAAAAAAGTAACAAGAAGATCTAAAAAAATTAAAATAAAAAAGCGGTTTGAAATATGTATTTCAAACCGTTTTTTTCTCATTATTATAAATTCAATTACTCGTAATTTTAATATTCGATTTCTTTACGATTTTATTAAAATCACTTTCAGAAATATTTGTTTTTAAGCCTAAAACAACAAATTCGTTATCACTTTTTACTTTTAGTAAAATTTCTTTAATTCTATCCTTACTTTCTAAAAAATACAATTGAACTTTATCTCCATTTTGACTTATTTTAAAAATTGAAGAATAATTTTTACGCTTTACAAACCGGTCAAACTTTTTATCTAATGAAATTGAACCTTCTGAAAACACCATCACTTTATAGTGTTTTACTTTTTTAAATATATCTTTATACTCCTCAATATCATCTTTTGGAATAAATAAATTTGCGAAAAATGCTGGAGTACTTATTGAGAATGTACAATCTTCTTTGTTTTCTGAATAAAAAGAATTAAATGAAGCCTTTGACGCACATGAACTGAGCAACAACGAGGTTACTATAATTAAAAATATGTTTTTCATAAAAAAAGGTATTTAACCATTGACGATTAAATACCTTTTTTGTAACCTTTAAAGTGTTTATTTTTTTGAGTACAACATAGGATTTGTATCCTCGTCGTTATACATTTTCATTTGTTTATATACTTTCATAACCTTTTCACCTGAAGAATAGTCACTCAATAAATCGTCAATAGCAGTAGATAAGTCAATACGTTGTTCTAAAAGTACATTTAATTTTTCTTGACATTTTGCTCTATGTTCATCAGAAGCCGATTCGCGAGTTGCTTCTTCATTCATATGATATATTTTTAAGGCTAAAATCGACAATCGATCTATTGCCCATGCAGGAGTTTCCGAATTTAATAAAGCGCCTTGTTTTACAGTAACATCTTTAAATTTATTCAAAAAATAGCTGTCAATAAATTCAACCATATCGGTTCTATCT
This sequence comes from Lutibacter sp., assembly GCF_030692605.1. Lineage (GTDB taxonomy): Bacteria > Bacteroidota > Bacteroidia > Flavobacteriales > Flavobacteriaceae > Lutibacter. Next base: position 23,553 of record NZ_JAUYUD010000119.1, read on the forward strand.
TGATTAGAAGCATCAATTTTTCGTTTTAAAACAATAGCTTCAATTGGGTCGATATCTGGCAAACGAATAATATCTTCATAATGCCATTGTACAGTATCAATCCAATTTTTTCTATACAACAAATGTTCAAAAGTATTTTTGTCGTAAGGATTTTCGAATGATTGGTCAACATTATCAATAATATGATATTTTGAAATTACTTGGTCAAATAGTTGGTTAAATTGTGCTGCTTTCATCTATGTATATTTATTCGTTTTATGCGTATTTTTCTAGAATATGTAAATATTCAAAAGTGGACGTTGCTTTATGATTCCTGTTTTCCGTTTTATCAGCTTTAAAGCGCTGGTATTTTTTTGTTTTTATACTGTATTTTCCATATTTTTGCATAATGGTTTTTACCTCATTTTCAGTCATTAGGCCTTCATTATTGTAGCTTAAAAAAATGTGCTTAAAGTTAGCATTTTTAATTAATTCTTCGAAAGATTTTGCAACTTCATTTTTTTTACAATAATCCGATTTATAATAATTTCTCAATCCTGTTTTTCCTTTTGGTTCAAAAGAATCATACAAGGCAATCGTATTTAATAAATGGTAATTTGCACCGTATTGCCTTGCGTTATAAGGCGGATCAAGGTATAAAATATCTCCTTCTATTTTTTTTATTAGAGTATTACTATCTTCATTATAAACAACATGTTTATTAGTTGTTGTTTCAAAATAAGCAGGCTTAATAATTAATGTTTTTTGAGCAGATTTTTTTATTTTTTTAAGATAAGCGCCATAAACAGAGGCCGTATTTGCAATTTTATCGGCACTTTCAATCAGGGAGGCTATTAAATGAAAATAAACATCTTTTGAAATTTCATTATTATTTTTCCAATACTCAATTTGCAAACGAATGGCATCAATTTTTTTTCCATTTTCGGCAGAAAAATACATTCTGCCTTCGCTCCCATAATCACTATAATTTTGAAAAATAAATCCTTCAACACCTTCAAGTTCATTTAGTTTTTTAAAAAGCAAATCACAGTAAATTGTTTTATGATTCCCAATATAATTCCTGTTCAATACAAAACTATAAAACTCAATATCGTTGGTTATTACTTGTTTTACAAATGGTTTAAAAGATCTCCCAACAATACCAGTGCCTGCAAATAAATCGCAAAAAACAAAGTTAGACAAATCAGCATCTACCGTTTTTTTAATAGTGGTTTTAATAAAAGAAGATAATTTGTTTTTAGATCCTATATAATTCACCTAATTTTTATTTTATTGCCCAAATTATATCTGCATAAATGTTGTTTCCATTATTTGAAAAACAGCATAATTTAGAGGGGTCAAAATTAATCAAATAAGTGGTAATTTTCTTAAAAATCCAACTTAATTCAGCCTTTAATTTCCAATGCTCATCGTTATTTTCAGAATTATATAGAACTATAAAAAGTCGATTATTATAATGCTCTCTTTGTTCTAAACTTTGGTTTGCATACAACCAATTTATTAGTTCTTGTTTATGCTCAATAGCATAAGGCAACGATTTTTTAAAGCCCTTTGGAAAAATAGTTGTTTTATGATCAAACGGGATGGTATTTATATAAAAATCAATAAATTTATTAAACTTATTTGGATGTATTGTTACTCCATTATGTTCACTAAAATAAGTTTCAATCCCTTTTGCTGACCAAAAATTATACCATCTGTTTAAGGAATAATTTCTTAAAATATCAAATTTTGGGTGTTTACTAAATTGTAAATTAATTATATTTAAAACATCGCTTAATTCAGGTGTTTTATAAATAAAATTAGTTAATGAATCTAATTTATTTTGCTGCTTAACTCCCCAATTATAGGGTATTGAATGTCTATTTTTAAGTTCATTTTCTAGCAACAAATAATCCATATATTCTATAAAAATTTACGCTCAACTAATTCAATGAGTCGTTGCTCGTATTCTGATTGGTTGCTCCAATTATAATCTGGTTTAACTATATATGAAATAAAATGTTTCGATTCTTGCTCTGTTTTAAAGGAATTTAATTGAGACAACACTCGGTTAAAATCTTCCTGACTTCCATTGAATAGATATTTCACAAAAGCAATGCGATCATTTAATCCAACTTGTATATTATTTTTAAATAAGGTATCATTTAAAGAAAGTTTTTTCATTTCTTTTTTAACTTCTATTTCATCTTCATAAATAATTTCAATTTTAGATGCGTTTTCAAAAAAAAGAGTTGCCTCATCAGCTGAAATAGCGTCTTTAAACTCATTTTCTAACGACGATTGTAGCGAGAATAAATCAGACGGATCATCCTTAATTATTTCATCTTCTAAACTAAAAAGCGCATCAAACGAATCTTCAATAATTTCTCCTAATGTAATTTTTTCTTCAACAATTTCTTCTTTTTCAGAAGTTGCATCCTCAAGTATTTTCTCATCTATTGCAACCTTCATTTCGAATTTTTGTACTAATTCTTCCTTTGTTTCTGTAGCTGTTGGAGTAGAATTAATATAGTCTTCAACAAACTTTAAAATAGAGAGTTTTTCGTAAATTTCATGAGCCTTTTTATGCAGCGTCAAAACATCTTCCCTGTTCTTCATTTGTAAAATGCTATGCGCTAGGCTAACTAAATCTGCTTCTAATTTTTTGTGCATAAGTTGATACGTTAAATGGTTTTTAATCTATTATTTTTAATAAATTTGCAAGAATAGAATCAGTTTTACCTGTTTTTATACAATTAAAAATAATTGTAAAAATATAAACAAAATAATTTGCAATTGTTATTTAATTCTAAAAAATATTACAATAACCTTTCAACTGTGAAATTACAACATGTTTCTTGAAAATACAGTAAATCATAACGAACAATTTGGTTGGATTGAAGTAATTTGCGGATCCATGTTTTCAGGAAAAACTGAAGAGTTAATTCGTAGACTTAAAAGAGCACAGTTTGCAAAGCAAAAAGTTGAAATTTTTAAACCTGCTTTAGACACTCGTTATGATGATCAAATGGTTGTTTCACACGATTCAAATCAAATTCGGTCAACTCCAGTTCCTTCTTCGTCAAACATAAGAATTTTAGCCGATGATGTTGATGTGGTTGGTATCGACGAAGCTCAGTTTTTTGATGATGAAATTGTTGCTGTTTGCAACGATTTGGCAAACAGAGGTATCCGTGTAATAGTTGCTGGTTTAGACATGGATTTTAAAGGAAACCCTTTTGGTCCAATGCCAGCCCTTATGGCTACAGCAGAATATGTTACTAAAGTACATGCTGTTTGTACTAGAACTGGAAATTTAGCCCATTATAGCTACAGAACGGCAGCAAGTGAAGAATTGGTTTTATTAGGTGAAACGCAAGAATATGAACCCTTAAGCAGAGCCGCTTACTATAAAGCAATGCGAACAGAAAAGAATAAAAAAGCATCCCAAAAAGAAAATGGAAAATAGCCATCTCACTACGTTAGAAATAGATTTTAATGCCATTGATTTTAACCTATCTTTTTTTAAAAAAAAACTAAAAAAAAACACAAAAATTTTAGTAGTAGTAAAAGCCTTCGGATATGGTAGTGATGCCATAGAAATTGCCAAACATTTAGTTTCTAAAGTCGATTATTTTGCCGTTGCATATGTAGAAGAAGGTATTGCATTAAGAGTTGCTGGTATAAAAACTCCTATTTTAGTTTTACATCCTCAAAAACAAAATTTAGATAAACTAATTAAATACCAGTTAGAGCCAAATATTTATTCAATTTCTGTTTTAAATGGGATGATAGAATCTGTCGAAAAAGCTGGATTATCTAGCTATCCAATTCATATAAAATTTAATACCGGTTTAAACAGATTGGGGTTTTCTGAAAAAGACATTAATATGCTTCATGCAATTCTAAAACCTCAAAAAAATGTAACTGTTATTTCTGTTTTTTCACATATAGCTGCAAGCGAAGACCTAAACGAGCGAGAATTTACATTGCATCAAATAAACTTATTTAATGTTCTTTATAAAAAACTGATGGATGAACTTGAAGAAATTCCGTTTAAACATATGTTAAATACTTCAGGAATTATAAATTATGCTAAAGAAGCTCAGTTTGATATGGTGCGTTTAGGAATTGGACTATATGGTTTTGGTAATGATTCTATTGTTACACCACTCTTAAAAAACGTAGTAGTGTTAAAATCGATAATTTCTCAAATCCATACTATAAAAAAAGGAGACTCCGTTGGTTATAATAGAGCTTATGTTGCACAAAAAACAACAAAAACTGCTACCATTCCTATTGGACATGCCGATGGTTATTCTCGACAATTTGGAAACGGAATTGGATTTGTTTATATAAACAATAAAAAAGCGCAAATAGTAGGTAATGTTTGTATGGATGTTATTATGGTAGATGTAACTAACATAAATTGCAACGAAGGTGACGAAGTGCTTGTTTATAAAAATCAAAACCATATTGAAGAACTTTCAGAAGCTATAAAAACCATCCCTTATGAGCTGTTAACAACCATTTCTCAACGGGTAAGACGTGTGTTAAAAAATTGTTAACTATTTATTTATTTATTTTATCTTAGCTATCATTAACCTTTAAAATTATATAAAATGGGAATGTTTAAAGAATTCAAAGATTTTGCAATGAAGGGTAGCCTAATTGACATTGCAGTTGGTTTTGTTATGGGGGCAGCTTTTAACAAATTAGTATCGGCTTTTACCGGTGGAATTGTTTCACCACTTATTGGATTACTATTTAATGCAGATTTCAAAGATTTAAGTCTTACACTTAAAGAAGGTGCTGCAGATGAAACTGGTGCAATTGTGGGTAAAGTTACACTTATGTATGGTGAATTTTTAACCTACTTAATCGACTTTTTAATTGTAGCTGCAGTTATGTTTATGATTATTAAAGCAATAAATTCTATGAAGAAAAAAGAAGTGCCTGCTCCTGTAGCACCAAAAGGGCCAACTCAAGAAGAATTATTGGCTCAAATTAGAGATCTATTAGCTAAGAAATAAATTAAAAATATTCACATATTAAAAAGGTTCGATTTTATCGAGCCTTTTTTTGTACATAAAAGTACAAATTAATTGGATTTCTTTGTTTGGTAAGCTACTGCAATTGTTGGTGTATTTATACTCTTTTCAATAAGAATAAGTTCATCATCAACATTTACGAATCCAGTTTTAAGAACTTTAAAATAAATTCCACATTTAGTCGAATTCCAAAATTGTTTTAACACTTTTTGAGTTTCAAATCGTAATCCCAATTTCATGCAAGGTTCGCGTGGTTTTGTTACTTCTAAAATTACTTCACCAATTTTAAAAGTTGAACCAACGGTAATTTCTGTTTCCTCTAAGTTGCTAATTGTTAGGTTTTCGCCAAACATACCAAACTCAAAATTTAATTTTGGATACAACAATTTCCAATAATTATAATGTTCTAAAGAGTATCCATAAATGGCTTGATTAACACCTCCATGATATTTTTTGTCTATAATGGCATCATTTTTAATTCCTTCAAAATCGATAAAAACGGGTTCTAAAACAGGAAATTTAAAAATTCCGGTTTCAATAATTCTTCCTTTGTAGTTTACAGTTGTCTTTTCGGCTATGTTTACTGCTGTTATTTTCATTGAATAAAAATAGTAATAAATTTATAGTCTAAAATTTATTTTAAAAAGAATGTGTCTATTTAAAAGACCATAACTTGTAGTAATTGTACTAATATCATTTATTGAAAAAGACTCAAATTTTTTAATATTAAAAAGATTTTTGCCAGTTAATGAAATAATTACTTTATTCTCTTTTAGCTTATAGCGCGCTTCAAAATCTAAAAAATAATATACCGCTTTATTACGGTCTATATTTCCGAAATAATATCGTTCAGACTGAATAGAAGCATCTAGTTTATCATTAAAATCTAACAATAAATCAAAAAAACTTAAATTATTTGTGTATAAGTTTGTCTTAGTAGATGTTATGGAATTGGTATTCCATTTACTACCAAAATGATAATTTACCTTTCCTCTAAAACCAGAACGAAGATTAAAACCATAATTGTAATTTAAAGTATTGTATCCTGTTAAACCAGAACCATTTACACTGTTTTTAAAATTTGCTTTTCCAATTCCAGATTCGACCTTTAAATTTGTTGCCAATCCTTTTAAATAATAGTTTAGCTCAGAAAAAATTCTAAATGACTCTCTATCCTGAACCAAAAACTTATCAGACTTTATATAATTTTGTGTTATAGTCGAATTTGTAGTAAAAAAATCAAAATTAGAAGTATAGATTAGAAAAATATTAGCAAAAAAACGTTCACTCCAATCACCAACTTGATAATTTATTAATACTGAAGATTCATCTAGCTGATTTAAAGTACCTGTTCCTTTTAAAAATGAATTAAAATTTAACAGAAGATTCTGGTCATAAACATCTAAAATTGAAGCATTTGATTTATTATAACTATATGTTATAATAATTTTATTGGAATTATTTATTTCCCAATCCAAGCTTAAATTTGGATTCACAAAAAAAAGGTTTTGTTTTACAACTGTTTCTTGTTCAAGCGAATTAAATAGTTTGTGAAAATTTAATTTCCCTGTAATTGCAATTTTATCTAATTTATACCTGTATTTTGATTTAAAAAACAAATTCTTGACATTATAAAATGTATTATTCTGAAAATCAAATGGTTTATTAATTAAAGTGTCATCATTTTTAAGTAAAAATTCAGACTTCAAATTGTCTAGTCGTTGTTGATATCCAAGTTGAAATTCTAACAAATCATTTTCGTATTTATGAAAAAAATGCGCTTCAAAACCTCCAAATTGCATCTGGTTTGTAGAAAACTGTTGAACATTATTTGTGGCTGAAAAACTTGGGAATAGCCCAGAAAACAAAAAATTATTTATTTTATAATTATAATCTGTCGTTTCATTTTTATACCTAGCAGTTAACAATAAAACTTTAGTTGGAGTTATTTTATTTGTATAGCTAATTTTTTGATCAAACAAAATATTGTTAGAATTTAAAGACTCTAAACTATTTTCTACATTAAAATCTAAATCACTTCTATCCAAATTATTTTGATTGTTAAATTTGGTAATAGACTCTAAAATTTCAGTTTTCGAAATATCATAGGTTAGATCTAATTTACCAAATCCTACAACTTTTTTATTTTTTAATTTATAATTTTCTGTGGTAAAAAAATTATCATTAAAAATTGAATATTGTTGAGTGCTATTTTTAAAAAAAATTATTTCATCCCAATTTAGAAACCCAAGAACTTTTACTTTTACTTTATCTGTAACAGTATAAATAGCGTTTAATGACACTAATTCTGTATTATTTATATTGGTTCTTTCGGCTTTAAAATACGGCACAAAATCAGCCAAATTGTGTATTAATTGCACATTTTGGTCGTCGCCAATACTCGCTGGCTCATCAAATCTTATTGGCCTAATTAAATGATTTATATCGCCTGTGGCGTCAAAACCAATATTGTTAATGTTTCCCAAAAAAACGTATTTATTCTTTTTGCCAAAGTTCATTAAATTACTTTTAAAACTATAATTGTTTTCTAAAGTTACATCGTATGCCATCTCGAAATTTCCAAACCATTGTCTTTTCGCATCCTCTTTTAACACCAAATTTAAAGCAACACGATCACTAATTTCTATGTCTTTTAATAATTTATTATTGGAATATTTTTGCAGTAATTCTATTTTATCAATTTCATTAGGAGGCATATTCTTAGAAAGAAGTTTGTAACCTTTATCAAAAAAATCGTCGCCATCTATCATTAGTTTTTCAATTTCTTGATTTCCAATTTTAATAGTTCCTTCACTATCTACAGAAACGCCAGGTATTTTTTTTAATAAATCTTCTACTACTGCCTCGTTACCTTGCAAAAATTTAGAAGCTTTAAAAACAATTGTATCTTTTTTTATTCTAATTGCTTTTTCTGTTGGAATAACAACTTCATTTAATGAAACTGTTTTATCAGCTAAAACAACATTGTTGTAAATATCTTTTGATTCAATTTTAACATCAATCAAAATAATTTTAGTCTCAAAACTAAGACCCGAAAAAACTAATTTATGAAAACCTATTTTATTTGTTGTAATACTATAAACTCCAACATCATCTGAATATGTGTATGCACTGACTTGCTCCTCATCTTCAAATTTAATAAAAACGTTTACAAAAGGTATTGGCTCATTATTTTGATTTAGAATTTTACCTTTAAATACTGTTTGACCAGAAACACCAGCCGTAAACAAGATAAATAGAAAACAAAAATTAGCCTTAATCATTAAATTTTTCAATTTCTTCTTTACAGTCGTTACAATTTTCGTCTAACTTTAAGTTTCTATATCCTTTAGGCATTCTACTGGCTAATTTGGCAAAATCTGCTTTAATTAATTCAGTTTTTTTAATATTATATTCTTTAATTGTAAGCGCTTTATTAAAATTACCTTTATCGATAGGAATGTTACATTCTGATGTATTTGTGATTTTTATCTTTGATGCCAAAGTGTGAAAAACCTTATCTTCATCATAAACTTCTAAAATTAATCCTGTTAACCCGTTAAATTTCCTAGGACCAAAAAATGTTGGAATTTCAGTGGTAAACCAAGCAATGTAGTTTCTACCTCTAAAATTTGCGGTTGCTTTTTGACACGTAAATTTGCCTAATTTTTTTGTTTCTTTATGCAATGTCCATTGCCAATTTAATTTATTTTCTTTAACTACTAATTCTTGATCATACCAAATTTCCATAAAATAGAAACTCTTTATATCATTGTAAAAATACTCTGGCGTCAAGTTATTTCTTGCCATATCATTAGTTAATTGCTGCCCTTTGTCTGAATCGGTTTGGCTCAATTGTAGTTTTTTAGTATTAATTTTTGTTTCCTTATAAATTGAGTTGCTTTTATTAAAAAACAATATGTAATTTTTTTCAAAGGTTCTCGAAAAGTTGGTAACTTGGCTGTAGTGTATTTCGCCACAATGTTCTTTTATTTGGGCAATACCGCTAAAGCTACATGCCACAATTACTGTAAAAAGTATTTTTTTTAATGATTTCATAGACTAGCTTTTTTATTAAAGTTATAAGACAATCTAAAAAGTAAACTTTTTAGATTGTCTTAATTTTTATAACTATACCCAAACTACAGGAGCACAATCTGTATATACCCATTCTGTACATCCAACCAACATACCATTTCTATAAGTACATACTCTCCATCTACAAGGAGCATCGTCACCGCCTAAATTTTCAAATTGTATTGAACTTGTTATAACGAGCTCACTTTCAGTATTGTTAGTTGACGAGAAGCTCATCAAACTAAAAGCTAAAACTAATATTATTAATAAATTTTTCATGTTTTTAAATTATTAAATTAATTTTTAAGGCAATTTAATGCCTTTTTATTTTTTAATCCGACAAGGAGCATTACTTTTGCAACACTTTCCTCTATTTGTTTTTTTGTTTAGATCATAGACAATTATTTTAAGTTATACATTTTTGGTAAATTGTTCTTAAATATATTCGGATAGAGGATTCTTTACTGTCAAAAATGTCAGTAACTAAAAATGGCGATTTATTACGGAGAAAAAATATTAGCAATTTTTCATAGTAAACAATTTTTTTAGATAATCTTCTTCATTTCAAATCTAAAAAAAAAAAAAATGAAATATCCTAATAAATTAATATTTTTTTAATATTAATTTTCAAGTTAAAAAATTAGTGCAGTTTGAAATTGTTATTCTTCCAAAAACTTAGAAAGCTCATCAGCAATTTTTCTGTCATTAGCTAAACGAGGCACTTTATTTTGACCACCAAGTTTGCCAATAGATTTCATGTATTCATTAAATCCACCAGTCTTTACGCATGAAATAACTAATGGTTTTAACACTTTTCCTTTGATTAAATCTAAATAATATGAATTTTGAATTTGTAATTGTTCATCCAAAAATTTAGCAAAATCGTTTAAATCTTCAGGTTTATTATCGAATTCTATAAACCATTCGTGGTAAGGCGGACCCAAAGAAGGATTTATTTGTGGGCCAACGGTAAACTCGTTCACTCGAACATTCGTTTTAATCATTGCGTTATTTAGAGCTTGCTCAACTTCGCTACCAATCACGTGCTCACCAAACCCAGATATAAAATGTTTTATTCTCCCAGTTACAATTATTCGATACGGTTTTAAGGAAACAAATTCAACAGTATCTCCAATATTATAACCCCAAAGGCCCGCATTTGTATTTAATATAATAACATAATTTACTCCCAATTGAACATCTTTTAATGAAATTCTAATAGGTTCTTCATTAAAAAAATCAGATGCAGGTATAAATTCATAAAAAATACCATTGTTTGTAAGCAAGAGCATCCCTTTCTCTATTTGTGAATCTTGATAGGCAATAAACCCTTCTGATGCAGGGTATAATTCGATGGCATCAACTTTTCTTCCAATTAAATTTTCAAACTTACTTCTATAAGGCTCATAATTTACACCTCCATACACAAACAAATTAAAATTAGGGAATACTTCCCCAACCTTCTTACCTGTTCGCTGAACAATACGTTCAAAATACATTTGCACCCATGAAGGAATTCCACCGATAAGTGTCATATCCTCATTTAAAGTTTCATCAATAACAGCTTCAACTTTAGTTTCCCAATCTTCAATACAGTTAGTTTTCCAACTTGGCAGTCTATTTTTAGTTAAATAACTTGGAATATAATGAGCAGAAATACCTGAAAGGCGCCCAATTTTAATCCCATTTTTTTCATTTAACACTGGACTCCCCTGCAAAAAAATCATTTTACCCTCTAAAAAATCTGTTTTCCCAGTTTCATTAATATAATGAAGTAATGCGTTTTTAGCACTATTAATTTGATAAGGAATTGACTCTTTAGTAATGGGAATATATTTTGTTCCTGAAGTTGTACCTGATGTTTTTGCAAAATAAAGTGGTTTACCTTTCCAAAGAACATTTTTTTCACCATCTTTAACTTGTTCTACAAACGGTTTTAGCAATTCATAATCTCCAATTGGAACTTGTTTTTTAAAATCGTTGTAATTACTAATATTTTTAAAATCATGTGCTTTTCCAAAAACAGTGTTTTTTGCATCTGAAACAAGGTTTTTTAATATAGAAAACTGAATTTTAACAGCATTCTTATCTTCCTTATACACCTTTTGGGTTATGAGTTTTGCGAAAGGTTTAGCTAAAATTGATTTCAGTGTCATTTTAATTAAAGTCTATAAAATTTATTGGGTTTACAGGGTTTCCATCACTCCACAATTCAAAATGTAAATGAGGACCGGTAGTATACTCACCAGAATTGCCAGCAGAAGCAATTACTTCACCTGTTTGTACCACGTCTCCTTGATTTTTATGTAATGCCTTATTATGCTTGTAAATTGAGATAAACCCACGGGAATGCTCCACAATAATAACATATCCAGTTCCAGCAGTCCACTCAGCAAAAATAACAGTCCCGTCTGCCACAGATTTTACGGGTGCTCCCATAGAAGTAGCGATATCTACTGCAAAATGTTTTAGTTTTACATTATAACCATCGCTAATAGTTCCTTTAACGGGAGCAAAAAATACAATATCCGCTTCTCTAGTTGCTTCGTTAAACAAACTAAACCTATCTGCTCTCTCAATTTCCTGTCTAAACTCTAAATCAAATGCCGATGGGTCTAAATTAAACGTGTCCTTGTTATATTGAAAGCTTTTTAAAATGGAATCTTTATCTAATTTTATTTCATCTATTTTTCCGGTCAATAATTGTTGAATTTTTAGAATGTATAAGCTATTTATATCTAATACTTGTTGTAATGAATCTGCTTGATAAATTAAATTTGAAGCATCTCTCTTTAATTTTGTTGAAGAATAACCAGGAATATATTCTCTTAAAGATGTGAAAGCAATGATATAAGTTGTACAAAAAATTAAGATAATTGAAAATACGGTGCCTGCAACAAATACATTTAAGCGAGTTAATTTAAAGGAAAGTTTTTCTTCAAAAGTATCTTCATTCAAAATAACCAATCGGTATTTGGCTATTAATTTTTTTCTGAATTTCCCCTTATTTATTTTTTTTACTGCCATATTTCAAATGCAAACAAATATAAATTAATTTTCAATTAATAATTTTAAAAAAAAAATGCTGTTAACTATTTTATTGTAATTACTTTTTATAAAAATTCATTTCATCAATATATTTCCACACATTGATAGGTAACATTGAGCGAATGTCTTTTTTTTCTTTAATGGAATTTCTGATAAATGTAGATGAAATTTGCACAATTGGAGCATTCGTTTTTTTAATATTTGGATGAATTTTCATCTCATTATCTGCGCTGTTTTCAGAAATTCTTGGATAAACAATCAACTCATACTGCTCCAAAATAGTTTCAAAACTCTTCCATTTATGAAACCCATTCAAATTATCTTCACCAATAATTAAACTAAATTGATGACTCGGATATTTTTCTTCCAAATGAATTAAAGTGTTAATGGTATAATTAGGCAAAGGCAAATTAAATTCAATATCTGTTGCTTTTAGCTTTGGAAAATCTTCGACAGCTATATTGACCATCGCCAATCTATGATGATTATTTAAAATTGTTTTTTTCTGTTTAAATGGACTTAAGGGTGTAATTACAAACCAAACCTCATCAATGTTCGAAAATTCAGCTAGATAATTTGCAATAATTAAATGTCCAATATGAATGGGGTTGAACGTTCCAAAAAAAAGTCCAATTTTCATTTATTTTATAAATTTTTCAACTAGTTGGTAGGCTTCTTTTGTTGCATCGTCTAATTCATTATTGTGTAAAATAACATCAAAATCTTTTGCATACTTCAATTCCTTTTCTGCCTTTATAACACGCTCTTTAATTTTAGAATCACTGTCTGTTCCTCTATTTCTAAGCCTCCGCTCCATTTCTTCAACAGAAGGTGATTTTACAAAAATAGCCAACGTTTGCTTAGGAAATTTATTTTTAATGTTCAGTCCACCAATAACATCTATATCAAAAATTACATGTTTACCCAATTTCCAAATTCGTTCAATTTCAGTTTTCAGTGTACCGTAATAATTATTAGCATACACCTCTTCCCATTCAACAAATTCTTCATTTTTAATTAGTCTATTAAACTTTTTCAGAGTTATAAAATAATAGTCTTTACCGTCTATTTCAATTCCTCTTTTTTCACGTGAAGTTGCAGAAATTGAAAATTCTAAATTTAATTCTTTATGCTTCAATAAATATTGAACAATGGTAGTTTTTCCAGATCCAGAAGGTGCCGAAAAAACAATAAGTTTACCATCTTTATTCATAATAATATTATAAAACGTTTAAACTTTGCTCTTTAATTTTTTCTAATTCATCTTTCATTTGAACAACTAATTTTTGCATAGTTGCAAAATTAGCTTTTGACCCTATGGTATTAATTTCTCTTCCAATTTCCTGGGTTATAAATCCTAATTTTTTACCATTAGATACATTATCTTTTAACTCCTTTGAAAAATAGTCTAAGTGGTTTTTTAATCTCACTTTTTCTTCTGTAATATCCAGTTTTTCAATGTAATAAATAAGTTCTTGTTCAAACCTATTTTCATCAATCTTTGCTTCTAAATCCTGAACCGCTTTTACCAATTTTTCCTTCACAAGCAACATTCTTTCTGGATCTAGTTCAATAATTTTATCTAATAATAAATTTATATTTACTATGCGCAATTCAAATTCAGTTAATAGTACCAACCCTTCATCTGCCCTATATTCGTTAATTTTTACAATGCTTTCTTCAATCCCTTCTTCAATCAATGCCCATTCGTCTTCATTTAACTCTTCTCGTTCCGTTTTTAAACTTTCTGGCATTCGAATTGCCATTTTTAATAGTTCTGTTTCATCGGCATCAACAACCGTTTTAAGCTGATTCATATATGCTTTTACAACAGATTCGTTAATTTTTGACAAAACCTCTCCTCCATTATCTTCAATATATATTGAAAAATCAATCTTTCCTCGTTCCAATGCGGTCGCTAATTTTTTTCGAATATCTAATTCCCTTTCTCTATAATAAGAAGGAACTCTAACATTTATATCTAAAGTTTTGCTGTTTAACGATTTTAATTCAATGGTTATTTTTTTGGTTGAAAGTTGTAATACGGTTTTACCGTATCCGGTCATAGATTTTATCATTTATGCTATAAGTTTAAGCAAATTTACATATTTTATATGTAGTTACATCTGTAAAAAGAAGGTTTTCAATTGAAAAATAACAGGTTTTTGCATTTTCTTTTTTATAAAATGAATTCAATCTCCTAATAATGGTATTTTTGTTTATTATTATTATTATTTGAAAATAGAATTTTGAAACAAGCAACACATTTATTAGTTATAAGATTATCTGCAATGGGAGATGTGGCAATGACCATTCCTGTTATAAAAGCACTTACAGAACAGCATCCTAATTTAAAAATTACAGTACTTTCTAAACCCTTTTTGAAACCGTTATTTGAAGGATTAAAAAACGTTTCCTTTTTTGAAGCCGATGTAAAGGGTAATCACCAAGGTTTTTTTGGTTTACTAACTTTATTTAAAGACTTAAAACAACTAAAAATTGATGGAGTTGCCGATTTGCATAACGTACTTCGCTCCATAATTTTACGTACATTATTTAAACTGTTTTTTTTAAAAACTGCTGTTGTTGCTAAAGGCCGAAAAGAAAAGAGAGCGCTAACACGAACTAAAAATAAAGTTTTTAAACAACTGAAAACAACCCATGAACGTTATGCCGATGTGTTTAGAAAATTAGGCTTTTCGGTAGACTTAAAAAATCCTTCAAAAGTTAATAAATTGGCTTTAAACCAAGAAATTATAAATATTTCTGGCGAAAAACAGTCAAAATGGATAGGGATTGCTCCTTTTGCTCAATATCAATCCAAAATGTACCCTTTAGATTTAATGACAGTTGTTATTTCAGCCCTTTCAAAACATAAAAATATAAAAATATTTCTATTTGGTGGTGGTTCTAAAGAAGTTGAAATTTTAAATAAAATAGCCCAAAAATTCGATAATACTATAAATATTGCAGGGCAATTAAAGCTTGATAACGAACTTGTTTTAATATCAAATCTAGATTGCATGTTAAGTATGGATTCTGGAAATGCTCATTTTGCTGCAATGCTGCACATCCCTACAATTACCATTTGGGGAGTAACACACCCCTACACTGGTTTTGCACCTTTTAATCAACCTTTGGAAAATTGTTTGTTACCCGATTTAAAAAAGTACCCCAATATTCCTTGCTCCATTTATGGCAATAAGGTTTGTGATGGATATGATAATGTGATGAGAACCATTAACCCAGAAGTTATAATCACTAAAATATTAAAAATATTAAAACTATAATTTACGATTAAATAGAGGTTTCAAATAAAGCCTTAATCGTTGTATTTTATGCTGTATTTATCTTATTTTTGTTAAAATATTATTTTATGAATCTTCACATCCTCGACTCCAAAAACACACTTCTAAATAAATTTATTTCTGAAATTAGAGACGAGTTCATACAAAAAGATTCGATGCGTTTTAGACGAAATATTGAACGTATTGGCGAAGTAATGGCTTATGAATTAAGCAAAACACTTGTTTATGAAATAAAAACGATTACAACTCCATTAGGCACAAAAGACATAGCACTTCCAAAAAAAGACATTGTTATTTGTTCCATTTTAAGAGCAGGATTGCCATTGCACAACGGATTCTTAAATTATTTTGATGATGCGGGCAGTGCTTTTATTTCTGCATATAGAAAACATATTAGTCCAACAGAATTTGAAATAAAAGTCGAATATTTCGCCTCACCTAATTTAGATGGAAAAACGCTCATTTTGGTCGATCCAATGCTCGCAACTGGGCGTTCTTTGGTAAGTGTTTTTGAAGGGTTAAAAAAACATGGAACCCCAAAAGAAATTCATGTTGCCTGTGTTATAGCCTCTACCCAAGGAGTTAACTATGTAACTTCTCATTTACCTCAAAATACTAAATTATGGATAGCTACAGTAGACGACCAATTGAATGATAAAGATTATATTGTTCCTGGTTTAGGCGATGCTGGAGATTTAGCTTTTGGCGATAAACTATAAAAAAAAGTGAACTCCAATTACAATTACTACAAACAAATAAAGTAATACATTTTTAAAGTTTTTCGATTTCCCTTTTTGAAAAAAATTGGCAATAATAATTGAAGCTGGAAATATAATAAAAAATAATTCCGATCCATTTTTCTCAGGTGTCAAACTAGCTATTATTATTGAAATAAGTAAGTGACTTATTAGCAAATGCCACAAAAATTTCAACTTATTACTTATTAAAACAATTTTTTGGGTTACATTAAAAAAAGACCACAATAATAAAGTTAGGAGAAAACTAATAGGTACCAAATATTTAAAAGAATTATAATTAGAATAATCAAAACTAGTCTGAAAATTAAAATAATCATAAAATCCAATCTGATTATCAATAATTAAAAAATAGGAATAAAAAATTACAATTGGTGTTGCAACCCCGAACAATGGTATAAAAAGACTTTTAAAACTTAATTTTTCGAAAATAAAAAGACCAATATAAATTAATAATAAAAATAAAACACTCCACGAAAAAAAGATAGTAGCTACTCCTATCCAAAAAGCAGCGTCATAAATCTTAAGTTCGGTTTCTAACCCAGAATGTAAACTGTACATTTTTCTGAATGATAAAAGCAACATAAAATTGGAAAGCAATAATTTATAAGAAAGAACAGTTTCATAAAAAGCACCCAAAAACAGCACAACTATTAATATTCCAAAGGAATTATCGAGTGTTAATTTATTTTTTTTAATTATAAAATTATAAAAAAATAAAAATAGGACAATCACCAGTAACAAACCTATTTTTTCAAGAATATAAAAACTTGTAATCAATTTAATTTCTTCCTTAAAAAGTGCAGAAATATAAATCGTTAGCATTAAAACAACAATCCCAAAAATAGTAGCTGGTTTACTTTTACTAAAAAAATTTGCTATCATTACTATATTTTATACTTTTGCCTGTAAATATAATTAAGATATGATTGCAAACAATATTTTTAAAGCACTAGGCGATTTTTTTACAAATGTTTTATTTGTTCCTTTTCAAGGGATAAGATTTTCCAGCAATTGGTGGCTTCAAAATACTATAAGTTGGCTATTCATTATAATTACTTTGGCTGCTTTTTTATATTGGATGGGGCAATTAAAAAAATTCAAAAAATCTGGTAACCAATAGGCCAATCTTTTTTAATATATATCTTTTCTAAAATAAAACCTTGTGGGTAGTAAAAACAAATTAAAAAGATTTCGTGAAAACGAAACATTTACCAATGTAATACAGCCAACAAGAGCTGAAGTTTTAGAAAACTTTAAATTAAAAGGCAAATGGAATGTTTTTTTTAAAAATGACAACCCAATCATACTTGAATTAGGTTGTGGAAAAGGAGAATACACCATTGCACTTGCCACAAAAAATCCACATATTAATTATATTGGAATAGATTTAAAAGGAGCTCGTTTTTGGCGTGGAGCCAAAACTGCGTTGGAAGAAAACTTGCCAAACGTTGCTTTTATGCGAACTCAAATTGAATTAATTGATTTGCTATTTGCACCCAAAGAAGTATCAGAAATTTGGATAACTTTTCCAGATCCTCAAATAAAATTTACCAGAACTAAACATCGATTAACAAATAGTGAGTTTCTAAAAAAATATAAAACTGTTTTAAAAGATGAAGGAATTGTACACTTAAAAACCGACAGTGAATTTATGCACGGTTACACATTAGGGTTGTTACATGGTGAAGGGCATGAAATTTTGTACGCACATCATGATATTTATAAAAATAGTGAGTCTCCAGAAGATGTTGTGGGAACACAAACCTTTTATGAAAGTCAGTATTTAGAAAAAAACAAAGCCATTACTTACATTAAATTTAAAATTCGTACTTAATTGTTATTGTTTTTTAATACCTATTTAAAATTTTCGTTTTTTTACCAATACTAATTCTGACTTATCCTTTACACTTAAATCTTTTTTTCTATTTTTAATGCATGGAAAATGAAAATTTCTTTCAAAAAGTTTATAGAATTACTAAGTTAATTCCCTACGGAAAAGTAACAAGTTATGGAGCAATTGCCACTTATTTAGGAGCAGGAAAATCGGCCAGAATGGTTGGTTGGGCAATGAACGCTTCACATAATTTGGAAGATGTTCCTGCCCATAGAGTTGTTAATAGAAAAGGTCTTTTAACAGGGAAACATCATTTTGATGGAACTAATTTAATGCAACAATTACTCGAAAACGAAGGTATCGTAATTGTTGATTATCAAATTCAAAATTTGGAAAGAGTGTTTTGGGATCCTTCAAAAGAACTTGAATCTTTTTACTAACTAAATGTAGCAAAAATCACTTTACAACTTCTCACCTTTTTATATTCAACTGAACTATGTATCTTTGTTGTTTAGAATGATTTTAGATAAAAACAAATGACATACATAAAAAAAGATATTTCCAAAGCATTGGAAACTATTACCGCTCCTGGTGAAGGCGTAAATTTAATTGAAAGCGGTGCCGTTAAAAATATTGTAACTTTTGATAAAGAAATTATTATCGATGTTACTATTGGTAATCCAACTTTACAAGCAAAAAAGAAAATTGAAGTCGAAATTATGAAGGTACTTCATCAGTTAATTGATCAAAAAGCTGATGTGAAAGTGAATGTGACTTCAGACACAAAAAATGAACCTTTTAAACCAGAAAAACCAAAAATTCCTGGTATTCAAAATATAATCGCAATAGCATCTGGTAAAGGTGGTGTTGGAAAATCTACCATTACTGCAAATATGGCTGTTTCATTGCAAAAAATGGGATTCAAAGTAGGTATTTTAGATGCCGATGTTTATGGACCTTCCATACATATTATGTTTGATGTTGCAAATGCAAAACCTTTATCTATTGAAATTGATGGGCAAACCAAAATGAACCCAATAGAAAGCTACGGTATAAAAATATTATCACTTGGCTTTTTTACAGATGCTAATCAGGCTGTAATTTGGAGAGGGGCAATGGCTTCAAAAGCCTTGAATCAACTTATTTTTGATTCGTATTGGGGAGAATTGGATTTCTTACTCATAGATTTACCTCCTGGAACTGGAGATATTCATTTATCAATTGTTCAGGCAGTTCCTGTTACCGGTGCTGTAATTGTTAGTACACCTCAAAATATTGCATTGGCTGATGCCAAAAAAGGTATTGCTATGTTTCAACAAGAAAATATTAATGTACCGGTGTTAGGGATTATTGAAAATATGAGCTATTTCACACCTGAAGAACTTCCAAATAACAAATATTATATTTTCGGAAAAAATGGTGCTAAAAATTTAGCTGAAGATTTAAACGCCGCTTTTTTAGGTGAAGTTCCTTTGGTTCAAAGCATTAGAGAATCGGGTGATTTTGGCCATCCTGTAGCATTACAAACAAACACTCCGTTAGAAATTGCTTTTGCAGAAATAACCAAAAATACTTTAACTCAATTGGTTAAAAGAAATACAGATTTACCTCCAACCGAAATTGTAAAAATAACTACAATGAGTGGTTGTAGCCCAAAATAAAATTTTATAATGAACATTGAAGAACTTAAAGTTTGTGTTGAAAAAGCATTAGAAGAAATTAGACCTTTTTTAGTGGCTGATGGTGGGAATATTTCATTGGTTAGTATTACAAAGGATGTAGTAAGTGTTCAATTAGAAGGCGCATGTTTAGGTTGTTCTGTAAATCAAATGACTCTTAAAAATGGTGTAGAAGAAACTATAAAAAGATATGCCCCTCAGATTAAAAGAGTAATTGAAATAAATGGTATTACATTTTAAATATATATAAAGAGCACTTTTAAGTGCTCTTAAATTTTAGTGTTCGTTCAATAAAAAAATTATATTTGTAAGGAATGAAATTAGCTTGGACAAATTTATTACTTCTTCTTAAATTTTTAATTAAGAGAAACCCTGAATAAATTTTTATAAAAAATTTTGTTATTTAATAACTTGTCTTCAAAAAACCTCTTTATAAAAGCTAAAAGAATACCTTAACCTTAAGGATTATTACAACTAAAAAATACTATTATGCCTAGATATCACACCTTAGGTAACATACCACCTAAACGTCATACAACTTTTGAGAAACCTACTGGCGGTTTGTACCAAGAAGAATTATTTGGAACCGCTGGGTTTGTTGGAATGTCTTCATTAATCTATCATTTACATCCTCCAACAGTTGTTTCAGAAATTAAACAACTAAAAAGTGTTGCGCCAAAAATTGCCATTGGTAAAAATATGAAAGCGCTTAGTTTTAAAGGGTTTTCTTTAAAACCTGAAAATGATTATTTAGAAAGTAGAAAAACACTTTTTGTAAATAACGATTTACATATAGGTTTGGCAGCACCAAAAGAATTCTCATCGTCCTATTTTTATAAAAATGCCGATGCCGACGAAATGATTTTTGTTCATATTGGCTCAGGCACTTTAAAAACAATGTATGGTGAAATTGATTTTACTTATGGCGATTATTTAATTATTCCTCGAGGAACAATATATCAAATAAATTTTGCAACAGAAGAAAATAGATTGTTATATGTAGAATCTTTTAGCCCAATTGTAACACCAAAACAATATAGAAATAACTTCGGGCAGTTATTAGAACACTCTCCATTTTGTGAACGAGATTTTCGCTTGCCAAAAAATCTACAAACAATAGAAGCAAAAGGTTCTTTTAGGGTACTTATAAAAAAACAAGATGTACTTTGGGAATATATGTACAACAATCACCCTTTCGATGTTGTTGGCTGGGACGGTTTTAATTATCCATATGCATTTTCAATACATGATTTTGAACCAATAACTGGTCGAATTCATATGCCGCCACCAATTCATCAAACATGGGAAGCAGCAGGTTTTGTAGTTTGTTCGTTTGTACCAAGAATGTACGATTATCATCCTAAATCTATTCCTGCTCCTTATCATCATAGCAATATAGATTCTGAAGAGATTTTATATTATGTAGATGGCGATTTTATGAGCAGAAATAATATAGAAAAAGGGCAGATAACATTACACCCAGGAGGTATCCCTCACGGACCACATCCAGGGGCTTATGAAAGAAGTGTTGGTAAAAAAGCTACCGAAGAATTAGCTGTTATGATTGATCCTTTTAGACCTGTAATGATTACCGAAGAAGCTATGAATTTACAAGTAGATGATTATTACAAATCTTGGATAACTGATTAATTAGATAATTTGAAAATGAGATAATTAGCCAATTAGAGAATGTATGAAATTTACAGATAGTCCAAAATATAAAGACAACATTATTTTGAAACTCACATTCGAGTTTGCAGTGGATATTGTAAATTATTCTGAAATATTAGATAAAAATCAAAAATATGTAATTGCCAAACAAATTTTACGTTCTGGAACTTCAATTGGTGCAAATGTTAAAGAATCTCAAAATGCAGAAAGTAATAGAGATTTTATTCATAAATTAAAAATTGCATTAAAAGAGGCTGATGAATTAGAATATTGGCTTTTTATCTGTAATGAAGTTACATCTTATGAAAATGCAGATTACCTTATTGAAAAGTTAACAACAATTAGAAAAATATTAAATAAACCCGTTGTGCATTTATAAAAACAGGAATAAAAGTTGTTCATTGACTATATAAAGTCGTATATTTATTTGTATATCAAGCAATTAAATATATGAACAACTTTAAATCAAATTACGACAAAATTTTAGAAATATTAAAAA
>NZ_JAUYUD010000122.1 GCF_030692605.1 Lutibacter sp.
TTTTTAATATTTCTAAAATTTTGTCGTAATTTGATTTAAAGTTGTTCATATATTTAATTGCTTGATATACAAATAAATATACGACTTTATATAGTCAATGAACAACTTTTATTCCTGTTTTTATAAATGCACAACGGGTTATATTAAGATTATAAATACGTAGTCCATATAAATTAACTTGATTAGTTGATATATTTTATCAGATAATTTGTAAATACATAGTTTACATAGTTGTTAATATATTTTCCAGAAAAGACTTTTTTTTGTTCTAAATTGGGAGGAATTTAAATCATAATTAGTTTTAGGTTTTCAATATTATTGTTTTTGAAATTTCATTATAACAAAAAATTAAAATTCAACTTTGATAATTATTTGGGTTCCATAGATAATACTTGTTTATACGGGTTAATGGTTGGATCATCTTAAAAACACCTTACATTGATTTTATTAAAGTAATAGAATGATGTTTAATTATTGGTTTGCGCTAAAAAATTGAATACTTTTTTAATCATTATATATATGGTGTAAAATCATTTAAAAATAAATAAACACATACTTGGTTAAAAAGAAAAATGTTGTACATTTGCAAACTCTTAGAAAAGAGCTAAGAAGATAATAAAATAAATATAACAAGATTTTAGTATGCCAACAATTTCGCAATTAGTACGAAAAGGAAGAACCAAAATAACTAAGAAGAGTAAATCGGCTGCTTTAAATTCATGTCCTCAAAGAAGAGGGGTTTGTACACGTGTTTACACAACTACACCAAAAAAACCAAACTCAGCAATGCGTAAAGTTGCAAGGGTAAGGTTAACAAATGGTAATGAGGTGAACGCATACATACCTGGAGAAGGGCATAATTTACAAGAGCATTCGATAGTATTAGTTAGAGGAGGAAGGGTAAAAGATTTGCCAGGAGTTAGGTATCACATTGTACGTGGTGCATTGGATACAGCGGGTGTTTCAGGTAGAACACAACGTCGCTCTAAATATGGTACAAAAGCCCCTAAGAAGTAATTTAAAGACTTTAATGTAAAGACATGAGAAAAAGAGCAGCGAAAAAAAGAGTTCTTTTACCAGATCCGAAATTTAACGATCAGTTAGTAACACGTTTTGTGAATAACTTAATGTGGGATGGTAAAAAATCTGTAGCGTTCAAAGTATTCTATGATGCATTAGACATTGTAGAACAAAAGAAACAAGACGAAGAAAAATCTTCATTACAAATTTGGAAAGATGCGTTAAGTAACGTAATGCCACAAGTTGAGGTTCGTAGCCGAAGAGTTGGTGGTGCAACCTTCCAAATTCCATCGCAAATTAGACCAGACCGTAAGGTGTCTATTGCAATTAAATGGTTAATTTCTTATTCAAGAAAACGTAACGAAAAATCAATGGCTCAGCGTTTAGCTGGAGAAGTATTAGCGGCTGCAAAAGAAGAAGGAGCAGCAGTTAAAAAGAGAATGGATGTACATAAAATGGCAGATGCAAATAAAGCATTCTCTCACCTTAGATTTTAATAAGAAATAATGGCTAGAGATTTAAAATATACAAGAAATATAGGAATTGCTGCTCATATTGATGCGGGTAAAACTACCTGTACAGAGCGAATACTATATTATACTGGTGTTTCCCATAAAATAGGTGAAGTACACGATGGTGCTGCAACTATGGATTGGATGGAACAAGAACAAGAAAGAGGTATTACAATTACTTCCGCAGCTACAACTTGTGAATGGAAATTCCCAACAGAGAATGGAGAGCCAACTGCTGACGCAATGGGTTATCACTTTAATATAATTGATACTCCTGGTCACGTTGACTTTACAGTAGAAGTAAATCGTTCTTTGAGAGTTTTAGACGGATTAGTTTTCTTATTTAGTGCAGTGGATGGTGTTGAACCACAATCTGAAACTAACTGGAGATTGGCTGATAATTATAAAGTACCAAGAATAGGTTTTGTTAATAAAATGGACCGTCAAGGAGCTAATTTTTTGGCTGTTTGTCAGCAAGTTAGAGAAATGCTAGGTTCTAATGCAGTGCCTATTGTTATTAATATTGGTGATGAAGAAAACTTTAAAGGAATAGTTGATTTGATAAAAAACCGTGCGGTTATTTTTCATGACCACACAATGGGAGCTACCTTTGATATTGTAGAAATCCCAGAAGAACTAAAAGAAGAAGCGAGAGAATTACGTGGCAAATTAATTGAAGAAGTTGCTGCTTATGATGAAAATCTTTTAGAAAAATATATGGAAGACGAAGATTCTATTACTGAAGATGAGGTGCATGCCGCACTTCGAGCTGCTGTAATGGATATGTCTATTATTCCAATGGTTTGTGGTTCTGCCTTTAAAAATAAAGGAGTTCAATTTTTATTGGATGCTGTTTGTCGTTATTTACCTTCTCCAGTTGATAAAGAAGGTGTGATTGGTATTAACCCAGACACAGAGAAAGAAGAATTGCGTAAACCATCTGTTAATGAGCCTTTCGCGGCTTTGGCTTTTAAAATTGCTACAGATCCTTATGTGGGTCGTTTAGCATTTTTTAGAGCATATTCAGGTCGTTTAGATGCAGGTTCTTATATATTGAATAGTCGTTCTGGTAAAAAAGAACGTATTTCACGTATTTATCAAATGCATGCTAATAAGCAAAATGCTATCGATTATATTGAAGCTGGAGATATTGGTGCTGGTGTTGGATTTAAGGATATCAAGACTGGAGATACAATGTGTGATGAAAAGCATCCTATTGTATTAGAATCGATGAATTTTCCAGACCCTGTAATTGGTATTGCTGTAGAGCCTAAAACAAAAGCAGATGTTGATAAATTAGGAATGGCTTTAAGCAAATTAGCTGAAGAAGATCCAACATTTACTGTAAAAACTGATGAGGCTTCAGGTCAAACAATTATTTCTGGAATGGGTGAATTACACTTAGAAATTATTGTGGATCGTTTAAAGCGCGAATTTAAAGTTGAAGTAAACGAAGGGCAACCTCAGGTTGAATATAAAGAAGCAGTTACTACAGAAACAAGACACCGTGAGGTTTACAAAAAACAATCTGGTGGACGTGGAAAATTTGCGGATATTCAATTTACAATGAGCCCTGCAGATGCTGATAAACCAGGATTAACATTTGTAAACTCTATTAAAGGAGGAAATGTACCTAAAGAATTCGTTCCTTCTATTGAAAAAGGATTTAAGGCGGCTATGAAAAACGGACCTTTAGCAGGTTACGAAATGGATAGTTTAAAAGTAGAGTTGTTTGATGGATCATTCCATGCAGTGGATTCAGATCAATTATCATTCGAATTGGCGGCAAAAATGGGATATAAAGCTGCAGCGAAAGCTTGTAAGCCGGTTATTTTAGAGCCAATTATGAAGATTGATGTGGTAACTCCAGAAGAAAACATGGGAGATATTGTGGGAGATTTAAATAGAAGAAGAGGTCAAGTAAACGCTATGGATGATAGAGCAGGAGCAAAAGTTGTAAAAGCAACAGTTCCATTATCTGAAATGTTTGGTTATGTAACTACATTAAGAACATTATCATCAGGTAGAGCATCATCGTCAATGGAATTTTCACATTACGCTGAAACTCCATCAAATATAGCTGAAGATGTAATATTAAAAGCAAAGGGTTAATCTCTAAATTATAAACGATATGAGTCAAAAAATTAGAATAAAATTAAAATCGTACGATTACAATTTAGTAGATAAATCTGCTGAAAAAATCGTTAAAACGGTAAAAAGTACAGGAGCAGTTGTAAACGGACCAATTCCATTACCTACTCATAAAAAGATTTTCACAGTGTTACGTTCTCCACACGTAAACAAAAAATCTAGAGAACAATTCCAATTAAGTTCTTATAAAAGATTATTAGACATTTATAGTTCATCATCAAAAACTATTGATGCTTTAATGAAATTAGAACTTCCTAGTGGAGTTGAGGTAGAAATTAAAGTTTAATAAACTTTAAAGTTAAAACGGAAGTTTTAATTACATGTCCGGAGCGATTGACGAAGGAAAAACGGAAAAATACATTCAGGGTTGAAGTATTTTAACCCTGTTTTTTTTAGAATAAATAAATAGAATAATAATTAATAATTAAATAAGAATGTCTGGGTTAATAGGTAGAAAAATCGGAATGACCAGCTTATTCGACGAAAACGGGAAAAATATTCCTTGTACAGTAATCGAAGCAGGTCCATGCGTAGTTACCCAAGTCAGAACCGAAGAGGTCGACGGGTATAAAGCTCTTCAACTTGGTTTCGATGACAAAAAGGCAAAAAGCTCTAATAAAGCTTTAGACGGTCACTTTAAAAAAGCAGGCACCGTTGCCAAGAAAAAAGTTGTCGAGTTCCAAGGATTTGAAGATAATCACAATTTAGGAGATCAACTAACTGTTGAGCTTTTTGAAGAAGGAGAATTTGTTGATGTTTCAGCAATTTCTAAAGGTAAAGGTTTTCAAGGGGTTGTAAAAAGACACGGTTTTGCCGGTGTTGGACAAGCAACGCACGGTCAACATAACCGTTTAAGAGCACCTGGTTCTATTGGTGCAGCATCATATCCAGCTAGAGTATTCAAAGGAATGCGTATGGCAGGAAGAATGGGTGGAGAAAAAGTAACAGTTCAAAATTTAAGAGTTTTAAAAGTGGTTCCAGAAAAGAATTTACTTGTGATAAAAGGAGCAATTCCTGGTCATAAAAACGCTTATGTAATCATTCAGAAATAATGGAAGTATCAGTTTTAGACATACTAGGAAAAGATACAGGAAGAAAAGTAGAACTTTCTGATGCTGTATTCGGAATTGAGCCAAACAATCATGCGGTATATTTAGATGTAAAGCAATTTTTGGCAAATAAAAGACAAGGAACTCATAAAGCTAAAGAAAGAGCTGAGATTTCTGGAAGTACAAGAAAAATTAAAAAGCAAAAAGGGACAGGTACTGCTAGAGCAGGAAGTATAAAATCTCCTCTTTTTAAAGGTGGTGGTCGAGTTTTTGGACCAAGACCAAGAGATTATTCTTTTAAATTAAATAAAGGTTTAAAAAGATTGGCTCGTAAATCTGCTTTAAGTATTCAAGCAAAAGAGAACAATATTATTGTTATAGAAGACTTTAATTTTGAAGCTCCAAAAACTAAGAGTTTTACAGCTGTTTTACAAGCTTTAGGAATTGAAAACAAAAAATCCTTATTTGTATTGGCTGAAACAAATAATAATGTATATTTGTCCTCGCGCAATTTAAAAAGATCTAAAACTGTAATGAACACAGGGTTAAGTACTTACGAATTGTTAAATGCAAATAAAGTTATTCTTTCAGAAGGATCTTTAGAAGGAATTGAGTCTAATTTAAGTAAATAGGTACGAAGATGAGTATTTTAATTAAACCTATTATAACGGAAAAAGCTACAAATGATAGCGAATTATTTAATCGTTATACGTTTATAGTAGCAAAGAAAGCTAACAAACTTGAAATTAAAAGTGCCGTTGAGAAATCATACGGAGTTTCAATTGAAAGTGTAAAAACATTGAATTACCCAGTAAAGCGTAAAACAAAATTCACTAAAAGTGGAATGGTTCAAGCTAGATCTGGAGCTTATAAAAAAGCGATAGTTCAGTTAGCAGATGGAGAAAGTATTGATTTTTATAACAAGATCTAAGAAAAGATAAAAAATGTCAGTTAGAAAATTAAAACCAATAACACCAGGTCAGCGTTTTAGAGTAGTAAATGGGTTCGACACCATTACTACTGATAAGCCGGAAAAAAGCTTAACAGCTCCGAATAAAAGATCTGGAGGTCGAAACAATTCAGGAAAAATGACGATGCGCTATACAGGTGGTGGTCATAAAGCACAGTACCGTATTATCGATTTTAAAAGAGATAAAAATGGTATTCCTGCAACAGTAAAATCTATAGAATACGATCCAAATCGTACTGCGTTTATTGCATTAGTATTTTATGCTGATGGTGAGAAACGATACGTGATCGCTCAAAATGGTTTAAAAGTTGGACAAATTATTGTTTCTGGTGAAGGAGCTACTCCTGATATCGGAAATGCTATGTTGTTAAGTAAAATTCCTTTAGGAACAACTATTTCTTGTATAGAATTACATCCAGGTCAAGGAGCTGTTATTGCTCGTAGTGCTGGTTCTTTTGCACAGTTAATGGCAAGAGAAGGTAAATATGCAATTGTTAAAATGCCTTCTGGTGAAACAAGAATGATCTTGTTAACATGTATGGCTACAATTGGAGTAGTATCTAATTCAGATCATCAATTATTAGTTTCTGGTAAAGCTGGTAGATCTCGTTGGTTAGGAAGAAGACCAAGAACAAGACCTGTTGTAATGAACCCTGTCGATCACCCAATGGGAGGTGGAGAAGGTAAATCTTCAGGAGGACATCCACGATCTAGAAATGGTATCCCTGCAAAAGGATTCAAAACTAGGTCTAAGACCAAAGCGAGTAATAAATATATTTTAGAACGTAGAAAAAAATAATTAAGATATGGCACGTTCATTAAAGAAAGGACCTTATGTTTTTCGTAAACTTGATAAAAAAGTTCAAGCGAATATAGAATCTGGAAATAAATCGGTAATTAAAACTTGGTCAAGAGCATCTACGATTACTCCTGATTTTGTAGGACAAACTATAGCTGTGCATAACGGTCGTCAGTTTGTACCAGTTTATGTTACAGAAAACATGGTAGGTCATAAGTTAGGAGAATTTTCTCCAACACGTTCTTACAGAGGACATGGTGGAGCAAAAAATAAAGGAAAAAAATAGTAGGATATGGGAGTTCGTAAAAAAATAAGATCACAGCAAATTAAAGAAGAGAAAAAGCAGTTAGCTTTTGCTAAGCTTACAGGCTGTCCTACTTCACCACGAAAAATGCGTTTAGTTGCAGATTTAGTTAGAGGAGTTGAAGTTGAAAAAGCGCTTCAAATCTTAAAGTTCAATTCAAAGGAGGCTGCTATTAATCTAGAGAAACTACTTTTGAGTGCAATTGCTAACTGGCAAGCGAAAAATGAAAATTCAAATATTGAAGATGCAAGTTTATTTGTAAAAGAAATATTTGTTGATGGCGCAGGAATGTTAAAAAGGTTAAGACCAGCACCGCAAGGTCGTGCTCATAGAATTAGAAAACGTTCTAATCACGTGACAATGGTTTTAGGAAGTAAAATTGTAAGTAATCAATCATAAGTAGCAATGGGACAAAAAACAAATCCAATAGGAAATCGTTTAGGAATTATCAGAGGATGGGATTCCAACTGGTATGGAGGAAGAAACTACGGTGATAAAATTGCTGAAGATTATAAAATAAGAGAGTATGTGAATGCTCGATTATCAAAAGCAAGTGTTTCAACAGTAATAATTGAGCGTACACTTAAACTTGTAACCGTTACTATCACTACTGCTAGACCTGGTATTATTATTGGGAAAGGTGGGCAAGAGGTAGACAAGTTAAAAGAAGAACTTAAAAAAATTACTGGGAAAGAAGTTCAAATTAATATATTTGAAATTAAACGTCCAGAATTAGATGCTCGTTTAGTAGCTGCTAGTATCGCAAGACAAATTGAAAGTAGAATTTCGTACCGTAGAGCAATAAAAATGGCTATTGCTGCTACAATTCGCATGAATGCGGAAGGTATTAAAGTTCAAATTTCTGGTCGTTTGAATGGCGCAGAGATGGCTCGTTCAGAGCATTATAAAGAAGGAAGAATACCTCTTTCTACTTTTAGAGCAGATATTGATTATGCACTTGCTGAAGCCCATACAACTTACGGCCGTTTAGGAGTAAAAGTGTGGATTATGAAGGGTGAGGTTTATGGTAAAAGAGAATTGTCTCCATTAGTTGGTCTTTCTAAAAAACAAGGAAAGGGTAATGAGAAAGGTGCAGGCCCATCTAGAAGACCACAAGCTCGCAAAAGAAAATAAATTTTTAAAATTTAGAAGTTAAAATGTTACAGCCAAAGAGAGTTAAATATCGTAAAGTACAGAAGGGGAAAGGGCAAATGAATGGAAATTCTAATAGAGGGCATCAGCTTTCTAACGGAACATTTGGTATCAAAGCTTTAGAACAAGACTTACTTACATCTCGTCAAATCGAAGCAGCGCGTATTGCGGCAACTCGACATATGAAAAGAGAAGGTCAACTGTGGATTAAAATATTTCCAGATAAACCTATTACCAAAAAACCATTAGAAGTTCGTATGGGTAAAGGTAAAGGAGCTCCAGAATATTTTGTAGCCATTGTTAAACCGGGAAGAATTATGTTTGAAGTAGGTGGAGTACCTGCTCACGTAGCAAAAGAAGCTTTACGTTTAGCGGCACAAAAACTTCCTGTTAAAACGAAGTTTATTGTAGCTAGAGATTTTGATAACGCTTAATAACCGATTAAGAAAATGAAACAATCAGAAATTAAAGGATTATCAACCGAAGAGTTACAAGAAAAACTTGGAAGTTTAAAAAAGAGTTATTCTGAGTTAAAAATAACTCATTCTATATCACCATTGGAAATTCCAATGCAATTGAGAACACTTAGAAGAACTGTTGCACGTGTTGCTACAGAAATAACTAAAAGAGAATTACAATAATTGTATTCAGAAGTAAAAGATGGAAAAAAGAAATCTTAGAAAAGAGAGAATAGGTGTAGTTTCAAGTAACAAAATGGAGAAATCTATTATTGTAAATGAAGTTAAAAAAATGAAACACCCTATGTACGGAAAATTCGTGTTAAGCACTAAAAAATATGTAGCGCACGATGAAACAAATGATTGCAATATTGGAGACACTGTTAGAATAATGGAAACACGCCCAATGAGTAAATCTAAACGTTGGAGGTTAGTAGAAATCCTAGAAAGAGCAAAATAATATGTTACAGACAGAATCAAGATTACGAGTAGCAGATAATACTGGAGCTAAAGAAGTTTTAGTTATCCGCGTTTTAGGAGGAACCAGAAAACGATACGCATCTATAGGTGACAAAATTGTAGTAGCAATTAAGGATGCTACTCCAAATGGATCTGTTAAAAAGGGTCAAGTTGCCAAAGCGGTAGTTGTTAGAACGAAGAAAGAAATTAGAAGAAAAGACGGATCGTACATTAGATTTGATGATAATGCTTGTGTTCTTTTAGATGCCTCAGAGCAAATGAAAGGAACTCGTGTTTTTGGTCCAGTTGCAAGAGAACTTCGTGAAAAACAATTTATGAAAATTGTATCATTAGCACCTGAAGTGCTTTAATAAATTTATGACAATGAAGTTAAAGATAAAATCAGGAGATTCTGTTAGAGTAATGGCAGGTGATCACAAAGGAGAAGAAGGAAAAATAGTAAAAATTTTCCTAGATAAAAATAGAGCAATTGTGGAAGGTGTCAATATGGTATCTAAACACGCAAAACCTAGTGCACAAAACCCACAAGGAGGTATTGTTAAAAAAGAAGCATCAATTCACATATCTAACTTAATGTTATTAGAAAAAGGTAACACAACCAAAGTAGGATATAGAATTGAAGGGGACAAAAAAATTAGGTTTTCTAAAAAATCCGATAAAGCAATTTAGTGATGGCATATTTACCAAGACTTAAAGAAGAATATACGAGCAAAATTGTAAGTGCTCTTATGGAAGAATTCGGTTATAAAAATGTGATGCAAGTACCTAAATTACAAAAAATTGTAATTAGTAAAGGTGTTGGTGGAGCAGTTTCCGATAAGAAATTAATTGATTATGCTTTAGATGAAGTATCAAAAATTACTGGTCAAAAAGCATTGTCAACAATATCTAAAAAAGACGTTGCATCATTTAAATTACGTAAAGGAATGCCAATTGGTGTTAAAGTTACGTTACGTGGTGAAAAAATGTATGAATTTTTAGATAGATTAGTTACCGTTTCATTACCACGTGTAAGAGATTTTAACGGTATTAAAGCAACTGGTTTTGATGGAAGAGGAAACTATAATTTAGGTGTTACAGAGCAAATCATTTTCCCAGAAATTGATATTGACAAAGTAAACAAAATAGGTGGAATGGATATTACTTTTGTAACATCGGCTCCTACAGATAAAGAAGCAAAATCATTATTAAGTGAACTAGGTTTACCATTTAAAAATAATTAAGGAATGGCTAAAGAATCAATGAAAGCCCGTGAGGTTAA
>NZ_JAUYUD010000004.1 GCF_030692605.1 Lutibacter sp.
TGCTTTGAAACTAATAAACATGAATAATGTTTCTCTAATACTAATTTTACACATTCAAGTTTAAATGTGTAATCATATTTCACTTTTCTTTCCATAAAAATACCCCCAAATAGTGTCTAACTTTTTGGGGGCAGTCTAATTGCGGCTTTTTTTAAGATTTTTTATCATTTATTTAATGGCGTCTAAAACTTCACTTAAAAAAAATATTTACATCAAATTCGGGGTTTTCTGCCAAGTCAAACCTCACAATTACAAGGTCTTTTGAAGGAATGATAAATACATGTTGGCCTTGGTAGCCATTACATGAAAATAAACTATATAATTATTCGATAACAGACAAAATCTCTTTTAACAATTTATTAGAAGAAATGTTATTTAATTCAAATTCAACAACATCTTTATTTTCTCCAGTTTTAACTGGTCTGTTTTTTAACTGCTCTTCTAAAACACTAAAAGTAACTCCCAACCTTACAACCACCAATTCTTTGGAAGGAATAATATACACTCTTTGTCCTTGATAGCCATCGGCAAAAAATAAATCTTTTGGAACATCAGGCAAATGACCACCAGCATTTAACCAAAACTGTGCGCCGTATACACCCTCAGAACCATTTGTTGGGATTGCCGTATATTTTACCCAATCTTCACTCATAATTTGTTCTCCATTCCAATTTCCATTGTGTAAATAAAGCAATCCAAATTTTGCCCAATCTCTTGTAGTTGCCCAAGCATAAGAAGATGCTACATAATTACCTGCCAAATCTGTTTCAACCAGCATAGAGTGCATTCCAATTTTATCAATTAAATCGGTATACCAAAAATCAAGATATTCTTGGTGATTTTTAAACTTTTGTCTGATAATTCCAGATATTAAATTGGTTGTTCCTGAGGAATAATTCCAAGTTTCATTTGGCTTGCCAACAAAAGGCTTATTAATTTGTGACTTCGACATATCAGTTTCAAAAAATAACATTTTAGTCACATCACAAATCTTTGTGTAATCCTCTTCCCATTTCAACCCGCTATTCATATGTAATAGGTTGTCTATTGTAATTTTAGAACGTTCGTCATTTTTCCAAGCATCAATTGGAGCTGGTTCGTCCTTGCTTAATTTACCCTGCAAATCCATCACACCGCAAACCGCACTCATCAAACTTTTTCCCATAGACCATCCTAACAATCGGGTATCTTTGTTAAACCCATCTGCATATTTTTCGGCTATAATTTGATTTTTATAGATTATGATTAATGCTGTTGTTGTATTTTCAGGAGTATTTTTACCAAAATACGTTTCAACTACATTTTTTAATTTATCATAATTTATGGTGGAAAAAACAGTATCCTTTTGCGGCAAATCTCCATAAGGAAACGGCAAATTAATTGACGTTATATTTCGCTTCGGAATCAAATAAGGTGCAGTTGCATCATAATCACTATTTGTAACAACGCTTCCCAGTCCTTCTCTATAAACAGCTGTTCTACTTTTAAATCCGAAAACAGTTGAAGTAACAGATTTATTCTCAAGATCTACTTCATTTTTTGCCCAAGTAACAGGCGAAAAATGAATGTCACTTGCTTCAATTGACTTTTGAGTTCTATGAGCAACAAAAATTCCTGAAGAAACCCATTTAGCCGAAATTCCGGAAATCAACACAAATTTTTGAAAATTTGAATATCCAACATAAATAACTGCTAAAAAAACTAAAGAAAAACCCCATTTTATAAATTTTTTCATTGAAATACATTTTAGTAAATGCTAAAAGTAACAATTATTTTGTCAGTTCAAAAAAAGTTTTTACTTTTGTTAACCATTTGGTTAAACTATACAGTTAAATTAATGAAAAAAGAAAAGGAAATAACCACCGAATCCAATATTTTAAATGCTGCAAAACATGTTTTTCAACGCAAAGGAATGGACGGTGCTCGAATGCAAGAAATAGCAGATGAAGCCGGTATCAATAAAGCATTGTTACATTATTATTATAGAAGCAAACAATTGCTTTTTGAAGCTGTTTTCAAAAGCGCTTTTACCTTATTGGCACCTCAGCTAAATAAAGTTTTAAACGATGATACTTCCCTTTTCGAAAAAATAAGAAATTTTACAAATAATTACATATCATTTGTTATTAAACACCCTTATTTACCAAATTTTATCATTCAAGAAATAAATAAAAATCCGGAATTCATAAAAAATTTTTTATCGGAAAAGGAGTTTCCAAATATTGAAAAATTTAAAAAACAAGTTGCTGATGAAGTAAAAAATGGGATTATAAAACCAATTAAAGCAGAACAGTTATTTATCAATATTTTGGCTTTAAATTTATTCCCATTTATTGCAGCGCCCCTATTGAAAGGGTTTTTATCTATTAACAATGAAGATTACCAACAAATGATCGAAGCCAGAAAAACAGAAGTCGCCGATTTTATAATTAATGCTATAAAAGTTTAATTTATGAAAAATTACATCAAAATAATATTCTTATTTATTTCAATTACTTCAATTGCTCAAGAAAAATTAACACTTGAAGAATGTTATACTTTGTTGAATAAAAATTATCCATTAGCAAAACAAACAGAATTATTAGCAAAGCAAAATGCGCTGGACTTACAAGTTATCAGAACTGGAAAATTACCGCAATTCGATTTTTTAGCACAAGCAACTTACCAGTCTGATGTTACTTCAATTCCAATTGCAATTCCAGGTTCTACAATTGAACCGCCAAATAAAGATCAGTATAAAGCAACCATTTCTGTAAATCAACTTATTTATGCAGGCGGACTTATAGATGCTTCTGCAGCTATGAAGGCTGCTTCTTTAAAAACAACTCAAAAGCAGGTTGAAGTGAGTTTATATCAATTAAAAAAACAAGTGAATCAACTTTATTTTTCCATTTTATTACAACAAGAAAAATACGATTTATTAACTTCAAAAACAGCATTGTTAGAAGCCAAATTAAAAGAAGTAAAAGCGGGAATAAAATTCGGTGTCTTATTACCAACTTCCGATAGCGTTTTAGAAGCTGAATTGCTGAAAATTGAACAGCAATTTATTGAAATAAGCTTCAATAAAAGCAGCTTAATAAACACCCTTTCTGAATTAATTGGAACGAAAATAAATGCAACAACTTATTTAGAAAATTCGGTTGTATTAATCGCATCAAACAACGAAATAAAAAGACCAGAATTGGATTTATTTCAACTTAAAAAAGATGAAATTGAAAGTTCTAATCATTTAATTTCCAAACAAAATTCTCCCAAATTAATGAGCTTTGTTACTGGCGGTTACGGAAATCCAGGGTTAAATATGTTAGACAATTCGTTTCAATCTTTTTATATGGTTGGCTTAAAATTAAACTGGAATGTTTTTGACTGGAATTCTAACAAAAAACAACGCGAATCTTTACTCATAAATAAAGAAATTGTTGATACTGAAGAAACTGTTTTTAAACTAAATACGAATATAGCGTTGAACCAGCAACAAGATGAAATTGACAAAATAACTTCATTTATTGAAACCGACACTTCCATTATAGCATTGCGTAAAGCTATTTTAGAAACTGCAGCATCTCAATTAAAAAATGGAGTCATTACCGCATCTGCTTATATCACAGAATTAACCAATTTGTACGAAGCGGAAAACAATTTAAGCACACATAAAATTCAATTACTGTTAGCAAAAGAAAACTATAAAACAACTAAAGGAAATCCAGCCCCCTAACCCCCAAAGGGGGAATTCCATGAAAAAAGAAAAGTGACTTAAGAAGAAAGATTAAAGACTAAAAAATAAATTATAAGCAAATGAAAATCATAAAAATAATAATAGGAATATTCTTAGTAACAAGCAGTCTAATCTCTTGTAGCAATAACGATAAAGCTGATGGTTACGGTAATTTTGAAGCTATTGAAACTACAATTTCAGCAGAAAGCAATGGAAAACTAATCCTCTTTACTGTTGAAGAAGGAAAAACTCTAAAAAAAGGGGAACAAATAGGTTTAATTGATACCATACAATTAAGTTTGAAAAAAGAGCAACTATTAGTTTCTAAAAATACCATAACATCAAAATCAAAAGGTGTTTTATCTCAAATAAGTGTCCTAAAAGCACAATTGAAATCAGCCATAATTTCAAAAACCAGAATTCAAAATTTGATAAAAGAAAATGCTGGAACACAACAACAATTAGATGATATTGATGGAAAAATTGATGTTTTAAATAATCAAATTAGAAGCGTTGAAATTCAAAATTCACCTGTTGTTAATGAGCTGAAAAGTATTGATATTCAAATTCAACAAATTGAAGATCAATTACAAAAAAGCAACATTATAAATCCAGTTAATGGAACTATTCTGGTTAAATATGCTGAACCTAATGAAATTACTTCATTTGGTAAACCACTTTACAAAATTGCCGATTTAAGCACTTTACAAGTGCGTGTTTATGTGAGTGAAAAGCAACTTTCAAGTATTAAAATTGGTGAAGAAGTTACTGTTAAAATTGATGCAACTGAAGCGATGAAAAGTTATACCGGAACAATTTCCTGGATTTCGTCAGAAGCAGAATTCACTCCTAAAATTATTCAAACAAAAGAAGAGCGAGTTAACTTAGTTTATGCTGTAAAAATTGATGTGAAAAATGATGGAAGTCTTAAAATTGGAATGCCTGCAGAAATGTGGATAACTCAGTAATCCGTTGGCAGTTGCAGTTTTCAGTTTAAAAAAAATTAAAAAAAAGTCCATTATTATGAAATATTTATACAAAATAGCCTCAATACTTGCCTTTTTTATAGGCATGATGTCAATAATTGCAGGATCAAAAGTATTGCTAGGAATCGACAAAAAAAACTATACAGTTCTCAACTGGTTGGTAATTTACAATGTTGGATTTGGATTTATTTCAATTGTAACCGCCTATTTAATAGGATCAAAACATCAATTTGCCAAAAAATTCATCCTATTTATACTCGCTTCACACAGTATCTTATTGTCATATTTATATTTTTTTAATGAAAATGTTGCCTCTGAAAGTATGAATGCAATGCTTTTTAGAATAAGCATTTGGATAATCATTTTTCTATTATTTACAAACTCTAAAACTCAATCAAAATGAAAAATTCAACACAACTTTTTGCAGTAGCAATACTATTCATTTTTACAATTTCATGTAAAAATACTACCGAAAAAAAACCAGAACAAGAACAACCACAACAAACGGAAGAACAACACCATAACGAAGTTGAAGTACTTCAATTAAATAACGGAAAATTATGGGAAGCCAATTCTGAAACTTCTGAAGGAATTAATGCAATGTTAGAATTAATGGCTAATTTTTCTGAAGTAGAAAATCCAGAAGCTTATGCAACCCTAAAACAAAATTTAGAAACGCAATTTAAAACTATTATTGAAAAATGTAGTATGACTGGTGAAGCGCACGATCAGTTGCATTTATTTATAGTTCCTATGAAAGATTTATTTAATGGTTTAACTTCTTCAGATATTGTAAACAGCAAAGAAAATTTCAACAAATTAAACGCACATTTAAAAACTTACAAAAACTATTTTGAATAACATATAATGAGCATTTCTGTACAAAATATCAGCAAATCATTTAAAGATAAAACCGCTTTAAAAAACATTTCTTTTGAAGTAAAAGAAGGTGAATTATTCGGATTAATTGGTCCTGATGGCGCTGGAAAAACAACCATTTTCAGAATTTTAACCACCTTGCTTATTGCTGATAAAGGAACAGCAACTGTGGCTGGTTTTAATGTTGTTGAAGACTATAAGAATATAAGGAATCATGTGGGTTATATGCCTGGAAAATTTTCACTGTATCAAGATTTAACAGTTGAAGAGAATTTGACTTTTTTTGCCACCATATTTGGAACCACCATTGAAAAAAACTACGATTTAATAAAGGATATTTACATTCAAATTGAACCTTTTAAAAAACGTAGAGCAGGCAAATTATCTGGTGGAATGAAGCAAAAACTAGCTTTGTGCTGTGCCTTAATTCACAAACCTAAAGTGTTGTTTTTAGATGAACCAACCACAGGTGTTGACCCAGTTTCAAGAAAAGAATTTTGGGAAATGTTAAAGAGATTGCAGCAAAAAGGAATTACTATGTTGGTTTCTACTCCTTATATGGATGAAGCTGCTCTGTGTGATAGAATTGCACTCATTCAAGATGGTAGAATATTACAAATTGATACCCCACAAGAAATTATAAAACATTATCCGAAAAATATATATGATGTGAAAGCCGATAATATGTTTAAACTCATAGAATTTTTAAATGAATATGAGTATAAATATAGCGTTTATCCATTTGGTGAATTTGTACATTATACAGATAAAAGAGAAGATTTCAACCCGAAAGAATTGTATCATTTTTTAGAAGAAATGGGTGCCGTAAATATTAGTATTCAACCAACAAAAACTACTATTGAAGATACCTTTATGGAATTGGCTAAATGAAAACTGTTATTAAGATAAGCAATTGTCATTCTGAATGTAGTGCAAACGAAATGAAGAATCTTCTACTTAAAAAGATGAGATTCTTCGCTATCGCTCAGAATGACACAAATAGTAATAAATGAAAGGAGAAAGCGTAATAAAAGTTGAAAACCTCACCAAAACATTTGGTGATTTTACTGCCGTAAATGCCATTACTTTTGAGGTTAAAGCAGGAGAAATATTTGGGTTTTTAGGCGCAAATGGAGCAGGAAAAACTACAGCTATGAAAATGCTGATTGGTATTTCAACACCAACTTCCGGAAGTGCACAAGTAGCAGGTTTTGATGTTTTTACAAATCCTGAAAACATTAAAAAAAATATAGGTTATATGAGTCAGAAGTTTGCTTTGTATGACGATTTAACGGTAAAAGAAAATATTACTTTTTTTGGGGGAATTTATGGCTTATCACGCTCAAAAATAAAAGAAAAACGGAGCGAATTGGTCGCAGAATTGGGCTTGGGTGACATTATAAATGAATTGGTAGGTTCTTTACCATTAGGCTGGAAACAAAAATTATCCTTTTCGGTTGCTTTACTACACAGTCCTAAAATTGTTTTTTTAGATGAACCAACTGGTGGTGTTGATCCAATTACCAGACGCCAATTTTGGGAGATGATCTATAAAACTGCCAACAACGGAACCACTGTTTTTGTAACTACACATTATATGGATGAAGCTGAGTATTGCGATCGTGTTTCTATTATGGTTGATGGTAAAATTGAAGCGTTGGATACCCCTAAAAAATTGAAAAAGCAATTTAAAGCTGAAAGTATGAATGATGTTTTTTTAAAATTGGCAAGAAGCCCAATTGATAATTGATAATGCAAAATTAAAAATGAATAAATAAAAGTCATTGCGAACAAAACGGAGTGAAGTGTGGCAATCTCGCAAATAAAAATGAGATAACCACGTCGCTATCGCTTCTCGTTATGACAAACTAAAAATAATAAAATCCTTCCCTTTGGGGAAGTTAGATGGGGAATATGAAACGATTTATAGGATTTATAAAAAAAGAGTTTTACCACATATTTAGAGATAAACGTTCGTTGTTTATACTTTTTGGAATGCCAATAGCACAAATAATGCTGTTTGGTTTTGCCATTACCAATGAAATTAACAATGTAGACATTGCTATTCTTGATCATTCAAAAGATGCAACAACACAAGAAATTATTCATAAAATTGCATCTTCAAAGTATTTCAGCATTCGACAATTAATTAAAAATGAATCTGAAATTGAAGCTGTTTTTAAAAAAGGAAAAGTGAAAGCAATCTTGATTTTCGAAAAAGATTTCAGTAAAAATTTAACAAAGGAAAGCAATGCAACTATTCAAATAATTACCGATGCAACGGATCCAAATACCGCAAATACCATTAGTAATTACACAAATTCTATTCTTCAAAAATACCAGCAAGAAATTAATAAAAACGTAAAATCACCTTATCAAATTGTTCCAGAAACTCGAATGGTTTACAATCCAGAATTAAAAAGCGTTTTTATGTTTGTTCCCGGTGTAATGACCATTATTTTAATGTTAGTTTCTGCAATGATGACTTCCATTTCTATAACACGTGAAAAAGAATTAGGAACCATGGAAATCTTACTCGTATCTCCATTAAAACCATTTCAGGTCATAATTGGCAAAGTTGTACCCTATATTTTCTTATCTATAATTAACGCCGTAGTGATTGTTTTACTTAGTATTTTTATCTTTAAAATGCCTGTTCAGGGCAGTTTATTTTTATTGGGAATTGAAAGTGTTTTATTCATAATAACATCGTTATCCTTAGGAATCTTAATTTCAACAGCATCAGCTACCCAACAAACAGCTATGATGATTTCTTTAATGGGTTTAATGTTGCCAACCATACTATTATCTGGGTTCATTTTTCCAATTTCCAGTATGCCTTTGCCTTTACAAGTAATTAGTAACACTATTCCAGCAAAATGGTTTATCATTATTTTAAAAGGAATTATGCTGAAAGGTGTTGGGTTACTTTTTATTTGGAAGGAAACATTAATTCTAGTTGCGATGACACTATTTTTTATTGTGTTGAGTATTAAAAAATATAAAATAAGGTTAGAGTAATTCAATTAACAATGAAAAAATAAAAATGAATAATGAGAAACTGTCATTGCGAAATTTTTGATAAAAAAATTGTGGCAATCTCTTTCTAAAAAATGAGATAAGCACGCCGCTATAGCTCCTCGTTATGACGAATTAAAATGAAGAATTATAAAATGAATACAATTCTATACATCATACAAAAAGAATTCAAACAAATTTTTAGAAATAAAGGAATGCTTCCTATTATTTTTATATTACCATTATTGCAATTAGTTATTTTATCTAATGCCGCAACTTTTGAAATAAAAAATATAAAATTCTCCTATATTGATAATGACAACACTTCCTTTTCCCGAGCGTTGATTGATAAATTTGAAGCATCAACTTATTTTAATGTTGTTT
Source organism: Lutibacter sp. (assembly GCF_030692605.1). Lineage (GTDB taxonomy): Bacteria > Bacteroidota > Bacteroidia > Flavobacteriales > Flavobacteriaceae > Lutibacter. The sequence continues at coordinate 8,986 of NZ_JAUYUD010000004.1, forward strand.
CTAGTTTTTCTTCTGAAAAAATGGCACGTTCAGCTATGTTAAAAGGAGAAGTTGATGTTATTTTGGAAATTCCTCCATATTTTGAACGAGATCTTTTAAAGGACAAAAAAACAAATTTATCAGTTATTATTAATGCTATTGATGGCGCTGCAGCAGGAGTAGAAAATGTTTATATCAATCAAATTGTACAAAGTTTTAATAAAAATGCACAAGCAGCATTAATGCAACCATCTGACTTTATAAACAAGCCTAAAACCATTACAGGTATTACTTCTTTTTGGTATAATGAAACGTTAAATTATAAAACATTTATGGTTCCGGGTATCTTGGTTTTATTGGTAACAATGATCACTTTATTTTTATCAGGAATGAATATTGTACGCGAAAAAGAAATTGGGACTTTAGAGCAAATGAACGTAACTCCTATTAGAAAGCATCAATTTATAATTGGCAAACTATTCCCTTTTTGGATTATCGGATTTGGCTTATTAACCATAGGTCTCATTATTTCAAAAGTTGTTTTTAATACCCCAATCATTGGGAGTCTTGGTTTAGTTTATTTTTATACAGCTTTTTACCTTTTGGTTATTTTAGGTATGGGATTATTTATATCTAATTTTACTGATACACAACAACAAGCAATGTTTATTGCCTGGTTTTTTGTGGTAATCTTTATTTTAATGAGTGGTCTTTTTACACCTATTGAAAGTATGCCAATGTGGGCACAATATTTAACAGAATTTAATCCCATAAAATATTTTGTAGAAGTCATGCGAATGGTGATGTTAAAAGGCGCTGATTTTAATGATATTTTACCTCAGTTTTTTAAAACGCTAGGCTTTGCCATTTTGATGAATGGCTTGGCAGTTTGGAGTTATAAGAAAACCAGTTAATATTTTTCTTTAAATAATGGCATAAATATTAAGGTCTTAAATAAATTGAAGAAAATATAATAACCTAAATTTGATACGATAAAAAGAGAAGATATGAATGATAAAATAGTAGTTATCAAAAAAAATTCTGGAGATTTAGAACCCTTTTCAATACAGAAGTTCTCTAAATCTCTTCAAAATAGCGGTGCTTCAAACGAAGAAATTGAAAGAATTGTTAAGACCATACAACTTGAACTATATGACGGAATTTCTTCAAACTTAATTTATAGAAAAGCCTTTCGTATATTAAAAAAATACAATCGAGACTCTGCTTCAAAGTACAGTTTAAAAAGAGCAATTTTCGAATTAGGTCCTACCGGTTTTCCTTTTGAAAGATTGATTAGTGCGTTACTAAAACAAAAAGGATATAAAACTAAAATTGGCGAAATATTGCACGGTGAGTGCATTACCCACGAAATAGATGTTCTGGCAGAAAAAGATGGAAATGTTTATACTATTGAATGTAAATTTCATACAGATCCATCCGCGGTAAGCAATGTAAAAATTCCATTATATATTAACTCCAGATTTATTGATGTTCAAAAAGTATGGAATAATTCGGGTAAAACCACCCATTTAAAACAAGGTTGGCTGGTTACAAATACACGTTTTACAAAAGATGCAATAGACTACGCAAATTGTGTTAACTTAACCTTGTTAAGTTGGGATTACCCCAAAAATAACGGAATAAAAAATAATATTGATAAATATGGCTTATATCCAATAACTACCCTGACCTCTTTGACGAAAAAAGAAAAAATTCAACTTATTGAAAAAGATATTATCCTAGTAAAAGAGCTTTCTAAAAATCCGGATTCGCTCCATCAACTTGGTTTTTCAGAAAAACAAAAAGCATTGGTTTTGGCCGAAGTGCATAAGTTATGTATCCTGTCACATCCTTAAAAAGAACTTTAGTATTTCCTTTAAACGAAGTTGATTTTCGCAAAAACTGTTTACCCATCTAATAAATCAGCTTATTCTAAAATTTACGTTAAGATTTTAAATTTTACGACCTCTAAAATAAAAGCTATTTTGTAATTTTGTATTTAGAATCATTCTAAAAAAAGAAAATGATAGACATAAAAAAAATCAGGACTGATTTTCCAATATTAAAAGTAAAAATTAACGGAAAACAGTTGGTTTATTTAGACAATGCTGCAACCAACCAAAAACCACAAGTTGTTATAGATAGTATTGTTAATTATTACTCCACTTTTAATTCAAATATTCACAGAGGTGTTCATACGTTGAGTCAATTAGCTACAGATGCTTATGAAGAAGCTCGCATTAAACTTCAACATCATTTTAATGCTAATAAAAGTTACGAAATTATATTAACTTCAGGAACAACACACAGCATAAATATCGTTGCAACAGGATTTACTTCTTTGTTGAATGAAAGTGACGAAATTATAGTTTCAGCCTTGGAGCATCATTCAAATATAGTGCCTTGGCAAATGCTATGTGAGCGTACCGGTGCCATTTTGAAAGTAATTCCTATGAATTTAAAAGGAGAATTAGTGATGAGTGAATATGATAAATTACTTTCTAATAAAACAAAACTAGTATTTGTAAATCACGTTTCAAATGCTTTAGGAACCATAAATCCTATTAAAGAAATTATTGATAAAGCACATAGTATTGGAGCAGCTGTTTTAATTGATGGCGCACAAGCTTGCCCACATATTAAACCAGATTTACAAGCTTTAGATATGGACTTTTACGTTGCTTCAGCTCATAAATTATGTGGACCAACAGGTGTTGGAATTTTATATGGAAAAGAAGTTTGGTTAAACAAATTACCGCCATATCAAGGAGGAGGGGAAATGATTAAAGAGGTTACTTTTGAAAAAACTACATATGCCGATTTACCTCATAAGTTTGAAGCTGGCACACCAAATATTGCAGGTGTAATTGCTTTTGGAGTTGCCATTGATTATTTAAATAATTTAGGCTTCGATAACATTGCTTCCTATGAAAATGAATTGCTTCAATATGCCACTAAAAAATTACTTCAAATTGAAGGTCTAAAAATTTATGGTAGTTCAAAAAATAAAACAGCTGTAATATCTTTCAATATAGGTGAAATACATCCGTATGATATAGGTGCAATAATTGATAAATTAGGAATTGCTGTAAGAACTGGTCACCATTGTGCGCAGCCTATCATGGACTTTTATAAAATTCCAGGCACTATTAGAGCTTCATTTTCTTTTTACAATACCTTTGAAGAAGTTGATCTTTTATATGATGCTTTGTTAAAAGCGAAATCAATGCTTTGTTAATTATTTAACATTTTATAGCAAAAAGTTAAAATATTAACCTTTTTTATTGGTGTGATAATTATTTTATATTTTTATTGCTGAATTAGTTGTTATTAATGAAATAATTTATATATTCGACCATCATTACTAATGATAAGTCCCTAATTATTAACAAATTTTATTTAAAATCTCAATGAAAAAACTAATTCTTTCTTTTGTAGTTTTAGCGTTAGTTATAATTGCATGTCAACCAAATTCTGACGAAATTACCCCAAATCAAGAAGTTGCCATAGACATGAGCGACTTTTATGTTTACACCGATGATAATTTATCAGCTAAATCCGAAGAGGGTTCACATGGTGACAAGTGTTATAGTATGAAAGTACTAAACCAACAATTAAAAGACAATCCAGGTCTTGAAAACCGTATGTTTGAAATTGAAAAACATACTAGAACTTTAATTTCAAACAAGGGTGCTGCCAACAAAGGAAAACCGGGTGGTGGTGGAACTACTCCTCCAACTCCTTATGTAGGAACAGTAACTATACCGGTAATTATTAATATTCTTGAAGATGCTGCTCACCCAGTAACTCAAGCTCATATTAATTCTCAAATAGCTATTTTAAATGATGATTTTAACAATAACAATGCAAGAACAAGCAATGTCCCATCTCTATTTGCTGCATTAATTGCAAATACTGATATTACTTTTGTATTAGCTGGAGTGAATAGAAAAGCTTCTACCAAAGCAACTTGGGGAACAAATAATTCTATGAAATATACCAGTCAAGGTGGTTGGGATGCGACAGATCCTGCTAACTATTTAAACATCTGGGTTTGTGAAATTGGTGGTGGAATTTTAGGATATGCACAATTTCCAGGAGGCGCTTTAGCTACTGATGGTATTGTTATCGGTTCTGATTTTTTAGGCGAAAATACTGCAGGTGGTCAATACGGCCACGGTAGAACAGCAACTCATGAAGTTGGGCATTGGCTAAACTTACGTCATATTTGGGGTGATGGTAGATGTTCTCAAGATGATTTTGTAACCGACACTCCTAGTTCAGACAGAGCAAATTATGGTTGCCCTTCTTACCCAACGGTTCATTGTAGTTCTGCTGACATGACTATGAATTATATGGACTATACAGATGATAATTGTATGTATATGTTTACAAATGGTCAAAACGATAGAATGAGAACAATTTTTGCGTCAGGCGGCTCTAGAATAAGTTTTGTTCAATAATTTTATATATAGATTATAACCATAAAAAGGAGCTTTCAGCTCCTTTTTTTTGTAACTTTATCGTTATATAACCCGTTGGGTGTAATTATTTAGTTTAAAAAAAGTCTTATAAATATTGGCCAAGATACTGAAATTCAGTATCTTGAAGTCGCTAAACCGCCAATATTTATGTCAAATATAGTAAAAAATTATTATAAAATTTTAGAAGTTATAAGTTCTTTGAATATTGTTTTAAACACAGAAATCCGAGTTGGAAGAAGACTTAAAATGACTGATTTAGAAGTTGTTGCATTGAGTTTAACTTCCGAATATATGTCTATTGATAGTGAAAACTCATTTTTCAATCAATTGCAAAATGGGCAAATTTCTAATCTAATTGAGCGAAGTCAGTATAACAAGAGAAGGAAAAAATTATTCCATTTTGCTGAAGAAGTCAGGCAACATTTATATTCAAAATTCACAGAGTTTGAAAATTATTTTGTTGTTGATAGTATGCCACTGGAGATTTGTAAAATGGCTCGCCATAATAGAATTAAAATTTGCAAAGATGATTTTCAGACTGCACCAGATAAAGGTTTTTGTGCATCCCAAAATTCTTGGTTTTATGGTTACAAACTTCACGGGGTTTGTACCGTTTCTGGAGTTTTTCAATCAATAGATATTACAAAAGCGAGTGTTCACGATGTCCATTTATTAAAAGATTTAAAACATCAAATGTCTGATTGTGTGCTGCTTGGAGATAGAGGATATTTATCTTCAACCCTACAATTAGATTTGTTTGAAACAGCAAATATAAAATTGGAAACTCCTATGAGAATAAATCAAATTGGTTATAAAAAACAACCCTATATTTTTAGAAAATCAAGAAAAAGAATAGAAACATTATTCTCTCAATTGTGTGACCAATTTATGATTAGAAGGAATTATGCTAAATCTTTTCAAGGTTTTAAAACAAGAATTTTAGCAAAAATAACAGCTTTAACATTGGTTCAATACATCAATAAATTTATATTTGACAGACCAATAAATAATATTAAAACGCAAATAATTTAATTACACCCAACGGGTAAAAGACTAATATAATTTAATATTTTCAAAAAAAGAAACTGGAATAATTATTGATGCTGTATACTTCTTAATACCAACTTATTATGAAAATTTATATCGCTCTAATTTTTATATTTCTTATTTTGACAGGATGCTATTCAACCAAAAGAACTTCTGATAATACCACAACTAATCGACCAGATGGAATTGTTCGAATTGCCAATGATAGTTTAGAATATGAAATACTAATTATTGATATTGGTTTTGAATCTTATTTGAACAGCATAGCTAAACCCATCAATTATTATTCGCAAAGTTATTATGAGTTAAAAAATAAATTTTATGTTCCCATATGGAATCAAAGAGTTACAAATTCATATTATAACAAAAGATATATCTACGAAAATATAATAGATTATGATTATAATATTGATTACGGCTTGGATGTAAATTACAAATTATTTAATTATTTTAAATTTGTTGAATATAAATACAAAGAAAAATTTTTCTGATTGTCCGTTTTCTGTCATAACCCTGTAATACCTGCTATTACTAGCCTATCGAATAATTTTTCTTCAAAATATCTTCTGTTAAGCTTATAAACGAACTCATTTAGGTACAATTGAAGATATTTTCCTTTA
>NZ_JAUYUD010000009.1 GCF_030692605.1 Lutibacter sp.
GCCAAAACATTTGATGGATTTAAAACAAGAATACTTTCTAAATTAACCTCGTTGACAATTATTCAATACATTAACAAGTTTATTTTTGAGAGAAATATTAACAACTTAAAAATTAACATTGTCTAAATGCACAACGGGTTACCTTATTATAGAAGGACAAATATTTGAATAAAAAAACGACCAATTTTTAAAAGTGCAAAGGTTTGTAGTAAAAACATGACTATTATTTTTTTATTCTTAAACTTCATTTAAAGATAATAGAGATGTAATTATTATAACTAAATGCAGTATTTATAAACAGGATTAATCGAAAACAAAAAAGAGAATGGTGGGACCAATCTCTTTTTCGGGGGCTGATTTACTTATTCCTTGCGTATTAAAGTAAATTTTGATTGTGGGGCACTTTATACTTTTATTATTTATTTTAGGTTGTAAACTTTATATTTAAACTACTTATTTATCATTGTTTAAAATGTTCTGACAAATGTATATAAAAAAATAATACAAAACAAAATAAAATACCGTTTATTTTATAAAAGTTACCGTTTGTAATTTAAATCAAGTATATTAATAGAATATTAAATTATTTTGAATCAATTAAAAAAGTAATTTCACATATTTAAATTACTATATTTGTTGAAGTATCATTATAATTAGTATAACATGAAATTAGATATATTGGCATTCGGTGCACATCCAGATGATGTTGAATTGGGTTGTGGGGCAACCATTGCTAAAGAGGTGGTAGCTGGTAAAAAAATTGGAATCGTTGATTTAACACGAGGGGAACTAGGAACAAGAGGTTCGGAAGAATTAAGAGAAATTGAAGCTGCTCGTGCAAAATCAATTTTAGGAGTTGTTGTCCGTGAAAATCTTGGTTTAGCTGATGGTTTTTTTGAAAATAACAAAGAAAATCAGCTTGAAATAATTAAAATAATTAGAAAATATAGACCTAGCATAGTGCTTTGTAATGCTATTAGCGATAGGCATATTGACCATTCCAAAGGTAGCAAATTAGTTTCCGATGCTTGTTTTTTAGCTGGTTTGGTTAAAATTGAAACAACTTTAAATAATATAAAGCAAGAAGTTTGGAGACCTTTGAATGTATATCATTACATTCAATGGGACAATATAGAACCTCATTTTGTTATTGATGTTACGGGTTATATTGATAAAAAAGTTGAAGCGGTGATGGCATACAGTTCACAATTTTACGATCCAAAAAGCAATGAACCTGAATCTCCAATTTCAAGTAAAAACTTTTTAGACAGCATTACTTATAGGTCAAGGGATTTAGGCAGATTGATTGGAGTATCTCATGGTGAAGGTTTTACCTCAGAACGTTATATAGCTATAAAATCTTTCGATAATTTATTTTAAAAAATGTTTGTAATAAAATAGAATTGTTTTACATTTGCATCCGCAATATGGTGGTTGTAGCTCAGCTGGTTAGAGCATCGGTTTGTGGTACCGAGGGTCGCCGGTTCGAACCCGGTCTTCCACCCAAAATTAAAGGTCTGTTTTTCAGACCTTTTTTTGTTTTAATAATAAAAGGATTAACAATTGTATCCAAAAAAAATACTCAAATGGTATTTAAATTAACATTATTCAACCCATTATATTTTAAGAAACTTTTAAGTATCAATACAATATATTTTTTTAGTTTTACAGCCTTAATTAATTATTAATACATACCATGAAAAATATTATTTATATTATCACTTTAATATTGACTACAAGTGTAGTTGCACAAACATCAACTTCAGTAGAATTAGAAAATAAAAAAATGAAACTTGCATTAACTTATAATGATAATGCCGCCGCTGCATATTCTTTAATAAGTATTATAGCTCTGGAAGGTCCTCAAAGTACCTATAAAGATAGTTTAGCCTATTTATATTACAACGCTGGTAATAATATATCTTGTTTTTTAGTAATTGAAGATGTTTTAAAAACCAAACCAGGTAACTTGGAATTATTGGAAATGAAAGCTATTTCATTGGAATCTATGGGGGCATTGGACAAAGCGAAAGAGGCCTATGAGACTCTATTTAGCAAAACCAATAAAAATTACCACGGGTATAAATTGGCAGGTATTCAAATGGCGATGAATAAAAACGAAGAAGCCTTTGCAACTATAAAAAAGACAGATAAATTACCAGATATTGGAGATGTGAAAATTACATTTCAAGTGAATAAAAATTACAATCAAGAAGTAAATTTAAAAGCTGCCATTGCTTATTTAGAAGGAATTATTGCGTTAAATTTAGAAAAAAAGATAGAGGCTAAATTAAGTTTTGAAAGAGCGGTTAAATTATTCCCAGACTTTACGTTGGCAAAAAGTAAGTTGACAACCATGAATGCCGAAAAATAATATTTTTTTGCTTTAAAAATTTAAACTGCATTTAAAAGAAACTACTACTTTTAAATGCAGTTTTTATTTTAGTTTTTCCTTTAAGTACTGTCCGGTAAAAGAATTAGTGCAGTTTACTAGGTTTTCTGGCGTTCCTTGAAAAATAAGTTCACCTCCATTTTTTCCACCTTCTTTCCCTAAATCAATCACGTAATCGGCACATTTTATTAATTCAATATTATGCTCAATTACAACAATAGAATGGCCATTATTAATTAAAGCATTAAAAGATTTCAATAATTTCTTAATATCGTGAAAATGCAAACCCGTAGTTGGCTCGTCGAATATAAAAAGGGATTTTGCCTGTCTACTTCCTTTAACCAAAAACGATGCTAATTTAATTCGTTGCGCTTCACCCCCAGAAAGGGTAGATGAAGATTGCCCCAATGTTACGTATCCTAAACCAACATCTTGAAGCGGTTTTAGTTTTTTTACTATTTTGGTTTCTTGATGTAATTTAAAAAATGAAATAGCATCATCGATGGTTAAATTTAAAATATCATTGATGGATTTATCATAAAAAGTAACTTCTAAAACTTCTTTTTTAAATCTTTTACCCTTACAAACGTCACATTCTAAATGAACATCTGCCATAAATTGCATTTCAATGGTAACTTCTCCGTCTCCTTTACAAATTTCGCATCGACCACCTTCTACATTAAAGGAGAAATGTTTTGGTTGATAATTTCTAATTTTTGATAATTTTTCTGAAGCAAATAAAGTTCTAATATCATCATATGCCTTAACATACGTTACTGGATTTGATCTACTCGACCTTCCAATTGGATTTTGATTGATAAATTCAATGTGTTCAATAGAATCTATATGACCCTTAATATCTGTATACTGACCTGCTTTTTCTCCATAACCACCTATCCTTTTTTGGATGGAAGGATATAATATTTTACTAACTAAAGTGCTTTTTCCACTTCCAGAAACGCCTGTAACCACTGTTAATGCCTCTAAAGGAAACGTAACATTGATATTTTTTAAATTGTGCTCTCGAGCACCAATTATTTCAATGCTTTTTTTAACATTTCTTCTTGTTTTTGGAACTTCAATTTTCAGTTTTTGGTTAAGATATTTTGCTGTAAGAGAATCCGATTTTAAAATAGTTTCAAAATTTCCCTCAGCAACAATTTCTCCACCAAAAGTTCCAGCTTCTGGACCAATGTCAATAATTATATCGGCTGCTTTCATAATATCCTCATCATGTTCCACAACAATTACTGTATTTCCTAAATCGCGTAAATCTTTTAGAACTTTAATAAGTTTTTCGGTATCTTTTGGGTGTAAACCTATACTCGGTTCATCTAAAATATACATAGATCCAACTAAACTACTCCCTAAAGAAGTAGCTAAATTAATTCGCTGACTTTCACCACCTGACAGCGTATTTGAAGCACGGTTTAAACTTAAATAATTTAAGCCAACATCTATTAAAAACTGCAAGCGATTGTGTATTTCAGTTAATAATCTTTTTGCTATATTTTGCTCAAAATCAGATAATTGAATAGTATCGAAAAACAATTTCAATTCGTTTAAAGGTAAATCTACAAGTTCCCCAATGTGTTTGTTATTAATTTTAATATTACTAACTTCTGTTCTTAATCGTTTGCCATGGCAAGTGGTACATTTTGTTTTTCCTCTATAACGAGAAAGCATCACACGATACTGGATTTTATAACTTTTTTCCTCTAAATGGTTGAAAAAATGGGTTATTCCCTTAAAAGATTTATTACCAGTCCATATAAGTTGTTTTTGCTCTTCTGAAAGCTCATACCAGGGTTTATGAATTGGAATGTCAAATTTGTAAGCATTTGAAATTAAATCATTTTTATATTGTAAAAACGATTCTGATTTCCATGGCAGAATGGCATTTTCATAAATAGTGAGAGAAGTGTTGGGGATTACTAAATCTTCATCTATTCCAATAACACTTCCAAATCCCTCACATTTAGGGCAAGCGCCATACGGATTGTTAAAACTAAAAAGGTGGGTGTTGGGCTCTAAAAATTGCAATCCGTCTAGCTCAAATCTATTGTTAAAACTTGTTTGAAAAGTCGTGTTAACATTTTCTATAATACACTCTCCTTTACCTTCAAAAAAGGCTGTTTGTATGGCATCACCCAGTCTATTGTAAAAATCTTCATCACTTTTTGTTACTATTCTATCAATTACCAAGTGAAAATCATGTTCAATTTCAGAAAAAATATCTTCAATTTTTAAAATTTCATTTTTATATTTTATTCTAGAATATCCCTGTTGGGATAATATTTTTAATGTTTGTAAAACACTTCGATCTTCATTAATATGTACTGGCGATAACAATAGTAATTTGGTGCCAATTTCTAACGTTTTAATAAAATTTAAAACATCTGTAACAGTATGTTTTTTTACCTCTTTACCTGATATTGGAGAATAGGTAATTCCAATTCGAGCATATAATAATTTCAAATAATCGTAAATTTCAGTGCTTGTACCAACGGTTGATCGTGGATTGGTTGAATTTACTTTTTGTTGAATCGCAATGGCAGGAGAAATTCCTTTGATATAGTCAACTTTTGGCTTGTTTAGGCGTTCTAAGAACTGTCTAGCATAAGACGATAAACTTTCAACATACCTTCGTTGTCCTTCAGCAAAAAGGGTATCGAATGCTAAACTAGATTTACCAGAACCAGAGAGCCCTGTGATTACCACCAATTTATTTCTTGGAATTGCTACATCAATATTTTTTAAATTATGCAGCTGAGCACCTTTAATTAAAATATATTCTTTTGGACTAAGCGCTGCAATATTTTGGGTCATTTATGATGGTAAAAGTGGATGAAATGCAAAGGTAATGACAATTTATTAAAATGAAATAGGAATAAGGATTAATTGATTTAAACAAGAGAAGAATGTTTTATTTGAAATTTATTAATAACAGGGTGTTTTTAACAAATAGAGAATGAAAATTTGCTTTTATAAAAAAAAATACGCATCTTTGATAAATAATCTCAAATAAAAAGCGCCTATTCGTTAAAATTACTTTTTAAAAATAATAAATACAGAAAAATTTAACCCCTAATCGTATTTAAGTTATGGAAAGTACACGAATTACCGATGGCGTATTGGTTAGCAACTACATTAATGGAAACGAAAAATCTTTAGAAATATTAATTCTAAGGCATAAGAGTCGTATTTTTGGTTTTATAATTTCGAAAGTTTTAGACAGAGAAATAGCCGAAGATATTTTTCAAGATACATTTATAAAGGTTATAAACACCTTAAAGAAAGGTACTTACAATGAAGAAGGTAAGTTTTTGCCTTGGGTAATGCGTATTGCTCACAATTTAATTATTGATCATTTTAGACGTAATAAACGCATCCAGATTTTTAAAAATACTGACGATTTTGATATTTTTAGTGTAATTGGTGATGAAACATTGAATGCTGAAGGGCAATTGATTAAAGATCAAATACTAGAAGATGTGAAAGCATTGGTTTATGAGTTACCAGAAGATCAACAGGAAGTTTTAATTATGCGTTTGTATAAAGACATGAGTTTTAAAGAAATTTCTGAAAATACTGATGTTAGCATCAATACCGCTTTGGGTAGAATGCGTTATGCACTCATTAATTTAAGGAAGTTGGTAGAAAAACATCAAATAATTTTAGTAAGTTAAAATAATAATATAATAAAGGTGAAATTTTGTCGTTATAAGTTGTATAAACCAACTATTTATGATAAAACTTTACTCAACCAAGTCTCTCATGAGAGAGCAACCTAGACCTGAGATAATTCAATATTTGCTTAACTACTCTAAACAAATGAGGGTAGTGAAAACCAACAAAAACGATTATATTGAGTTACATTTGAATTAATGTTCTTTTTGAACCCACTTTTTAACCAAAAGTGGGTTTTTATTTTAGGATTTCTTTTCTACCAATAGTTTTTGTAATAATATCTTTTTCAACATTCCAGCCACGAGCGGGAGAATATTCACGTCCATAAAAAATAATTTGCAAGTGTAATTTGTTCCATAATTCTTTAGGAAACAATCTTTTTGCATCTTTCTCAGTCTGAACTACATTTTTGCCATTGGTTAAATTCCATCGATACATTAACCTGTGTATATGGGTATCTACTGGAAAGGCAGGAATTCCAAAAGCCTGACTCATAACCACACTCGCCGTTTTATGTCCAACAGCTGGTAATTCTTCCAAATCTTTATAGTTTTGTGGAACTTTCCCATCATGTTTTTCAATTAATAGTTGTGATAAACCATAAATTCCTTTCGATTTCATTGGAGATAAACCAACTGGTTTTATAATTTCTCTAATTTCTTCTACCGATAATTTCACCATATCGTACGGATTATCGGCTTTGGCAAATAATACAGGTGTAATTTTATTAACCCCTTTATCGGTACTTTGAGCCGATAACAAAACAGCTATTAAAAGGGTATACGGATCTTTATGTTCTAAAGGAATAGGAACTTTTGGGTATAAATCTTCAAGGGTTTCAATTACAAATTTTACTTTTTCAGTTTTGGTCATTTTTGAATAAAGTTGAAAGTTAAAAGCTATAAATTAGATTAACAAATACAAAGTTATTTAAAATTCCCCTCTTGAGAGGGGTAAGGGGTGTGTTTTTCTGAGAACAATGTATTAGTTATTAAAAGAAACTAGTCATTGATAACCTAGGAAGTTCAATTTTGCCTATTGACTAAGGTCAGAATTCACAAAACATATTTTTTAAATCTTTATCCTTATATTATTTCATTTATGATTTTAACTTTTTAACTTTCAACTTTTAAAACTTAAAACTTAAAACTTAAAACTTAAAACTTTAAAAATGACTACATTAAAAAAAGGAGATGCTGCACCAAATTTTGAAGCATTAGACCAAACAGGAAATATCATAAAATTATCAGATTATAAAGGTAAAAAATTAGTGTTATTTTTTTATCCGAAAGCAAGTACACCAGGTTGTACCGTGGAGGCTTGTAATTTGAGGGATAATTATCATACTTTTTTAGCCAAAGGATTCGAAGTTTTGGGAGTAAGTGCTGATGCAGCAAAACGACAACAAAATTTTATAAATAAGTACGAGTTGCCATTTCCATTATTAGCTGATGAAGACAAAAAAGTAATTAATGCTTTTGGCGTTTGGGGATTAAAAAAATTTATGGGACGAGAATTTGAAGGAATTCACAGAGTTACTTTCGTGATTGATGAAAATGGCATTATTGAAGACGTGATCACAAAAGTTAAAACGAAAGAGCATTCGAGCCAGATTTTGGATTATGCTTAATAAGTCAGCAGTATTCAGTGGCAGTTAACAAGTTCGTAAGTTTTAAAGTTTTAAGTTCAAAATTGTGACAGTTTAGGGCAACTAATAACTGATTATGGAATTTTAGACTGTTAGGTAATTAAATGTTTAACAAATAACTCCTTCCACATAGCACCTAGCAATTAATTCCGGGGTATTTTTACAGCCGGACTTTCTTAAAATATTTTTTTTGTGAGCGTTAATAGTATGTGGAGAAATAAATAATTGTTGCGCAATTTCATTAAATTTGATTCCTTTGGATATTAATTTAATAATCTCCTTTTCACGTTTGGAAAAAATATCTTTAAAACAATCTTTTTCTAAATTAAGAATACTTTCATTTTCAAGTGAATAACAACCTGATTCATTTGAATAATAATAGGATGGCCTTTTTGTGCTAATTAACGATAATTTATGATTAATTGGTATATTTAAATAGGTAATATCTGTATGGATGCATAACGTCTGCTGAATTTTTTTGTCATCAGAAGCGCTTAAAACCTGGGCCTGGTGTAAAATTGTTTTGTAAGTTCCGTTCGTGTGCTTTAGTCTCATTATGTAAACACTTTTATATAAGAACATATCTTCAACAGAAAGCTTTTTTAAAAAAAAAATCAAAAACAATGGCTTCCTTTTCATTCATTTTTGCAAGATCCTCGGGATGCATTATTTTAAAAGCATTATTCATAGAAAATTCTTTCGGTTCAATGCCCAAAACATCTTTAACGCCTTCACTGACATAATCCATTCCAATATTTTCGAAATTTAATACAAAATAATAAAAGCTCCCTGCAGCAAATGAGGAAGCAACCTGATCAACAATTTCTAAAAGGAGTTCTTTTTTATTGGGTTGAAGAATTTTATTTTCCGAGTCCCAAACACTAAAAACCTTGGCGCTATCTTTTTCATTCATAATTTTTTTAGTTAGCAATTAATCAAATATATACAAAATTACCCAATTTAGGGTATTTCAGATTAAAAAAAATGTGTATATGTTTAACAGGGAGAAAGTTGTGAAAAATTCACCTACTTAAGATATGACAATTAAAGCAGTAAAGTTATTGAGTAAATCCGAATTGAAAGTCTTGGAATTGATCTGCAATGGTTATACCAGTGAAACAATTGGACTAAAATTGGAAATCGCAAAGAGTACTGTACAAACACATCGGCGTAATATGTTACGAAAAGCAGTTTTTAAAATAACGCAACAGAAAATGTTGTGGTATGAGAATAAAATAAATGTTTTAAATAATTTCAGTAAAAATATTAACAAATTAAATTAAAAAATTATGCGTTATCTCTTATTTTTTTTAATACTAACTATAAGTGGGGTAAGTGCCCAGGTTGTAAACAGCAATGGAAGTATTGTTTGGAATCCAAGTTCCTATGACTCAAAAGTTGGCTATACGTTTTACTCCAAAGGATTGATGTCAGGTATTATGGAATCGACCGAATTGATTATAGAAAACCGCAGTAGCTATGAGTTGTTCATTAAAGTAAGTTATACTATATACGATAATTGCGGAGAGTCCAAATCGTATACCAAATCAGAAACGTTAATAGCCAGAACAACAAGCTCTTCCAGCGGTGCTTTTTTTTCGGGAATTGATTTTGAATCAAACTGCAAAGACATATCCAGTTATAGCAGCAACCTAAAAACAAAAATTAAAAATGTAACGGTTAGATTAATTAGCTTGGAAAATAATACAGAAAAAGAGCAAGAACTGCAAAGAAAAAAACAGGAAGAGGAAATAAGGAAGCAAAGAGAGAAACAGGAGGAATTAGCAAAAAAGAAGCTGGAAGAAGAACGGAAAAAAGAAGCTGAGTTAAAGAAAAAAAACGAAGAAGAGAATAATAGAAAAACAGATGAGGCTGCATTGAAAAGAAAACTGGAAGAAGAAGCAAGTGGAAAAAAAGCATTTGAGGAAAAAGAAGCACGGGCAAAATCATTGACTGATGAAACGGAACGGAAAGAAGCGCTTAACAAAATAGCTCTGGAAAAAAAAGAGATAGAGAAAAAAACGAATGAAAAGAAAGTTGCCGAGAAAAAAGATACTAGAACTGAAGAAGAAAAGCGAATTGAAAGTGATAACACTCAGCGCAATATAAGAGCATCTCAGGCATTAGAATTTGAAGCGGATAGACTTAGGAACACGAATCCATCTGCAGCTAAAGAAAAATATGAGCAAGCTCAAATCATACATTACACGCCGCGAGTTGAAGAAAAAATTAAGACCTTAAAATCAGCATTTATAGCAGATGCAGCTGTAGGAAGTGTAATGATGATTGATGACATTACAAATCAATTAGATCCAGATGGAAAAACAAGACATTCACAGGCGTTTTCTGGTTATGATGGTGTTTCAGGAAACTATGATAACCTATATTCAAAATACAAACAAAATCCATATAATATTACTTTTTTTGGACTTCGATTGAGTGCGATTTTTCTTGCTCTGGAAATGAGGCTAGGTTATAATAATTCTCCAGTTTTTGAATATGAAGTTATCAGTAATGAAAGAGGTGAAGATGTAGTTCTAGATAAAATAGGACTTCAACAGCAAGCGTTATCAGTTGGTGGTTCTGGAGGATTAAATTTTAAGATCAAAGATTTTAGTATTTATGGCTTGTATGGAATAGAGTGGGTAGGTTTACAGACTTCACAAAAGATTTTTTCAGAAAATGATCAATACAAATTGGTAGATAAAGAAATACGGTACCCCGACCTTATATTTAGTATATCAATGGGTTTGGATTATAGAATTCCAAATACAACATTTGGAGTTGGCATTCGGTATAATATTAAAAATATTAAGACAAAACCAGAAACTAATTTTATTGAAATAAATAATTCGGCATCTAATAATTCATTACATACTTATTATTTAAATAAAATAGTAGATACTAATTATAAGTTTAATGATTTTGGTTTAAGATTTATTTGGGACTTTGATTAATATCCACTTTGTAGTATTTTTAATAATAATTTGAATTAGTTAGTAATACTTGAACCATACCGTAGCCATTGATCTTAAAAAAACAGTAAAGATAAGTTCATTTATGATTCAAAATTTACAATTTTCACAAACCTTTTAAAACAAAACATTATGACAATTGCCGAAATTATTAATAGTTCGAATGGGAAATGGTCTGATAAAGTATCAGACATAGATTTTCTCTTTTTAAATGAATCATCAAAATCAGTAGGATTTTCGAAATCAATTGAAAATCAATTTGAAGTTGTATTAGATAAAACTTCCATACCATCAACGGAGAACAAACCAAAATGGAAGTGGCTAAAAACAACTATATGTGAGGTTTTACATGACCCAGAAACTACAAACACTTTAAATCAAGTAGAGCTTGAAGATGCAAAGAAAAAACTGGTTGAAATCGTTTTTGAATATATTATAAAAATTATACCAATTGCTGGACCATTAGTCGATGTAATCACTAAAATCATCATTTACATATTAAAAAAAGCTTTTAATAAGGGAATATCAGAGTTTTGTGAAGAATAAAAAGAATGTATGAACCTAGCAATATTTAGACAGAAGGCAATATTTTATTAATAATTCCCTAATAATTAATCAAATATGAAACTTATATTTAAAGGAACCGAAGAGTATATTAAACAAGCAGTTGATAAAGTGAATGATATATTATTAAACCCAGCATTTTATGAAAGTTTATCGGCTTTGCCACAAATGGAGAATACCCAATTCTCATCTAATCAAATTTCAGAAATAATAAAAAACAGCCAACAAGAAATTCAAATTGTAACATATAAACCTTTAAACCCTTTTAGCAAAGTAAATGCAACAACGATAAATGAAGGACTTATTAAAGTAAACTTGCGTAGATTTAGCCATGATTTAAAGGAAGGTGTAAACACTTTAATTCACGAAAGTGTTCACGCTATTGACTTGTCTGATGATAAATTAGATTTTACACATTCATCAAATTACCCTAAGGGACAGGAAAAAACAGCTCCATGGATTATTGGTGAGTTATCTGAAAAATTCATTTAGATAATATATTAAAAATGAAAGATATTTATAATGAAAGACAAAATTTTATTTTTAACACTAATTTTTATTGTCTTAACAGTGAAGGCGCTATCATGTTAGAAATGATAATGAAACAGGGTCAACTCCTTCTCTTTAATTTTTTTTTAATCATTCCAAAATCAAAATTTGAAAGCGCAAAAAAAGCTTTTCTCCGCCTTGACGAAATAGCCAAAGAAGAAATCAAAGATCCATTTAGCAACTAATAAAATTCAAACATGAAAAAACATTTCTTCCTCCTGCTCCTTCTTACAAGTTCAGCTTCATCCAGTTTTGCCCAAGACATACTTTTTGTTGGCCTGTTCAACAATCCTGAGAGTAGCAGTAACTATTGGTGCCGAGGAATGGAAATGGTAAAACAAACTGTAAAAACCGAAGTCGAAGCACAGCAACTGGCTATCGATTTTAAAAAAGAACATGACAAAGACAGCCCAATCACCAAAATATTTAAAAGCGGCAGTGTTATATTATACGATTTTATTAAAGAAGACAAAGCATTTAAATGCAGTTACCGGGTTATTGGCTGGAAACAGAGTAAATCGAAAGTGGAGGCTCGCGAACTTTTAGAAGAGGATGAAGATCGCATCAAAAAAGAATACAATGGCAAGCCCAATGAACTGTATGCCTGGGAAGGCACAGGGGTAAGCCCCATACAGGAAATTTCTTTAACTTTGGAAGGCATTTCCATTCTGTTTAAAAAAGTAAATAATAACGGCGCTAAAGAAAGTACTTGGGTGGCAACAGTAACCAACCCACTTAAAGATAAAATGGCCTATATGGTGTTTTTGCTCGATGATGTTCGTAATCCGTCTGATTATAAAAAATCCTTCAAACTGCAACCTGGCGAAATTTTAAATGTAAACCTAGGCAAGGGCATTGCAGCCGATGTATTGATTCGGCTGGGTAAAAAAGATGAACCCGAAGATGGCCCTGGCGTTATTTACCAGTTAAAAAACTATATACGCCAAAAAGTAATAGAAAATAAAGGAAAATTAGAAACTAAAGGAGCTCCGTTTTCAGTAAGGGGCTAAATTATTTATTAACTTAAAACACAAATAATGAAAAAAAGTATCGTTATTATTTTATTGGCATTTTGTATCACATCGCATACGTCAATGAAGCATGCAACTCAAAAGGCTATGTTGATTTATCTTACCGCTTATAACACTAGTGGCCAAATAAGATATTTCACCGAACCATTTTTAATTGAAATATACCACGACAATCCTGACTACAGGATAGTTGAAAAAAAGGTAAAGGATTTTAAAGAAAAAGTAAAAAATGATTATTCTGATGAAGCACCGCAGCCAAGCATTGTATATGGTGAAAACGACGATCAGACCAAAGTGAAGTATGAAAACGACAAAGAGTACGAAAGATTAAATGGCCGAAATGTAAAAGTATTTAAATTATAAATTGGGGTACAAAACCACCTGCTATTTTTACAAGAAGATAACTATCAGATATATGCCAAAATAAATGAAAAAATAATGATATATAAATAGCTAATATACCGTCTTTTGATATTATTTTCCAATCAGAGTGGACAACTACAACTAAATTTGCTTTAATCGATAAAGATTTGATCAGGTTATTATATCATCCTTACATGAGCGTTGGGCTGAATGAAAACCAAGTAGATAGCGTTTTGAGGGAAATCCTAATCAATGAATAAAAAAAGTGCCCAATTAAAATATGGTAAATTTGACCAATAGTGCTATAAATGAAAGTGGGAGCAAAAAAAAATAGTAATAAGTTGAAAACTAGCGACGTTGAATACCGAAAGTACCATGTTCAAATAGTTTTACAGATAGAATTCTGAATATTAAAATGAAACTATGACAGCTATTTTAACCGAAGGCTATTTGGTAAATATTGGTTTTATTTTTCAAATTGCTAAACAATTCAACAATTCAACAACAATCAAAACTTTACATCAACTTTTACATTAAAAACTCTCGAAGTCATATAATTAGGAATGCCATAAAATTGTTTTGAATAGGAATCGCGTACCCAGGTATTGGTAATTGCGTTTTGCACATCAAACATATTAAATATTTCAAAACCTACAGCTAATTCTTTAAAGTTACTTTTCCAACCAGATGAATAAGAATTTGTTGTATCCACAAAAACATAAGAAACACCAATATCTGCTCTTTTATAAGCGTTTAATCTATTTTGATAAACATAAGGATTTGCATACGATGGAGAACCACCTGGTACGCCTGTATTAAACACCAAATTCAAATACATTTTAATATTTGGAATGGTTGGCACATAATCTTGAAATAACATCGCAAACTTAAATAATTGATCTGTTGGTCTGGAAATATATCCTTGACTATTGCTATTTTCTTCGGTTTTTAAAAAACCAATACTCACCCAACTTTCAGTTCCTGGAACAAATTCGCCATTTAATCGTAAATCAAGCCCTGTAGCGTACCCTTTTGCATTATTTGTGGCAGCATATCTAATTTTAACATTATCAACAGTATATGTATTTACATTGGTTAAATTTTTAAAATACATTTCAGAGGTAAGTTTAAAAGGTCGGTTCCATAAATTAAAACTATAATCGTTTCCAACTATAAAATGGGTAGCATGTTGAGCTTCCACGTTTTCATTAACAATTCCAGAATAATTTCTAAGTTCTTTGTAAAATGGAGGTTGATTGTACGTACCAATTGCCAAACGGAAAAGCATATCTTTTTTCCAATCTGGTTTTATTGCGAATTGTGTCCTTAGGCTAAATGTGGTTTGATTTTTAGCAGTTACATTCCAATGATGCGCTCTTAGTCCAGCATTGTACCATATTTTATGATTACCCCAAGTGCTAATTTTACTGTATTGCACAAAAGTTTCGAAACGATTTATACGGATATTATTTGTAGCATCTACACTTCTAAAAGGAAGTAACTCGCCTGTAAAAGGTTGGTACGGTTCATTGTTTGGGTTATTGGAAAGTGGTCTAACATTGAACCCTAGAGAATCAATAACTTCCCATTCTTTTAGTCGATCTCTAATGTCTTCAAATTGATGCTTAATTCCGAACTCAACTAAATGTAATTCTTTTTTAAAGGCTGCGTTTATAGCAATATTTCCAATTAGTGCATCTAAATTGTTTCGGGCGTGATTTAATTGGGAACCTATTCCAGTATAATTTTCAATCTCACCAAAATTATCTGAACCAAAATCCGTATTAACTTCGCCCAAATTATAATTCGCTAAAATATCAAAATACTCTTGTTCTGTGGTGTGATATAATGAAGAAATAAAATTCACATTTAAATTTTCTGAAAGGATATAAGTGCCTTTCAAAGCTCCAAATAAAGTTTTAAACTCATCTTTTTCTTGACCTTCATAAAAAACAATGAGACCTATCGGATTTGTTAATGTTCCGAAATTTGTTCTTCTTGATTTTGGAATATAATGGTAGTTGTTTAAGGCAAAATTACCAAGAAAATCGATTTTTAATTTAGGGTTGACTTCATATGATAAAAAAGATTGGATATCAGCAAATTTAGGATTGCTATTTGTTTCAATATCCTGACTATCAATAAACAAACTGTGATCTCTATATCGGATTCCAACCAAAGCACTTAATTTGTCATTCATTAATTTTCCTTCAATAGTAGCACTGCCACCAAGTAAACTAGTTTGAATAGCTACTTCAAATTTCTCTGGAGTTTTGTACGTGATATCTAAAACAGAAGATAGTTTGTCACCATATTTAGCTTGAAAACCTCCGGCAGAAAATTTAATATTTTGCACCATTTGGGTATTAATGAAACTCAAACCTTCTTGTTGCCCCGAGCGCACTAAAAAAGGACGATACACCTCAATACCATTTACATACACTAAATTTTCATCAAAATTTCCTCCACGCACATTGTATTGTGTGCTTAATTCGTTGTTATTATTAACTCCTGGTAAGGTCATTAATAAATTTTCTACTCCTGCATTTGCACCTGGAATTTTAGTTGCAGTTTTTGGCGTAACAGAAATAATACCTTGCGCTTCTTTAGCAGAATCCCTAACTTCAATTTCTTCAATTTCTTCAACTGAAGCTTCCAAAATAGGTGAATAACGCAACGTTTTATTGCTTGGAATAATCACCTTTTTGAAAATAGTTTTAAATCCAATATGACTAAATTTAACTTCAATAGGAACGTCAGCTGGAATGTTTAAAGTATAGGCACCATTTTTATCGGATGTAGTACCAACATTTAAATAAGTGATTGCAACCCCTTCAATAGGTTCTTTTTCTTTGGTTTTAATATCTCCTTTAATCACTGCTTTTTGCGAAACAGCTGTGAAACCAATAAAAAGAGCAATGAAAAAAAGTACTGTTTTCAAATGATTATTTTATTTTCTATAAAACGTTGTAACTAATTCTGAAGTATTTCCAACATTGTCCATTACTACTATTTTTAATTCATGTTTTGCTTCCATATAGGTTTTTTCTGTAAAATCATGAGTTAATATGCCATTAGTTACATCGTATTCCATTAAAATCCACGCTCCATCAATTTCCCCTCTATAACTTTTAATCCCAGATCCAATATCTCCAATCTTTACTTTGAGTTGTAGATGATTTGTTAACCACTGATTTTCTTTAAAATTATACAATTTTATGGTAGGAATTTTGTCATCAAATAAAATAGCATAGTTTCCAAATTTTCTAGTTGAGGTGTAACAGTAATTGTCCTTTTTGATTGTTTTTGTATAGGAACTTCGATTCTTATTTGTTAAATACGCAATATACAATTGTTCCTTTTCCTTTTGTGAATAGGTTGAAGTATCAAATGTTAAAGTGAAATTAGCCGCTACAGGCACAGTTGGTGTATGAATAGTAGCCCTATTGTTTTCGACAACGAAATCTAAATATAAATCGTTATAAAAAGTATATTTAGGAAAAGAAACCTTAACACCATTCAATTCAAATTTATTAAATTGGGTATGATTAATTGAGTAGTTTGTGATTTTTGGTGTACTTGTAACCAAAATTGAATCTTTTTTCCCTTTAATAGGAATACTTACTTTTTGCTGATTTCCTTTGAAATCTTTTGCAATAATTTCTACTTTATAGTGAATGCCATCTTCAACTTTTAGATACCCGTTATTAATATTTGTCGCATACATTCCTAGTGAATTAAGTGGTTCTACAAAGCATTTTTGTATGGTTTGGTTTTGAATAGCAAGACGCTTATAATCTACTAGAAGATTGATTAACTTGTCATCTTTAAATGCAAATTGTGACGTATTAAATTCATGTATTTTTTGGCCGTTGACCAACATTTCTAAGCTATAAATTCCGTTGCGGTTTGGCGCTCCATCCAATACGTCAAAAGAGTGAACACCAAAACTTATTTCTCCATATGCTTTAATAGAATCGGCCACAATTTCATTAGTTGTACTTTTTTTGAGTGATAATTGTGTTGGTATTGAAAGTTGGTTGATATGTGAATCATTATTTTTTGTATATCCTATAACATTATCAATAGTGGGTTTTATAGAATCATTCAAATTAAATCCGAAAAGCATTGGGTTAAACGCGTTTTGTGTTGATGAATCTCTAATTTCGAAGTGAAGGTGAGGACCCATAAAACCACCGGTTCTTCCGCTTAAACCAATTACTTCCTTTCTTGAAATTGGTAATTCATTAGCGTTTGGATACACTTGCATTTCAAAACTTTCATTTTCGTATTGCTTCTTTTTAATGTAAGTTTCCAGCCGATCACTAAAACGTTGCAAATGCGCATAAACGGTTGTAAAACCATTTGGGTGAGTTATATAAACAACTTTTCCATAGCCCCAATGTGAAATTCTAATTCTTGAAATATAACCTTCCGCTGCTGCATAGACTTTAAACCCTTCTTTTTGTTGTGTTCTAATATCGAATCCAGCGTGAAAATGATTGGGTCTGAGCTCTCCAAAGGTTCCAGATAAAAAAAGAGGAATATCCAATGGGCTTTCAAAATAATTAGATGGAAATAGTTTGTTTTGAGGTAATTGCGCATGGCATAGCCCAAAATAAAAAATAAACGAATATAGAGATAGAAGGTATTTAAGCACTTTTTTTGATTTTGGGCTAATGTACTAAATAAATTATTTTTAAAAATTAATTATAGTATACTAACGCAAAAAATATAAATTATATATAAAATAGCGCAAAACAGTTGTTATATTGCTGTACTAACACTAACTTTGTATTTATAGTTTAGATTCTATAAGTGCCTATGAATTCTTTAACACAAGTTGTTAATTTAGTTGAAAATAAGCTCCAATTACTTTTGGAAAAATTTATTTTTTTAAAAGAGGAAAACGAGTTATTACATCAAAAAATAACAAAATTAGAGATGAAATTGGAGGAAGAGAAGCAACTTTTAAATGATTTTGATAAAAAATATCAAACATTAAAAATTGCAAAAACTATAGAAGGCAGTAAAGAAGATAGAAAAGAAACGAAACTTAAAATAAATGCTTTAATTCGTGAAATTGACAGTTGTATCAATCAATTAAGCGAATAAGTTCTTTAAAAATGGATGATTCTTTAAAAATAAAAGTAACTATTGCAGGGCGCGTATATCCTATCAAAATTAAGAATGAAAATGAAGAGGAAGGAATGCGAAAAGCAGCAAAAAAAATCAATGATTTAGTTGCCAAATTTGAAACGAATTATGCGGTAAATGATAAACAAGATGTATTAGCCATGTGCGCTTTACAATTTGCATCATTAATGGAAATAAATGCCATAATAAAGGAACAAGATTTAGTTGAAGTCTCAGAAAAAATGAATACCATAAATGAATTATTAACCATTCATTTAGAAAAATAAGTTCTGTAAAAAATAATTAATAATACTGCCTACATTAGTTACCGTTTGTTAAACTCAACACTATTTCTTTATAAAGGATGAGTCATAGTTGTGAAAGCAAGCCGCCTTGAGCGGATCCTTGAGCAATTAGTTAGTCCTAATCTTGTTATAAGGAGTTTACAAAAACCTTTCTAATGTAGGTTTTTTTATACACACATTTTAAACTATGATAGAATATATAATGCCAATTACGATTGGTATCGCAATAGGGTTAGCAATAGGATATGTTATTGCAAAATTTTTAGAAAAATCGAAATCTTCTAAATTAATTAGACAGACCAAAAAGGAAGCTTTTTCTATAATGAGAGAGGCCAAAATTGAAGCAGAAGCCGTTAAGTTGGATAAAATTTTGCAAGCAAAAGAGAAATTCATTGAATTAAAATCGGAACACGAAAAAGTAATTATTGCACGTGATAAAAAAATTGCCGATTCTGAAAAAAGAGCGCGGGATAAAGAATCTCAAATTTCTCAAGAACTTGATAAAAACAAAAAAATAAATGCTGAAATTGAAGGAAAAATTGAGGATTACGATGCTAAAATGGAGTATTTGGAACGACGTACTGAAGAAGTAGATAAATTACACCGCAAACAAGTGGATAATTTAGAAGTTATTTCTGGACTATCAGCTGAAGATGCTAAAAAAGAATTGGTAAATTCCTTGAAAGATCAGGCAAAGGCAGATGCAATGGCTTACATTCAAGAAACTATTGAAGAGTCCAAATTAACCGCACAACAAGAAGCTAGAAAAGTAATTTTAAATACAATTCAAAGGGTTGGTGTTGAACAAACTGTTGAGAATTGTGTTTCAGTATTCAATATAGAATCAGATGATGTTAAAGGTAGAATTATTGGTCGAGAAGGTCGTAATATAAGGGCTTTAGAAGCTGAAACAGGGGTTGAAATTATTGTTGATGATACGCCTGAAGCTATTATTTTATCTTGTTTTGATCCTGTTCGTAGAGAAATTGCACGTTTATCATTACATAATTTAGTAACCGACGGTAGAATTCATCCTGCTCGAATTGAAGAAATTGTTAAAAAAACTGAAAAACAAATTCAACAAGAAATTATTGAAATTGGAAAACGTACTGTCATCGATTTAGGGATTCACGGATTACATCCTGAGCTCATTAAAACCATTGGTAGAATGAAATATCGTTCTTCGTATGGTCAAAATTTATTGCAGCACTCTCGCGAAGTAGCAAACTTATGTGGTATTATGGCAGCTGAATTGGGCTTAAATGCTAAATTAGCAAAAAGAGCTGGATTGTTGCATGATATTGGGAAAGTACCAGAAACAGAAAGTGAACTTCCACATGCTTTATTAGGAATGCAGTGGGCTGAAAAATACAATGAGAATGCAGAGGTTTGTAATGCTATAGGTGCACATCACGATGAAATTGAAATGAAATACATGATTTCGCCTATCGTGCAAGTTTGTGATGCCATTTCAGGGGCAAGACCTGGAGCTAGAAGGCAAGTGCTAGATTCGTACATTCAACGACTTAAAGATTTAGAAGAAATTGCACTTGGATTTTTAGGAGTTCAAAAAGCGTATGCCATACAAGCTGGTAGAGAATTACGTGTAATTGTTGAAAGTGAAAAAGTATCTGATGCAAAAGCAGGAGAACTTTCATTTAGTATTTCTCAAAAAATTCAGAACGATATGACCTATCCTGGTCAAGTTCGAGTTACAGTTATTAGAGAAACTCGCTCTGTGAATATTGCAAAATAAATTATAAAATTTAGGGTTGATTAAAAGTAAATTTTAGTCAACCCTAATTATTTTTTTTGTAAAAACTTTCGCTATTAAAATATCAAAAAGCTTATTATCTAGTATTCACTTACAATGAACGTTACTTAACTTTTTCGTTCCAATAAAGCCATATAAAATCCGTCATAACCAGTTTTTGCTGGAGAAACTTTACGTTGTTTTACCAACTCAAAATTCGGATTGTTTTGTAAAAATGCTGTTACCTGATTTTCATTTTCAGAAGGTAAAATTGAACATGTAGCATATACTACTTTCCCATTCACTTTTACCATTTGAGAATAATCTTGTAAAATGGCGGCTTGTGTTTTTCTAATTTCATCTAAAAATTCAGGTTGTAATTTCCATTTACTATCTGGATTTCGTTTTAAAACACCAATTCCACTACATGGCGCATCAATTAAAACACGGTCTGCAGTATCTTTCAGTTTTTTAATCACCTTGGTATTTTCAATTACCTTGGTTGATATGTTATGGGCACCATTTCTACGAGCTCTAATTTTTAACTTTCTAAGTTTACTTTCGTAAATATCAGTAGCAGTAATAATGCCTTTATTTTCCATTAAGGCAGCCAAATGCAATGATTTTCCACCGGCCCCAGCACATGTATCAATTACTCTCATCCCAGGTTGCACATCTAAATAAGCAGCAACTAATTGAGAAGATGCATCTTGTACCTCAAAAAATCCATTTTTAAAACTATCTGTCACAAACACATTGGCACGTTCAACCAATTTTAAAGCATCTGGAAAACCATCAATAAATTCAGTTTCAATATCATCTTTAAGCAACTCATTTTTCAAAGCTATTTTTGTTGTTTTAAGCGTATTGGTCCTTAAAATAACTTCAGCTTGTTGATTTAGAGCGGCTATTTCTTTCGTCCATGTTGCTTCCCCTAATTCCTTCACACAAACTTCATCCATCCAATCTGGGATTGATTCTTTAATAGCTCTTATTTTTTGCAATTCGTCAAACTTTCCTTTAATTCTTCGCTCTGGAACTTCTTGTAATTGAGTCCATTCAGGTAATTTAATTCCTTTTAAAATTGCCCAAACAGCAAAATTTTTCCAAACGTTTTCGTGGGTATAATGGTATTTAGTACCGGCTATTTCATTATACAACCGTTTCCAACGTACCATATCATAAATAGTCTCGGCAACAAATTTACGATCACGGGCTCCCCAACGCTTGTCTTTTTTTAATGCTTTTTCAACCACTTTATCGGCATATTCTCCTTCATTAAAAATAAGTTTCATAGATTCTACTACGGTGTACACTAAATTTCGATGTAATCTCATCACTTTATAAATTTGAGGGGCAAAGGTAATTAATTAGTTGATGTTGAATGCTATTATTGAAAATAGAATTTGAATTGCTTTTAAATAGAGCGATTATTTCTACGTAAGATAAATTCAAATTTTGAGTTTTAAAAATTATGAAATTATATTAATATAGCTTTTATACCTATTATTTATGTCAAATTGTTATTTTTGAACTACGCTAGTAGTACCATTTTCAGCTATAATTTAACCTATGTCAGTCCTAAATTTAAATACTTCCATTTCCTATTTAAAAAGTGTAGGACCTAACAGGGCTGAATTGCTTAAAACTGAGTTGGGAATTAATACGTTTAACGATTTGTTAAATTTTTATCCAAATAGGTACATAGACAGAACGCAATTTTTTAAAATTAATCAGCTTCAGCAAAATTCATCTGAAATCCAGCTTATTGGGAAAATTACTTTAGTTAAATCAGTACAACAAAAGCAAGGCAGTAGGTTAGTGGCAACTTTTGTTGATGAAAGTGGAACCATGGAATTGGTTTGGTTTAGAGGTGCTAAGTGGATTAAAGAATCGTTAAAAATAAATACACCCTATGTAATTTTTGGGAAATCTAATTATTTTAATGGAATGTATACCATTCCACATCCAGAAATGGAATTGCTAAGTGATTATAAAAAAAACTTAAGAACGGCTATGCAAGCAGTATATCCTTCTACCGAAAAATTAAATAATAAAGGAATTTCAAATAGGGTTGTTTCTAAAATTATTCAAACTTTATTTGAGGAACTTCAAGGAACATTTCAAGAAACCTTGTCGCTAAATATTATCGGGCAATATCAGTTTATTTCAAAAAATGAAGCATTATTTAATATTCATTTCCCTAAGAATCAAGAACTTTTAACAAAAGCACAACAACGGTTAAAATTTGAAGAATTGTTTTTTATTCAAATGCAGTTGATTCGGAAAAACATGATTCATAAATCTAAAATAAAAGGTTTTAATTTTGAAAAAGTGGGTACTTATTTTAATACTTTTTACAAAGAAAAGCTTCCGTTTGAACTTACAAATGCACAAAAAAGGGTATTAAAAGAAATTAGAAAAGATTTGGGTTCCAATGCTCAAATGAATCGACTATTACAAGGTGATGTGGGTTCTGGAAAAACCATTGTTGCCTTGTTAACTATGTTAATTGCGTTGGATAATGGGTTTCAAGCGGCTTTTATGGCACCTACTGAAATTTTAGCAACACAACATTATAATTCTTTGATAGCTTTATTAGAAGGAATGAATGTGAATGTAAAATTACTCACAGGGTCTACCAAAACTGCAGAAAGAAGATTGTTACATAAACAATTGGAACAAGGGGAATTGCATATTTTAATTGGAACTCATGCCCTAATTGAAGATAAAGTAATTTTTAAGAATTTAGGCATTGCCATTATTGATGAACAACATCGGTTTGGCGTAGAACAGCGTTCTAAACTTTGGCGGAAAAACGAATTGCCTCCTCATATTTTGGTTATGACCGCAACACCTATTCCACGAACGTTGGCAATGAGTGTTTATGGCGATTTGGATGCATCTGTTATTGATGAATTACCACCAGGAAGAAAGGAAATTGTAACCGCTCATAGATATGATGCCCACCGCTTATCGGTTTTTAAATTCTTAAAAGAAGAAATCGCGAAAGGTGGACAAGTGTATATTGTGTATCCGTTAATTAACGAATCTGAAACGATGGATTACAAAGATTTAATGGATGGGTATGAAAGTATTGTGAGGGAATTTCCCAGACCTACGTACCAGGTGAGTATTGTACATGGCAAAATGAAATCGGAGGATAAAGAGTTTGAAATGCAACGATTTATTAAAGGAGAAACTCATATTATGGTTGCAACTACAGTGATTGAAGTTGGAGTTGATGTACCCAATGCAAGCGTAATGGTTATAGAAAGCGCCGAACGTTTTGGCTTGTCGCAATTGCATCAACTTAGAGGAAGAGTGGGACGGGGAGCCGATCAAAGTTATTGTATTTTAATGACTAGTTTTAAATTGACTTCAGATGCAAAAACCCGCATAGAAACCATGGTGCAAACAAGTGATGGATTTGAAATAGCCGAAGTAGATTTAGCATTAAGAGGTCCTGGTAATTTAATGGGAACACAACAAAGTGGTGTTTTAGATTTGAAAATTGCTGATATTATAAAGGATCATCAGCTTTTAAAAAACGCACGTTCAATCGCTATGAACCTGTTAAAAAATGATCCAAATTTAAGTTTAGAAGAACATAAACCTATTAAAATTGCTTATCAGGAAATTAGCAAAAAAAGTACGCTTTGGGCAAATATTAGTTAAAGTACGTCATTACGAAGAGTGGTAGCGATGAAGTAATCTGTTGCTAGAAAAAGCAGATTGCCATACCGAAATAAATTCGGCACAGGCTAATTTTTCAAAACTTCACAATGATAGAAAAATAAATGTATTTGATTCATTTGAAGGATGGGTATTTCAAACTAGTTAAAGTACGTCATTACGAAGAGTGGTAGCGATGAAGTAATCTGTTGCTAGAATAAAGAGATTGCCACAGTTTTTTCAAAACTTCGCAATGACGAGGTGAAAAGAAACAGATTGCTTCGAGTTTTTATAAGATTTGTGCGACTGGAAAATCGGAGATTTTTCTGAGGTAGCAAATTGTTAGTTGAATGTTTGTCGGTTTGTATTTAGTTTAAAAGTAAGCTTAAATTTTATGAGGTGTTGTGTGTAGTTTTTTATTCGGTTATTCTTTTCTTTAAATCCATTCTCTCGTGAAGAATTCTTGTGATTTCCACGTAGTTTTCATCTAGAGTTCGGTAGAAAATGATATGACGATTGGTTTTCAATCCGAATAGACTTTGAGTAATACCGTCATAGTTTTTTCCTAAAACTGGATTGTCTACAATTTCTTGACAAGTTGAAATCAACATCTCATAATATTTGTCGGCTTGATTTTCAGACCAAACCTCGAAAGTATAATCCCAAATTTTCGATAAATCCTCAACTGCTTTATTGGTCAATTTAAATTTCGCCATTTGAGTGTTTTTTCGCTTTTAGAGATTCAAGATGTTTTTTCGGGTCAAAATCTTGAGCAATCCCGCTATTAATTCCCTCCTGAATTGCATTTCTCAAAGCAAAGACTTTACTTTCTTCTTCTTCTAATAGTCTTAATCCAGCTCGTATAACTTCGCTAACATTTTTAAATCGACCTTCTCTTATTCGACTTTGAACGAATTGGTCAAAATAATTTCCAAGTGATATTGATGTGTTTTTATTCATTTTGATAAAAATTTATCCAAATATACCAATAATTGGTATAATATCCAAATTCTCAAATTTAACAACATGTTGATAACGATAACAGAGAATTAATCCATTACATTCGATACATAACTTTTAACTTCAAACTTTTAACTTTTAACTTGTATTGTTTATCTTTGCAGTTCGTAAAAAAAATAAGTAAAAAATGAAAATATCATACAATTGGTTAAAACAATTTTTAAAAGTTGATTGGGAGGTGGAACGTACAGGAGAATTGTTAACCGATTTAGGGTTAGAAGTGGAAGGAATTGAAACGGTTGAATCGTTAAAAGGTAGTTTGGCTGGTGTGGTTGTTGGTAAAGTTATTACTTGCATTCAGCACCCAAATGCTGACCGATTAAAAGTTACTACAGTTGATATTGGAAATGGAGAACCTATTCAAATTGTTTGTGGGGCGCCAAATGTGGCTGAAGGACAAACAGTTCCTGTTGCAACTATAGATACTATGTTGTACAATGAAAAAGGAGAAGGTTTTGAAATTAAAAAAGGAAAAATAAGGGGAGAAGATAGTTTTGGAATGATTTGCGCTGAAGATGAATTAGGTTTAGGCAAAGACCACGATGGAATTTTAATTTTAGATGATAAATGGACGGTTGGCACTCCGGCTTCCAAAGTATTTAATATAGAACAAGATCAGGTTTTTGAAATTGGACTTACTCCAAACAGAGCCGATGCTATGAGTCATTTAGGTACTGCTCGTGATTTGCGTGCTGGTATGATTCAACAAGGTGTTTCACTAGAGTTAATATCACCTTCTATAAATAATTTTAGAGTTGATGATAGAACCTTGAAATTTGATGTTGTGGTTGAAGACATTGAGAAAGCGCCACGTTATGTGGGGCTTACCATCTCAGATATTACTATTAAAGAATCTCCAAGTTGGCTAAAAAATAGATTGAAAGCCATTGGGTTAACATCCATTAATAATGTAGTAGATGTTACTAATTTTGTTTTGCACGAATTAGGACAACCATTACACGCATTTGATGCAGGTAAGGTAAAGGGAAATAAGGTTATTGTAAAAACCTTAGCAACAGGCACAAAATTTACTACTTTAGATGGTGTTGAGCGAGAATTACACGAAGAAGATTTAATGATTTGCAATGGAAATGAAGAACCAATGTGTATTGCTGGTGTTTTTGGAGGAATAACTTCTGGAATTTCTGAAACTACTACGTCTATATTTTTAGAGAGTGCTTATTTTAATCCGATTGCTATTCGTAAAACAGCAAAAAGACACAATTTAAATACCGATGCTTCTTTTCGATTTGAACGAGGAATCGATCCAAATATCACAGAATTTGCTATTAAACGTGCAGCCAATTTAATTATCGAAGTTGCTGGCGGAAAAGTTTCTTCTGAAATAGTGGATTTATACCCAACTAAAATTGAAGATTTTCAAGTTTTTCTTTCTTACGAAAAAATGAACAGATTAATTGGTGTAGAAATTCCAAAAGAAACGATTAAAAATATTTTAGCTTCGTTAGATATTAAGTTCAATGGAGTTTCAGATAGTGGTCTAGGATTAGTAATTCCTTCGTACCGGGTAGATGTTACAAGAGAAGCAGATGTTATCGAAGAAATTTTGCGCGTTTATGGGTATAACAATATCCAATTTTCCGACAAGTTAAACACTTCTATTTCATTTTCTGAATTCGATCCAGTTAAAATTGAAAACCTTATTGCTGATCAATTAGTGGCTCAAGGTTTTAATGAAACGATGGCCAATTCACTTACAAAAGCTGCCTATTTAGAAAACACTTTAACTTTAAATGAAGCGCATAATGTATCTATTGTAAACCCTTTAAGTAACGATCTAGGTGTTATGCGCCAGTCTTTATTATTTAGCGGTTTAGAGTCGGTTAGTTACAATATTAATCGTAAAAACACTGCTTTAAAATTATTTGAATTTGGTAAAACGTATCATTATTTTGAATCGGGTTATGCTGAACAAAAACATTTAACCCTGTTTGTAACTGGAAATAGAACCAAAGAATATTGGAATGGTACACCTACTAAATCTGATTTCTTTTATTTAAAAGGTATTACCACTACTATTTTAAAGCGTTTAGGAATTACCACAATTAAAATAACACCTACTAAAAACGATGTATTTTCTGAAGGAATTACTCTTAGTTTAGGAAAATTAAAATTGGTAGATTTTGGAGTTGTAAAACATTCAATTTTAAAAGAATTTGGCATTAAACAAGAAGTTTTATTTGCCGATTTTAATTGGGAAAATGTATTAAGTGTTGGAGGTAAATCAGTAGTTAAAATTACAGAACTTCCAAAATATCAAGCGGTTAAAAGAGATTTTGCATTGTTGTTAGACAAAAATGTAACATTTGGCGATTTGTATCAATTGGCATTTCAAGCAGAGAAAAATTTCCTAAAAGAAATGGATTTATTTGATGTGTATGAAGGCGAAAATTTAGCAGAAGGAAAGAAATCCTATGCAGTAAGTTTCTTAATTCAAGACGAAAACAAAACGTTGACCGATGATCAAATTGAAAAAATAATGCAAAAATTGCAACAAACATTTGAAAAGAATGTGGGAGCGATATTGAGGTGAAAGGGCAAAAAAAGGCAATAGGCAATGGGCAATGCTAAAGGCAATAGGCAATGGGCAATGCTAAAGGCAATAGGCAATAGGCAATAGGCAATGCTAAAGGCAATAGGCAATGCTAAAGGCAATAGGCAATTAGGCAAATAGGCAATAGGTAAGGGTAAAAGGTTTAAGTTTGAAGTTGGAATCAATGAGCCGAAAACCAGTTTTTTTCTTACTTTTGCACAAACATAGTTCTCCATGTACAAAATACTAATTAGGCCTCTTTTTTTTCTATTTGATCCAGAAAAAGTACATCATTTTACATTTAGTTTTATTCGAATAGTATGTAAAATTCCTGGATTCCCTTTTTTATTTAGAAGCTTTTATCAAATTAATGATAAACGCCTAGAAAAAAAATTATTCGGATTAACGTTTAAAAATCCTGTAGGATTAGCGGCTGGTTTTGATAAAAATGCTGTTTTATATAATGAATTAGCAAATTTCGGTTTTGGTTTTATAGAAATTGGTACGGTAACGCCAAAAGCCCAAGAAGGAAACCAAAAAAAAAGGATCTTTCGGTTAATTTCAGATGAAGCCATTATTAATAGAATGGGTTTTAATAATGAAGGTGTTGAAAATGCGGTTATTCAGCTTAAAAAGAACAATCACAAAACAATTATTGGAGGAAACATTGGTAAAAATACCTTAACAGCACCTGAAAATTACACGAAAGATTATGTTACTTGTTTTAATGCGCTACATCCTTTTGTAGATTATTTTGTCTTAAATGTAAGCTGCCCTAATGTTGGGAGTCACGCAAAATTAACCGATAAAGATTATTTAATAGAATTGATCAATGCTGTACAAACAGCCAATAAATCGTATAGTTCTCAAAAACCTATTTTACTTAAAATTGCTCCCGATTTAAATCATAATCAGCTAGATGAAGTTATTGAAATTGTTGCAACTACAAAAATTGATGGTGTGATAGCTTCCAATACATCTGTATTAAGAGAAAACCTAAAAGCAACTGACAAACAATTGGATGAAATTGGATTTGGTGGGTTAAGCGGGTTACCTATTAAAGATAGTAGCACACAAGTTATCAGTTATTTAGCAAAAAAATCGGAGAAAGCATTTCCAATTATTGGTGTGGGTGGGATCCATAGTGCCGCCGATGCTTTGGAAAAAATAGATGCGGGTGCTGATTTAGTTCAAATTTATACTGGTTTTATTTACGAAGGCCCTTCCTTAATTAAAAAAATAAATAAGGCTATTTTGAGTAAAAAGCTTAAAGCCAAAAGCTTAAAGCCAAAAGATGAAGGGTGAAAGTAAAAATTCCCCTCTTGAGAGGGGTTAGGGGTGTGTTATAAAGATTAGAAATTTCAATATAAAATCATCATTACGAGGAGTGTTAGCGACGCAGTAATCTGTTTATAATCATCTAAATCTTTAACATAAGTGCAATACCACAACAGATTGCTTCATTTCACTGTGTTTCATTCGCAATGACGAAAAAGAATAATCATCATTACGAGGAGTGTTAGCGACGCAGTAATCTCTTCTTAAACCATCAGATTTGTTCGAAAACAGGAACAGCAGAATGGTTATTCTTTAAAGAGAAATAGTTTAGACAGGTATTTTTTATTAATTTTTTTTATTACATATATATAGAATCTATTTTTTTTACGTTACTACTACTTATAAACAGGCTAATTTTTATATATTTGAAAAAAAATAATACATGCTACATAATAGACTAAGATTATTTCAATTTTTATTCTTTTTCCTCATTGTTTCAATAGTAAATGGTCAATGTAATACGCCTTTGTTGAGTGGGGTTAATGTAAGTTGCTTTGGAGGCTCTGATGGTAAGGCCACAGCAACTGGCGTTGATGGAACAGCACCATATACATATTCATGGAATACCAGTCCAGTTCAAACCACAGCAACAGCGACTGGTTTATCTGCTGGAATATCATATACTGTAACTGTAACAGATTCGGCTATACCCAGTTGTTCTAAAACGGTATCGATAACACTTACACAACCAACAGCTTTAACAGCAACATCATTAGAAAATAAGGCTGTCAGTTGCTTTGGAGGCTCTGATGGTGAGGCCACAGCGACAGCTTATGGAGGTACTGCACCTTATGTGTATGATTGGGGTTTAAGTAGTGCATCAACAAGTGCAACAGCCTCAGATTTAAAAGCAGGTATTCATACCATAAAAATTAAAGATGCAAATGATTGTGAAACTACTATACCAGTTACAATTTCACAGCCAACGGCTTTAATAGCAACTGCAATTCAAAATAGTGGAGTAAAATGTAAAGGGGAATCTAATGGCTCAGCTACCGTTACAGTAACTGGTGGAAAATTACCCTATACTTATTCTTGGGATAAAAGTCCATCGTTGTCAGCTACCGCTTTGGACTTAGCAGCCGGACGGCATACTGTTAAGGTTAAAGATGGAAATGGATGTGAAATAACAACGACTGTTATAATTACTGAACCAGCCACTTTAACAGCAATAGCGGTTCAAGACAGTCCAGTAAAATGTAAAGGAGAGTTTAATGGAGTTGCAACAGTTACAGTTATTGGCGGAACAACACCATATAGTTTTTCGTGGGATAAAAGTATAGCAACAAGTGCAACAGCTTCAGATTTAGAAGTAGGAGTGCACACTATTACAATCAAAGACATAAATGGTTGTGAAACAAAAACGACGGTAACAATATCCGAACCAACAATTTTAACAGCAACAGCAATTCAAAATAGTGAGGTAAAATGTAAAGGGGAATCAAATGGGTTAGCTACAGTAACAGTTATTGGAGGAACGCAGCCATATACGTATTCTTGGAATAGAAGCACATCTACAAGTGATACAGCTGCAGACTTAGCGACGGGATTGCATACCATTACCATTACTGATTTTAATAATTGCACCATAACAACTTCCGTAATTATTACCGAACCAACAAATAAACTAACAGCAACAGCAATTCAAAATAATTCAGTAAAATGTAAAGGAGGGTCTGATGGATCTGCCACGGTAATAGCCTCTGGTGGAACAGCACCTTATACCTATGTATGGAAAAATAGTTCTTCAACAATAGATACTGCAACAGATTTAAAAGCGGGTGTGCAGGACATTACTATTAGGGATTCAAAAGGCTGTGAAATATCAATAATTGTATTTATTAACGAGCCAACTATTTTAACTGCAACTGCTGTTCAATTTAAACCAGTAGTATGTAATGGAGAATCTAATGGAACGGCAGTAATAACTGCTGTTGGTGGAACTTTGCCATATACCTATTCTTGGGATAAAAGCTCATCGATTAGTGCTGTGGCTTCCGATTTAGCAGCAGGAATTCATACTGTTAAGGTTAAAGATGGAAATGGATGTGAAATAACAACGACTGTTATAATTACCGAACCAGCAAAGTTAACGGCAACAGTAGTTCAAAACATTCCAGTAAAATGTAAAGGGGAATCTAATGGATCTTCAAAAGTAGAAGTGGTTGGAGGAACTACACCTTATACTTATGTATGGCAAAATAGTTCATCAAGTAGTGCTACGGCTACAGATTTGGCTGCAGGAACACATGGCATTACAATCAAAGACGCAAATGGTTGTATAACAACAGCTTCAGTAGTTATTACTGAGCCTGCTATTTTAGCAGTAACAGTAGTCCAAAACAGTCCGGTAAAATGTAAGGGAGATTCTAATGGGTCAGCAACAGTAACTGCTGTTGATGGAACAACACCATATACTTATTATTGGGATAATAATGCAGCATCAAGTGCTACTGCTACCAACTTATCAGCAGGAACTCATACTGTAAAGGTTATAGATATAAATGGTTGTGAAAAAATAGCAACCGTACTAATTACAGAACCAACTGTTTTAACCGCCACAGCAATTGAGACTAGTCCTGTAAAATGCAAA
Organism: Lutibacter sp.; assembly: GCF_030692605.1. Lineage (GTDB taxonomy): Bacteria > Bacteroidota > Bacteroidia > Flavobacteriales > Flavobacteriaceae > Lutibacter. Next base: position 31,587 of record NZ_JAUYUD010000009.1, read on the forward strand.
GGAGCTTTTAATGGTGTGGCTACAGTAACACCAGTTGGTGGAGTATCACCATATTCATATTCTTGGGATAAAAGCACTTCAACAAGTGCAACGGCTATTGACTTAGGTGCAGGATTGCATACTATTACAATTTATGATGTAAATGATTGTAAAACAACAGCTACTGTAACGATTACCGAATTAAATGTTTTAGAAGCAAGTGCCGTTCAATTTAAAGCAGTAACATGTAATGGAGCAGCAGATGGATCAGCAGTGGTAACAGTTTCTGGTGGAAAAACGCCCTTTACGTATTCATGGGATAAAAGTAGTTCAACAACAGCAACAGCTACTAGTTTAGCAGCAGGAATTCATACTGTTAAGGTTAAAGATGGGAATGGATGTGAAATATCAACTACTGTATTAATTACCGAACCAGTAAAGTTAACGGCAACAACAATACAAGACAGTCCGGTAAAATGTAAAGGAGCCAATAATGGGGTAGCAACCGTAACACCTGTGGGTGGAACAATTCCTTATACCTTTACTTGGGATAAAAGTACTTCAACAATTGCTACCGCTACAAATTTAGTAGCTGGTTTACACACGATAACTATTAAGGATAAAAATGGTTGTGAAACCACCACAACCGTTACCATTGCAGAGCCAAATGCATTGGCACTTACTGAAACCGTATTGCCTATTGCATGTGATAAAGGTGGTTCCATAAGTGTTTTGGTTACTGGTGGGGTAAGTACAAATTATTTTTATGATTGGGTGGGGCCAGCCTCTTTTTCTCAATCAGGGTTCAATTTAAAATCGATTGGGAATCTTTTAACTGGCGGAACATATAGACTAACAGTTTCTGATGATAATGGTTGTTCAATTGTTAAAAATTTCACATTAGGTGCCTATGTTCCATTGGAATATACAGGGTCAACAGCCGTTGTATTTGATACTTGCAACAGTACTCCAACTTTTGGAATAAATTTGATTGATATACGTGGAGGAATACCATATGTAGATGGCAATGGCAACCCGTATTATTCTTTTGAGTGGTTTGGACCAAATAATTTTCATTCTAGTTCTCCTATTATACCAATTGTGCCAGGAAATTATATTGCTATTATAAGTGACAGCCAAAATTGTAAAAGCAATCAAATCACATTTACCATTACTACACCTTATACTCCAATAGTTGTAACTGAAACTGTTAGTAATGTTGGTTGTGATTCAACCAATAACGATGGATTTATTGCCATTGCTGTTTCAGGTGGTAAAATACCATATACCATTGTATGGGAAAAAGAAATACCAAGTTCGTTACCTGGAAATCCAAATCCTACCTATTCAGAAATTGGTCGAAATATACTAAGAGTCAATAATTTAATGGAAGGTAGATATCGGTTAACAGTTACAAGTGATTTGATTAATTGTTCCGATTCCAATCCGGCATATAAGTTCCAAACGATTTATACAGTAAAAACCCAAAATTCTATTACACTTTTGGAGAAACCAATACTTGACAGCAAACTCTGTGCAGGTGGTGCAGGAACTTTGAGCGTTAAAGTGAAGGATGAGAATAATGGAATTATAAGTTTCTATTACAATAATGTATTGGTAAATGCTGAAAATAAAGGAAATAACAACTATGTAGTGGGCATTACTAATTTTGTTCCAGAAGGTGTTTTGAATATTGTGAATGAATTTGGATGTGGTGAAGCTATTATTATTGATACACGAGTAGTTGAACCTTCTTTCCAAATATCATCCACTGGTTTTAATTTAAATGGTATTATTAATTTAAATGAACCAGTTACTTTTAAAAATACATCGACTCCGCCATATACCAAATTAGAATGGGATTTTGGTGATAGTTCAGATTTATCTGTGGTAGTATCTCCAGTTCATACTTATGCAGTTTCTGGATTGCATGACGTGACATTAAGAATTTATAACGAATTTGGATGTTATAAGGAATATACGGAACAAATTAGTGTGGGCAAAGGCTTTTTAGCCGTATTTCCTGATGTTTTTACACCAAATAGGGATGGAGTTAATGATTATTTTTTGGGAGAATTGATAGGATTTAACAGTTTGGAATTTGAAATATACGACCTCTGGAATAACCTTCTTTATGCCACATCTGCCGATGTAAGTAATGCTACTAATTGGGGTTGGGATGGCAATTTAAGTGATGGTTCCCCTTTTAATGGAAAAATATTTAAATACGTTTTTAAAGGAATAAATAAATTGGGTAAAGAAGTTGTTGTAAGTAATCAAGCATTATTATTAAGATGAGAAAAAGAACCTATACAATCGTTGCGTTTTTAACCATTTGTGTAATTCAATTTTCATTTGGGCAAGATCAATATATTAATAATTTGAACACCATGCCGAATTTTGTCAATCCTAGTTTTTATGGATTTAGAAATTCAACTAAAATTGGGGTGTTAAATAAATTTTCAGGGAAAAAGTTTGATAACTCATTGGATCAACGCTATCTTTTTGCAAATACCTATTTTGAACAAAGCAATTTTAGTTTAGGAATAGATTTTTATAACAGTAGTTTACGTAATTCAGGTTTTTCAAATACACAAGCTGCACTTAGTTTTATTTATCCCTTAGAATTGTCTAATTATTGGTATTTATATGCAGGTTTAACTGCTGGTTTTTCAAGCACAAAGTATAACTTTGATGAATTGGTTTTTCAGGATCAAATAAATTTATTCACGGGTCAAATAAATTCCGTGTCTATTGATCCTTTGGCTGATAGTGGTAAAATTGGGTATGCAGATATTGGAACTTCAGTGTTGGTAAGCAACGATGAAAATTTGTTTTTCGGTCTCGCCTTAAAGCACTTAAACACCCCAAAAAATACAGTTAACGGAGATAACGACTATAAGTTAGAAATGTTAGTTTCTGCACAACTTGGTTATGAGATTGATATCAATAGACACAATCAAAATATGTTACCAAGATATTCCTATTTGTATTTATTTGGAGCGTTATCAAAACAAGGAAAAAGAGCTCGATTTGATTTCTATCAAGAATTAAATTTATCTACTTTTAGCCTTGGAATTAGTCAGCATTTGAATTATTTGGAAGACTTTAATATGCATGAATTTGGTGTTAATGCTACCATTCGTATGGAACTATTTGATGTTGGATTGAATTATAAAATGCCTTTTGGTGCTGGATCAGACTACTTTGTAAATAACTCTATAGGTGCGTATTTAATATTTGATTTAGATCCTTATAGAAGTGGAAGAAGAGGTGATTTTAGTCTTTTTTATTAAGATTGAAGATGCTCTTCTCAAAAGTGCCAGCGTAGTTTATATCAAATATTTATAAAAGCATTTTATTCCCCTCTTGAGAGGGGTTAGGGGTGTGTTATTTTATTTAGAAATATCATTATTAAACCGTCATTACTAGGAGTAGTAACGACGAAGTAATCTCACGAATAAACATTTCCTTTTTCATTCTTAATTATTTAAAAGAGCTTTTTATTCCCCTCTCGAGAGGGGTTAGGGGTGTGTAAATTAGAACATAATTAATTGTCCTATCATTAATTCAATCTCAATCACATCATTTTTTATTAAATTGCTCACAAAAAAGTATTCTATGAAAAGGAGAAAAATTCTCAGCTATAATCCAAAATTAAAACTATTGGCCAGAGAACTAAGGAATAATGCAACAAAATCAGAA
>NZ_JAUYUD010000016.1 GCF_030692605.1 Lutibacter sp.
TTTGTGCAGTAAAACGAAACAAAAAATGTATCGAGAACCGTTTTTAACTATCATTTTTCTGTTCTCGATACAATTTTCTATCGAAAATCACTCGAAGTGACGAAAAATCATCGTTAAAAATTAATTGCACCCAACGCGTTAAATTTAATATTAATTAGGTAAAGATAATTTGTGTTCTGTCACCATCACACAATTCATAAAATTGACCAATAGTAATAATATCTTTCACTTCCTCAGATAAATCACTTTTAGTTAATTTAAACATATCAATGGCAAGCTTACAAGCGTAAATTGTACCTCCACCAGCAGTGATCATTTCTAAAAATTCATCTACTGGAGGCATATCTAAAGCTTCCATTTGTTTACGCATCATACTTGAAACAGCAGACTCAACCCCAGGTAATCCACCCAACATAGTAGGAAATGGAAGTCCTCCTGGCATACGCATTGCTGGGTTCCCAGTTGTTGCTGTATGTAAGTGATTCATTGCTTTTTTAGTAATACCATCCAAGCCAAAAAATGTAAAAAACACATTGGTTTCAATTCCTTCCATTACTGCACCATTAGCCATTACCAAAGTTGCATAAACATCTTCTAAATTTCCTTTAGCACATATAATACAAACTTTTTCTAAAGGTTTTTTTTCTATTTTTTCCATTGTTAAGTTTTTAAATTAGATACAACTAGTTGGTTTAGGTATTCCTGCAATTTTTGATGAGAATTTTAAAGGCCCTTTAGGAAAAAGAACATATAATTCTTTAATATCAACAATACCAGATTTACCAACTCCTCTGATTGTTAAATTTTCTTTAGCAATTGTTTTTACACGTAAATAGTTTAATACTTCAAAATGTTTTGGAGTTAATTCAATTCCTAATTCGGTTGCAATTTCTTTCGCAATTTCTTCATTCCATTGAGTCATATCTTCTAAATATCCGTCTACAGATACTTTTAATTCAACTCCTGCTATTGTTTTTACTGACATAGTTATTAGTTTTTATTGTTATTATAAATTTTTATTTTGTGTCTGGTTTTATATCAAATACTTTTCCTTTAAAACTCATGTTTCTTGAAACAAAAGGAATAGCAATTCCCTTTAAAAGCATATTCCAATAAATCCATCTAAAGGCTAATTTCCCCCAATGATTGAATACACTTTCTTTTAATAATTTAAGTGGACCAATTTTTGCGAAAGGGAAATTCCCATGAACTGGTTCTGTAACATAGTTAAAGTCAATTAACAATGCTTTGTTATTACCTGTTTCAATAAAACAATTTGCGTGTCCATCAAATTCTTTTTTAAGTGGATATCCGCCAATATATAAAAGAATATTATCAGTTAATGTTTCAGCTTGAAAATGTGCTACAGAACCTGCTTTAGAAGCTGGTACATTTGTAGCATCTCCAATCACAAAAATATTTTCGTGGTCTTTTGATTGAAGAGTATTATGATCGGTTGGAATAAAGTTTAAATCGTCTCCTAAACCAGATTTTCCAATAACTTCATCACCCATATTTGTTGGAATAGTTACTAATAAATCGAATGGAATTTCTCTTTCTGCATAATCAACAATTACTTTTTTGTCATTATCTACACTTTCAATAGCAAAATCAATTTCAATTTTTATGTCTTTTTCTTTTAAAAGATAATTTAATGCCGTAGTACACGTTGGTTTTGTAAAAGCACCAGAAAGCGGTGTAACATATGTAATATCAACTTTGTCTCTCATTCCTTTTTTTCTGAAATAAGAGTCTGCTAAAAACGAAAATTCTAGAGGTGCAACCGGACATTTAATTGGCATTTCCGTAATATGTACAACCAATTTTCCGCCTTGCCAATCTCTTAATTTATTTCTTAAAGCTAAAGCGCCTTCAAACGTGTAAAAATCAAAAATATCTTTTTTCCATAATGGACCAAGTAAACCGGTTGTTTCTTCTGGAGCTATTTTAGACCCAGTTGCAATTATTAGAACATCGTAATGTAATGTTTCACCTTCTAATTCAACTTTATTTTCTTCTGGAAATATTTGTTCAATTTTCTTTTGAATATAATTTACACCTTTAGGCATAAATTTTTTCCCATTCTTTTTTACCTGATTTTCAGTGTAAGTATCAAAAGGTAAAAACAAAAAACCAGGTTGGTAATAATGTGTTTTGTATTGGTCAACAATGGTAATATCCCATTCGTTTAAATATAATTTCGGTCTTAGGTGGTTAGCCATCATTGTTCCGGCGGTACCTGCTCCTAAAATAAGTAATTTTTTCATTAATTTTAGTTTTAGTTTTTTTTTGATAATTAACTTTTAAAAGAAGTTTCAACTACTTGCTAACTATGGCGTAAAATTACCACACTTCATTGGGTTCATTTATGATAAATGTCAATGTTACATGTAACCTTAGTTACACATCTTTTTTTATTTTTTATTTTTTAATTACCTCTAAATCAGCCTTAAATATAAAAAAAATTATCCGTAATTTTAGCCTGAAATAATAGAAATATGAGTATTAATATTGAGCAACAAATTCATAAAATAAGAGAAGAGCTTCATAGGCATAATTTTAATTATTACGTTTTGGATACTCCTATTATTTCTGATTTTGAATTTGATAAAAAGTTAAAGGAGTTAGAGAAATTAGAAACTGAAAATCCACAGTTTTTTGATGCAAATTCGCCTACTCAGCGCGTTGGTGGTACTATTACAAAAAACTTTAATACGGTTGAGCACAAAAACAGAATGTACTCTTTAGATAATTCCTATTCTAGAGAAGATATTGAAGATTGGGAAAAGAGAATTCAGAAAATATTAGGGTCTGACGAAATTGAATATACTTGTGAATTAAAATACGACGGAGCTTCCATTAATTTAAGTTATAAAAATGGAAAATTAATAAGTGCTGTAACTCGTGGTGATGGTTTTAAGGGTGATGATGTTACTGCAAACATAAAAACAATAAAATCTATTCCGTTGGTTTTAACATCCAATTTTGCTGATGAATTTGAAATTAGAGGGGAAATTATTTTGCCTTTAGATGGATTTCAAAAAATGAACGAAGAGCGCATTGAAGCAGGTGAGGAGCCATACAGTAATCCACGAAATACTGCAAGTGGAAGTTTAAAATTACAAGATAGTTCTGAAGTTGCTAAGCGACCGTTAGATTGTTTACTTTACCATATTATAATCAATAAAAATGAAAGTCAAACTCATTTTAATACGTTAGAAAATGCTCGAAATATTGGTTTTAAAATTCCAAAAGCCTTTAAAGTGTGTAAAACTATTGATGAGATTTTTGATTTTATTGAAATATGGAATAAAAAAAGACATCAACTCCCTTATGAAACAGATGGGATTGTAATTAAAGTAAATTCCTTACATCAACAAGATGAATTGGGTTATACGGCAAAATCACCACGTTGGGCAATCGCTTATAAATTTAAGACAGAGCAAGAGAGCACTATTTTAAAAGAAATAACGTATCAAGTTGGTAGAACTGGAGCAATAACACCTGTTGCTAATTTAGAACCTGTTCAATTGGCTGGTACAGTTGTTAAAAGGGCGTCTCTACATAACGCCGATCAAATTGAAAAGCTAGATATTCAGGTAGGCGATACTGTTTTTGTTGAAAAAGGAGGAGAAATTATTCCCAAAATTGTGGGGGTTGATTTTAGTAAAAGACCAGTTGACTCAATACCAACTGTTTATATAACAAATTGTCCAGATTGCAATACGGAACTTATTAGAACAGAAGGAGATGCCAAACATTATTGTCCGAATGAATATGGTTGTCCCACTCAAATAACAGGAAGAATTCAGCATTTTATTAGCAGAAAAGCAATGAATATTGATGGAATTGGAGCTGAAACTATTGAGTTGTTATACTGGAATGGATTGATTCATAATTATTCAGATCTTTATGATTTAAAATATGATAAAATTGTAAATCAAGAGAAAGCATATGAAAGTGAGTTTGGTGGAATAAAGAAAAATAATTGTTTACAAATCCAATTAGTCAATGCCATTTTTGCATTGGGTTATGGAAATATTTCTAAAAGTTTAGCTGAAATTATTTCAATGAAAATTAATAAAATTGATGATGTTCTAGATTTAGAAATAGATTATTTGGATAAAAAAGATAGTTTGGCATTTCAAAAATTTAAATCAAAATTTGAAGAAAGATTTAGTTTATATAGATGTTCTCAATATTTTAGATTTCCTTTTTTTAGTAATTTCGTTTCTTTAGAAGAGTTTTTGTTTTTGAGTTATTATGATGATTCTTTGAATAAAGGGTTTTTTAATGATGCATTTGAAGAATTAGTAGCCTTATCAGAGAAAATTAATTTTATTGATGAATTAAAGGATTTTGAAAATTTAACTAATAAGTATAAAAATTTTGATGCTGTTATTTTAAAAATTTCGAACAGAAAAATTATAGGAATAAGAGGGCAAGGTGCTAAAAATATTATAAATGGTATACAAAATTCTAAAAATATTCCATTTGAAAAAGTATTGTTTGCATTAGGTATTCGATATGTAGGAGAAACAGTGGCGAAAAAACTGGCTAAACATTTTAAATCTATTGATAATTTAATGGATGCAACTTTTGAAGAGTTGATTACTGTAGATGAAATTGGTGAAAGAATTGGTGAAAGTGTGGTTAACTTTTTTCAACAGAAAAGTAATATTGAAATAATTCAAAGATTGAGAAATTCAGGATTGAAGTTTGAGATATTGCAAAAGGAAAATGAGACAAATAAGTTGGCGGGAAAATCATTTGTTGTTTCTGGTACTTTTTCTTTAGATAGAAATGAACTTAAAAGACTAATTGAAGAAAATGGGGGTAAAAATTCAACTTCACTGTCAAAGAATACTTCTTATTTAATTGCTGGTGATAAAATGGGGCCAGCAAAAAAAATAAAAGCTGAAGAATTAGGAATTAAAGTTATTTCAGAAGAACATTTTTTAAATGAATTGCTATGATAAAAAATTTTGTTGCCTTTGATTTTGAAACAGCAAACGGCAAAAACCCTTGTTCAATTGGAATTGTTGAATTTGAAGATGGAAATGTAGTCAACGAATATTATTCACTTATAAAACCTAAAGAATTGTATTTTAATCCTTTTACTACAAATGTACATGGGATATCTATAGAAGATATAATTAACGAACGAGAGTTTCCAGAAATCTGGAATGAGATTAAACATTTTTTCAATAATAAAATAGTTGTTGCTCATAATCATAGTTTTGATGTTTCTGTTCTGAACCATTCATTAGAAATATATAATATTGAACAACCAGCTTATGATATTCACTGCACCTTAAGTTTATCAAGATCCTATTTAAAAATTGAAAATCACAAATTAAGTACAATTGCTAAGTATTTTAAAGTAAATCAAAAAAAATATCATAACGCTTTAGATGATGCATATGTGTGTGGGAGGGTATTTATAAATTTAATGGAATTTGCAAATTCTAATAAGAAATCAGAGACAGTATATTTAAAACAGAAAGTAAGAAATTCTTGGCAACAAATTGAGAAAGTTACAAGAAACCCTTTATTTGAAAAATCTATTTTAGAGTTAAGGTCGGATAAATTACGAAATAAAAAAATTGTTATAACTGGCGTTTTCAAACATTTTGAGCGCAACGATTTAAAAAAATCAATTGAAGATAATGGAGGTAAAGTTTCAAGTTCTATATCTAAAAATACATCTTATTTAATTGCTGGTGAAAATATGGGGCCTGCTAAAAAAGTAAAGGCAGAAAGTTTAAATGTTTCTATTATTTCTGAGAATGATTATTTGGAACTCTTAGAATAATTAATTTAATAAATTATCAATAATAATTCTATTTCTTCTAATCTTAATTTTTTCTTCGTTTTCTAATTTTTTTAGTAACCTTGAAACTACCACACGTGATGTGTTAATGTCATCTGCAATTTCTTGATGAGTGATAGTTAATATGTTTGATTTCATAACCTTAACTTTTTCAACTAGGTATTTATGAAGTCTTTCATCTAATTGCATAAATGCCAAACTATCAATAGAATCAACCATTTCAATAAGTCGCAAATGGTAACTATCTATAATAAAGTGTCGCCAAGTTTTGTACTTTATTAACCATTGATCGATCATTTCAACAGGAACAAATATACCTTCTGTTTCTATTTCAGCCACACCTCTAAACATGCTACTACTCCTGTTGATACAATTTACAAATGAAATAGCACAGGTATCTCCCTTTTCTAAAAAGTATAGGGCAATTTCTTCACCGTTATTATCTTCTCTAATTATTTTTATGGCTCCATTAATTATTAGTGGTACATGGGTCATTTGATCACCAATATCTATTAACATTTCACCATTTTTTATGGAACGAAATATTCCAACATTAACAATTTCATCTATTAATTCTTTTTCAAAAATAGTAACAAAATAATCATTTAATTTCTCTCTTAACACTACCTTGTCTGTGTTCATAATAATAAGTTATAAATGAAGTATTCAGCAAAAATAATGAATATAAATAAAAAAACTCCTGATTTAAATCAGGAGTTTTTTAAATTAAAACAACTATATAATAAATTAGAACTTAACTTGCAATTGAACTAAGAAGGCGTCGTTGTCAATTTCATAAGATTCAACTTTGTATTGGTAGTTAAGCTGTAAACGAGTGGCGCTATTGATATAATAATTTACACCCATGGTAACTATTTCATTCATATTCTTTGAATAATCCAAACAAGTGTCAAAATATTCATATTTATAAACAGGTTCAATGTTCCATTTAGTTAGATAGGACGCAGTAACATAAGCACCTTGTCTTCTTGGTCCTAAGGTAGATGGTGCACCCCCGCAACCTCCGCTAACTGCAGCGTTATAAGAGCCTTCGTCATAAATATATTCTCCAACAAGTTTAAAGTTTTTGTATTTTACTTCTGCATCTGCGCCATAAGTGGTTCTGTTGTCATCATTGTTGGTTGGAAATCCATAACGGTAGCTTCCACCCACGGTTAAGAAATCAAATGGTTTGTAAGAAATTCTACCACTTACATCTTTTTTCTTATTGTTGTCTACGGTGCTTATGCCACTTCCGTTTTGTAAAGCAATGGCATATCGTAATTTGGTGTCTTTATTGCCGCCTAACCACATTAAGCCTAAATCGCGTTGAGGAGCAACTAATTGATCCGAAATCATCGATCTTTCAATTGTAGTTAAACCATTACATGCAGTATTTACTTCTAAACCGAAAGGTTGTTTAAATTGTCCTAAAGACAATTTAACCCAATCGCTGTTGTGATAAGTAATAAACGCATCCAATAAGTAAACACTTCCATTAGCGCTTAACAACGGTGCAGTTTCCAACACCATATAGTAGGTGAAGTCTTTTGTCACAGCTCCGGTGACACCAACTCTTGCTCTTTTAAATTTAAAGGTATTGGCATCACTAAACACATCATAGTCGTATTGTGCTTGTAAAAATCCAAAAACTTTAATTTTTGGTTCTTCTGCTTTTGCTTCGGTATTTTCCTCTTTGGCCTTATCATCACCTTCATCACATCCTTGCGCAAAAACTTGGTTTGCCTGGAAAATGAATAGGAACGCCAATAATAACATTAATTTATTTTTCATAAGTAGATATTTTATTTAAGAGAAAGAAGTTTTTTGATTTTTTTAAAACTTCTTTCCATAAAAGTTATTAATTGGTTACTGTAGGGTAAGATTTAATTCTAGAAGCTACCCATTTGTTTCCTAGTGGTGGTGCTGGCCAGGAAGGATTTTCATTCCATAAACCGTTCATTCCGAAATTCATTGAATAAGCATCATATCCCATTACTCTTAAAAACGCTGTGACAACTCCAGATGTTTGGCCGGTGTAGCAATAGTTAACTACTTTGGCTGTTGGCGATGAATTGATGTTTAAATGATTGTTTAAAGCCAATGTTATTGGTTGAATTCTGTATGAAGTGGTAAAGTGTCCATAACCTGCATAATCAACGGCGCTTTTGTAATTGTTAAGATAATAGGTAGATGGTGAGGCAACTACCGCAGCTGGCGTAACAGTTTTGGTGCCTTCAGCAACCACTGCTTCCACGCGTTGTTTTAAAATGGCTAATCCGTCACTTGCAGTGCTTGAAAGAGTTGGCACTTCAAAAGATGGAGGTGTTGGAGGCGTTGCAACGTTAGTCCAGTTGGCGTTTCCTTGAACGAGATTTCCAATATTGGCGGTATATTTATCAAAAGTTGGGTTCCAACCAGACATTCCCCATTTTAATGCTCTGGTGTTTTTAAATCCGTATAAACGAAGTAAAGCAGTTGCATAAGTAGCAGTTTGACCTGTATAGCATATCACTAAAATATCTTTAGTGTTTCCTGCAGCTTTAGCCGCAGTTGCATCGGTTAAAATATTGGCAAAGGCAACGTTTTTGGCGCCTGCAACCCTACCTGTTGCAAAATCTGCGACAGCTCTTACGTCCATAATGTAATAGGTGTTTAAAAATGCTGTAACATCTCCAGCAGCTGCCGGAGCATCTAAAATGAAAGAAATGTTGTCTGTGGAGGTTAAAATTTTGTCTAAATCAAGACTATTGGCCACCATATAATCTTTCAGGACGGCAAATTTGGGTGTGCTATTAACAATTATGTCATCTCCTCTGTCACAAGAAGTTAATAAGAACATCGGTATTATAAAAAGTCCGATAAATAATCGTGATAATTTTTTCATTTTTTTTAATTTTAAATTAATTTATTGTTTTTAAATTGAGTAATCCCCTTATTTAAGAGTTTTATTATTAGTCACAACCTGGAGCTGCCACTTCTTTAGTTGCCACCGAGAATTCATTAATTTCTTTTGGTGTGAAAGCATTCCAGCCTTCACCTTTTGTTACCAATACACTGTTCATAAATCCGTTGGCACCATATGCCAAGTTTCCGACATTGTATCCTAACATATGTAAATAAGCAGTTATGTAAGCTGAAGTTTGACCAGTTGCGCACCAAACAATAATTTTCTTGTCCTTTGGCAAAGTGGTTAAATCGTTTGCCAAGTTAAAAGCTTTTTTTGGGTCGTAACGTACAGAACCAGGAATGTGTCCATTGTTATACATTTCTTCATTCCAATAATTTACGATATAATAATTGCTGGGATTTGCAAAAACATCTTCAGACTTGGTAATAAAATCTTTGTAAACGGTTGCGATAGCCATTTCTGCCCTTGCTTTAAGAATTTCTTTTGCGTCGGTTTTACCAGTTGCCAGTACTGGAGTATATCCTTTAGTAGGCATTGGGTTTGATTTGGTTTCTAGACTACCTGCAAAAGCGCTGGAAGTGTTTTTAGTCCAAATATTTTGTGCAAAACTTTTGCCCCAAGAACTCATACCCCATTTTAAGGTATACACATTGTTGTAACCCATAATTCTTAAAACAGCACTAAAATAAGATGCTGATTGGCCAGAATAGCATACGATGGCAATTTTATCGTAATTGACCGGTTTAATTTTCTTGTCAAAATATTTAATTAATTCTTCGGCTTTTACATTAACGGCTCCTTTGATAAAGCCCTTTTCATAGTCTGTGTCTTTTCTTATATCAATGATTAAATATTTTGGATTTTTTAAATTTTCCTTAATTTCAGTTGCATTTATCATTGAAGGCGCGTCGGTATTGATGTAATTTCCATTTTCTTCTAAATATTGAACTAACAATTCAAACTCAGATTCAGGAGTGTTTATGTTATTTTGTGCGGTACTTTTTAAGCCACTTAATAAAGTTGTTACCATAAAAAGCAATACAAAATAGGATGTGATTTTTTTCATAATATGTTTAATTTTAAATTGTTTATTGTTTTAATATATACTACAAAATTAATTGTGGAGTGAATGTATTTGTATGACATTTGTCACGTCAAATACAATATATATTTGTTCTTTACAGTAACAATAGTTACATATGTAAGTAGCATTAATACAGTATGTTAGTATAAAAAAACATATGTAAATTTTACTTTTTAGATGTTTAATTTTGGTGTAGAATTAGGAAATATGGAATAAAACCTTTTTTAAAATAGTAATTTTTGGATTATTTATAAAAAAAAGGATGTTTTATTGAGATACTTTATAAAATAGAATTTATTTAGTGGTCTTTTAACCTGAAAAAGTTAAATCAATAACTCAATTAAAATTAAAAATTAAAGAATTTATAAACGATTATAATAACTAGAGAATTAAACTAAATTTAAAAGGAATGAGCCCGATAAAATATCGGGCTCATTATAAAATTAATTTAAAATTAATTTAACATTTTTGGGTATAGTCTATTTTTTTTAACAGCCTTTTTTAATCAAATTAACAGCCTCCTTCTGTAGGAGCTGCCTTTTTCTTTTCAATAGTAATTACCTTTTTAGGTTGAGGTTTAACCTCTACTTTAGGTTTTTTTACTACCGCTGATTTTTTAATAGATTCTGCAATAAATCCATTAATGTCATTTGCATATTTTTCTACTTCAACAGTTTTAGTAATTAACTTATTTTGATTGTAACTATTTTCAACGGGTAAAACCTTTAAGTTAGTATATCCTAATTGATACAAAATCATATAAGGAGCAATTGCTTGTTCAGGATCTTTACCATATAAGACTACCGTTTTGTTTGTATTTTGAAGTTCTTTAAATATGTCAATATTTTCATCATCTAAAATAGCCGCACTATTTATATTAATTGCGTTTTCAAGATGACCTCTATCAAAATTATAATTTTTTCTAACATCAACTAAAACAAAGTCTGGATTATTTATATCTTCTAATGTTACAAATAAATTTTCAGCACCTATTTTTTCTAAAGTTTCTACTGTATTAAATGAATACAAGTTTTTGGGTCTTTTAAATGATAAAACACCAATTAAAACAACTAAAATAAATAATGTAGTTGCAATAGATATTCTTTTGGTTTTTTCTAATTCTTTCATGAATCTTCTTTTAAAAAGTTTTTAATTAACAACCACCTTCTGTAGGTACTTCCTTTTTTTTCTCTATTGTAACAACTTTTTTAGGAACTGCTTTTACCTCAGGCTCTTTAACCTCTTTTGTTTGTTCTGGGTATGCAACACCAAAGTGCATACTGGCAGCTTTTCTAAAGTTATATTGCTCAAAATCTATTGCTGCCATATTTTCAGTTGGAACAGGCGGATTGAGAATAGTTAAAAACCATTGGTTAATACCACCTTCTAAAACTTTTATGTTTTTATAACCTAGTCTGTTGCATAAAATCCAAGCTTGATCTGCATAAAAATTATCATTGGAGAAAAATACTAAATCATATTGATCTTGATTTAGATATATTTCATTTTCTTCATTTAGTAATTTGCTGAAAGGAATATTTAAAGCATTTGAAATTGTGTAATTGTTGTAATCTTCTTCAGATCTAACATCTACTAAAAGAATTGAAGGATCTTTAGAAATTATTTTATGCGCTAAGGCATCTGTTGAAATATATCTTTCAGGATTTATTACATTATTTAATAATTCCTCAGGTTTTATTCCTTCATGTTTTTTATACTTTGGCAATAATACTAAACCACCTGCTAGTATTATAAAAATTAAAGCTAGAATTTTATATCTTAAAGCTAAAAATTTTGCTACTTTTTTCTTAACCATGTTACGTGAATTATTATATTAATAAAATACTTTTTTAACTTTTGATCTTATTTTATCTGATAGTGCAAAAATACCAATTGCTAAAATGGTAAATATGAAGATAAACCAATATGGATTAATACCAAATGAATCCATTAAAGTTATATTACCCATAAATGAACCTTCATATAGTGGCTGGAACAGAAAGAAAAGTTCCGAGAAAATTAGTACACCAATCATAATGCCTATGACATAAACTATTGCATCAACTTTACCTATGGCAACTGCACATATACTTGTTCCTGGACAAAAACCACCAGCAACAAAACCAACACCCATAATAGCACCCCCAATTATTGCGCCCCATAAATAAGTTGGGTGGACATACATTAAGTTTATATCAGCATAACCAAGATAATCCATATAATATAAACCTATTAGTGCAACTAATGCAGCAGTAAAAAATACTTTTAATACTGCAAAATCGTATCCGTAAAATACTCCGGCAAGTTTTCTAGATGATGAGAAACCAGAAGCTTCTAATACAAACCCAAAAACTAAACCAATTAAAATGGCAATTATACTATCCCAATCTGCTGGAATTATACCGTTAGGAATTAAAGGTCCCATAATTTTTATTTTTTATTTAATTAAATCCAATTTTTTCTAAAAAAGTAAGCCACTAAAAATCCAGTACCAAAAATAGCAAGCATAGTAATAAAACCACCTGTTGAAAGTACTGCCATACCACTGAGTGCTGCTCCACTTGTACAGCCGCGAGCTATTTGAGCTCCTAACCCAAATAAAACTCCACCACCAAGAGCAAAAGCCAATCTTCTTTTTGAAGTTATTTTTGGAGAATGTTGCACTCTCCAACCTATACGTCCACTAAGTCCACCAGATATAAATGCTCCAATTAAAACGCCTAAAGTTTCAAATACTAACCAGTTATTCATAGAGGATTTATCTTCACTTATAAATTGTTTGTAATAGGCATTATCAGCCGCATGTGAATGTGTTACGGCATCTACAATAGTTACAACACTACTTTTCATTGCACCACTTGCGCCTAAGCCTCTACCAGTAATGTAAAAAGTGAATATAATTAGAATACCTAAAAGGAAACCTCCAAAATATGGATTCCAATATATATGTCTGTTTGTTTGAGTTTTAATTTTCATCTTGATATTTTTAATTTTAATATAGGTATCTAGTTAATTGTCCAGCTTCAACCATTACAAATCTAAAAATTAGACCGCCCATAATAACTAAGAGTGCTGGAATAGCTGCAGGTATTTTATAACCAATATATTCGGCAATTTCCATTATTAAAGGTATAATTAAACCTAAGATTACAACAAATCCAAAAAACATTAATGTAAAATCTCCACCAACTAATAATTGAACCGCTTCTAATTGTACTTGAGATCCGGCATAAAAGCCCATTATCATATGTGTTATTAAACCTAATTCAATAATTATTAAATAGATATCAATTTTACTAAAGAAGTGTTTTTCTTTTTTTGATTTTGCGAATAAAATAATAGTTGCAGCCGCTGTTGATAACCCAGAGGTTAAAAATAACGGACCTAAAATTGCATTATTCCAAAGTGGTCTTGCGTTAAATGCTGATAGTAAAATACCTGTATAAATTCCTAAAACAATTGTAAGTGGTATTAAAGCATACGCCATATACAATCTATTTTTAATTAGGAACTTTTCAAAAGTATCTAAAAACTTAAATTTTTCCAGAAATTTATATTTACCTTCAAATTTTTCAAAAATATCAGAATAATAACTAAAAACCCATAAGAAAGATAGTGGAGTAACAAACATTAGCACCCATGCTCCCCAAGACATTGGAGATTCTATTCTAACTGTGGTATACAATTTCCAAAACCAAATTTTGTGAGTTAAGTCGTACAATAAGGCCATTAACCCTAAAGTTAATGCTATTGGAGCAATAATTACTGCATTTTTAACTGCAGCTTTGTAAACATCTGCTTTTCCCATTACTGTTACTATCGCAGCAAAAAATAATAGCCCTGCTGCCAAACCACCTACAAATAAGTAAACTGAAATAGGCCAGTGCCAAACTTGTAAATAAGGATCTATATTTGGTATATTTCTGCCGCTTATAAATAATTCTTCTTGCATAATTTTTTAATTTAAATTAAATAAAAAACGTGTGGGTTAGTACCAGCTTCTGGAGCTAACGTTTTATGTTTTCTGTTTTTTAATAATTGTGAAACTTCACTGTTTGGATTGTCTAAATCGCCAAAATACATACATTTTGTTGGACACACAGATACACAAGCTGGTAATTGACCATCTTTTAATCTGTGGTGGCAAAATGTACATTTATCGACATAACCATCTGGGTGTTGAAAACGAGCATCGTATGGGCAAGATTCAATACAAGCACCACATCCAATACAATCATTACCAGTTACTAAAACAATGCCTCCGTCAACTATATGGCTCGCACCAGTTGGGCAACATCTTACACAAGGTGCAGTATCACAATGATTACATCGTTCTGATTTTAATTCTAATTCCACATTTGGATATGCGCCATTTACTACTTCAGTTATCCAATCTCTACAATATCCAATTGGAACATTGTTTTCAGTTTGACAAGCTACAACGCAATCACTACATCCAACACATTTTAATGTGTCTATTACCATTGCATATCTCATATCTAAATTGTTTTATGTGGGTTTTCAGTTAATATGGTAACAAAGTTTCCACGCATTCCTGTTCCACCCATTATTGGGTCTATTGCAACTTTTGAAATTAGTTCTGTATCATTAATTCCTCTACCATTAGCACGACTTAGTTTTTTGTTTTGGTGTCCAAAACCGTGAACCATATAAACAGCATCAAAACCAGTTCTTTCTGTAATTCTAACTTTTATTGGGAATGATGATAAAACTTCATCTTGGTTTTTTAACCAAACTTCTTGACCAGTTTTTAAACCTATTATACGTGCTACTTTTGGATTAACCCAAAGATTATTTTCATCCATTAAGTCGTTTAAATTCGGATTATTTGCAGTTCTACTAAAAGTATGCATTGGAGCCCTACCGTAGTTTAATCTGTAATAACCTTGTTCTGGCTCAGGGTGTTTTGTAAATATAGGCATTGGATCAAATCCTAAATCTTTTAATTCTTGAGAATACAATTCAATTTTGCCACTTGAAGTTGTAAATGAATATAGTTCATTTTCATTTAAGTATAATGGACCAGATTTACGCGGATAATTTTTAACACCAATTTGTTCTAATTCTTCAAAAGAAGTTCCTAATTCTTTTAATTGGTATTCTAATACTTCTTTATAATCATCGTACGCAAATTGATCGCCTACTCCCATTCTCTCACCAATTTGTTTAGCAATCCACCAAGCTGGTTTTGAATCGTATTTTGGTGCTACAGCTGGAATTCTAATTGCAATTGATGGCTCTCTATTAGTTGCTGAACGAATTTCATCATATCTTTCAAGGTAAGTACATTCAGGTAACACAACATCGGCATATCCTGTAACGTCCATTGGCATAGTGTCAATTACTACCATAAAGTCTAAAGATTCAATCGCTTGTTCTAATAGCTTTTTATTAGGAATTGCTTTGGTTAAATTGGTACCAGCAACTAGCCAAGCTTTAACAGGATATTCACTATTTTCACCTGGGATTGATGCACGAATAATTTCGTTAGTAACTCCCATTTCTGCCAAAGGATATTTAGCACTAACTTCTTTCCAAGTCCATTTTGGTTTTGGATATTCGGGGTGTGGGAAACTAGGAAGTTTTAAACTTTCTTTAAAGTAGAATCCACCTCTTCGTCCCCAAGAACCTAATAAGGCATTTAAAATTGCCATGGCTCTTGCTCTTTGAGTATCATCTCCATACCACACAACGTGTCTGCCTGGATGAATAATTGTTGCAGGAGAAGCGTAAGCCATTGCTCTTGCTGTACGTCTAATTTCTTCAGGTTTTATTGTGGTAATACTATAAGCCCATTCTGGAGTAAAAGTACTTACGTGGTCTTTTAATTCATCAAAACCAATAGCATATTTTTCAATATATTCTTTATCATAAAGGTTTTCTTCAATTAGAACATTCATCCAAGCCAACATTAAAGCAATGTCAGTTCCTGGCTTAATTGGTAACCAATGTTGAGATTTACTTGCTGCGGTTGAAAAACGAGGATCGACAGTTATAATTGTTGCACCGTTATCAATAGCATCAGACATCTCTTGTACTTGCGAGTTGTGCATATTTTCTCCAATATGAGATCCTATTAATACCAAACACTTAGTATCTCTAATATCTGTTGGTTCTGGAGAACCTACCCAAGTTCCAAAAGTTAGTTTAAAACCAGTTTCTCTTGGTCCTCTACACTGAGCGTAAGCTGGCTCACCAATAGTATCGGAACCAATAGCGTTTAAAAGGTGTTCTAAATGTTTTCCTGGCGATCCGTGCTTTAATAAAGCTATAGATTCAGCACCATGAGTTTCTTTTATGGTTTTAAACTTAGAAGCAATTAAATCAAGAGCTTCATCCCACGTTGCCTCTACAAAAGTTTCTTCACCATTAACGGTTTTTCGGATTAATGGAGTTTTTAAACGATCTTCATCGTTATACATACCTACACCACCAGTACCTCTAGGGCAAAGTCTTCCATAGCAATGAGAATCATCATCATTTCCAATTATTTTTTTTATCTCTCCTTTTTCATTTGTATAGGCCCAAGCAGCACATTTCCAAAAGCAAACTTCACAATAGGTGGCAGTTCTTTTAAAGGTTTCAGCAACATTTTTTCTTACCAATTCATCTAAATAAGAACTTGCACCAAAAAGATTTAATGCTGTTGTTGTTGCGGCTACACCTCCTAAACCCAAAGCAGAAATTTTTATAAATTTTCTTCTTGAAGTAGTCATAAGTTTAAGTATTAATTTCTGGCGTAAAGGTATTTACTGTGGGAAGTTTAATGTATGATAAAAGTCATTTATTGCTGTAAAAAGAGTAACAATCGTTACATTTAAGAGTTGTTAAGCCTAAGTAAATAAGTGACTTAAGTAACATAGTCTGCGTAAAATTCTGTTTAAAAACGGGTTATAAAAAAAATATATTTTTAGAACTCAATTATTATTAACATTTTATTTCATGTAAATTTGTTTTTAAAATTATTTAAATGAAATATAAAAGGCTTTGGTATATTTTTGGGGTTATTTTTATAGCTATTATCTTCGTTTTTTATTTATTAAATGAAAGTAATTTTTTAAATGTTATTGATGAATATGATTCTGTGAAAGTTGAGAGAACTGCAAAAGAATCTTGCTTACAATGTCATATTGGTACTACGGGCGATTCTGAATACCATAATCCAGAACTTATTGGTTGTGTAAGTTGCCATTTAGGTGATGGAAAATCTATGGATAAAGTGGAATCTCATAGTAATATGGTTAGAATACCTGGAAATTTGAGTGATGTAAAAGACACTTGTGGTAAATGTCATTCAGAAGAGTTAAAAAAAATCACAAACTCATTAATGACCACAAATAGTGGTTTAATTGCTGTTAATAAATATATTTTTGGAGAATCCAAGTCACCTTATGAAAAATACCATATTAAGGATGTAAAATATTCGGCAGCAGATAAGCATTTAAGAGATATGTGCGCCAATTGTCATTTAGGTGTTGAAAAAACAGAGTATGGCGCTATTAATCAATTAAGTAGAGGAGGAGGTTGTAATGCTTGTCATTTAAATTATTCTGAAGATGCTAAACAAGATTTACAAAAATACTTAAGTTCAAATAAAAAGATTTTACCAAAATTCCATCCTTCAACAGATATTTTTGTTAAAAATGAACACTGTTTTGGTTGCCACAGCAGGTCTAGTAGAATTTCTACAAATTACGAGGGTTGGCAAGAAACTACTTTCAAAAAAAAGGATATTGCACAATTAAAAAGTTCGGAATATAAAGTATTTGAAGATCAACGGGTTTATAAATATAATGGAGAAGATGTACATCATAAAAAAGGGATGTTGTGTGTAGATTGTCATACATCGCACGAAGTTATGGGTGATGGTAAAATACATTTAAGGCAAGATACAGCTGTTAAAATTACATGTTCAGATTGTCATTATAAAAACAAACCTAACACGCTAACATATAAAGACTTAGATAAAGAAAGTTTATTGGTTTTTCTACATCGTAATTATTCCCATACCAATAAAAAAATACTGAAAGTTAAAAAGAGTGGTCATCCATTAGTAAATACCTATATAGATTCTACTGGTACGGCTTATTTAATTGGTAAAAAAGATAAAATTCCAAGAGTTATAAAACCTCAATCTCAAATTTGTTCTAGAGATAATGTGCATAAAAATGTGAGTTGTTCTATGTGTCATTCTAGTTGGACTTCAAAGTGTATTGGTTGCCATAATCAGTTTGATAAAAATGAACCAAGAGCGTTTGATTTGTTAGATAAAAAATATGGAAAGGGTCAATGGAAAGAATATGTTGCCGAATTTTCTTCCATGTTACCTGCAATGGGAGTTATGGAAAATAATGGAAAAAAGGAAATAAAACCTGCCATTCCGGGTATGATATTAACTATTGATAAAGGAAGTTATGCTGGAAAAGAAATAGGTGAAGAGGTTACTTTTCATAGATTGTTTGCACTTAATTCTCCCCATACCACAACTAAAAAAGTGAGAGATTGCAAATCCTGTCATGCCAATTCCGAAGCCTTGGGCTTTGGGGCTGGAAATCTTACATTCGATATTAAAAAGGGATTTGGAAAATGGAATTTTGTTCCAGAATATGCTTTAAATTCTAATGACAATTTGCCTGAAGATGCTTGGATACCATTTTTGAAAAATGTTAAAAAAGATGTTATTAATTCAACTCGAACAGATTTTAGACCATTTACGGTAAAAGAGCAAAAACAATTGTTGTTAGTTGGTGCTTGTTTGCAATGTCATAAAGAAACTTCTAAAGTAATGCAAGAAAGTTTGATTAATGGAATTCAGCCACTCTTAAAAAAGTTAAATAAAAGCTGTATTTTGCCTACTTATAAATGAGTAGAAAATGACAAAACAAAAAATTGCATTGGCGCTGTTTATTATTGTTGCAGCGGTTGATATAATTGGGATAATGTTTAAAATTCCAAGTTTGGTTATTGTGTTTAAACCTTTAATATTATTATCGTTAGTAACTTTATATTTGGTTTCAGTTTCAGAAATTAATAAAATATATGTTCTAGCATTGATTTTTTCTTTTTTAGGCGATGTGTTTTTAATGTTTAATGGCGAATTGTATTTTACAATCGGACTCGTTTCTTTTCTAATAGCGCACTTATTTTTTATAAAAATTGTAAGTAACAGGCTTCATAAAACTTCAGTTTTAAATATAATTTTTTCTGTATTACCATTTTTAATACTATTGCTATTTTTACTATTTTTCTTGAAAAATTATTTGGATGAAATGCTAATTCCTGTTCTAATTTATGGAATTACTATTTCAACTTTTGGAGTGGTTTCTATGTTAGATTATTTAAACACAAAATCAAATAAATCCTTATTAATGTTTGTTGGTGCTATTATTTTTATTAGTTCCGATTCTATTCTAGCAATTAATAAATTCTATAGTTCAACAGCAATTTTTGCTGTATTAATTATGTTAACTTATATTGTTGCTCAATTTTTGATTTATAAATCTGAAATCCAAAAGTAGGAAAATAAGAGTGACTAGGGAATAGGTCATAAACTTTGAAAATACTAAATAAGAAAAATTAAAAATTTTCTATTTAAAACGCGTTGGGTGCAATTAATTTTTAACGATGATTTTTCGTCACTTCGAGTGATTTTCGATAGAAAATTGTATCGAGAACAGAAAAATGATAGTTAAAAACGGTTCTCGATACATTTTTTGTTTCGTTTTACTGCACAAAA
>NZ_JAUYUD010000020.1 GCF_030692605.1 Lutibacter sp.
TTTTGTCTCTTTCTTCTTTAAAATGAAGCCTACAAGATTCCTCGCTCCCAAAATTTGCTGTAAAACTGAATAAATTCATCGTTTTTTTTATCAAATATAACGCTTTTTTATTAATTATGGGTAATTACGGACAATCAAATTTATTTAGATCCTTTTTTTAAAATAGTTCTACCTTGTAAAAAAGATGTGTACGACAAATTTTATAAATTTTAATTTAATTATCGTACTTGTACACCATTGATTAAGTTTGATTTTGATGTTTGTAAAAGAACAATTTGTTGGTCTTTATTTTCAATCCCTAAAACTAAACACTCGCTGAAGAAATTTGCAATTTGTTTTTTCTGAAAATTAACAACTGCAATTATTTGTTTGTTCAATAATTGATCTTTGGTATATAAATGGGTTATTTGGGCACTGGATTTTTTAATTCCTAATCCACCAAAATCTATAGTTAATTGATAAGACAGTTTTCTAGCATTTGGAAAATCATTTACTTCAATTATAGTTCCAATTCGCAAATCAAGTTTGTTAAATTCTTCAAAGGTAATTTCAGGTTTCATATCATTAATTTTTTATCACAACAAATTCTGTACGTCTATTTTTTTCATGCTCTATGGTGGTACAAGGAACGCCATTAGAGCATTTATTGATAAGTTGAGTTTCACCAAGCCCAATACCAGATATTCTTGCAGCATCAATTCCTTTTGAAATAATATAATTGATTATAGATTTTGCTCTGTCATTGGATAATGTCATATTATAACTATCAGTTGCTCGGCTATCGGTATGTGATCTAACTTCAATAATAATGGTAGGGTAATTATTTAATATGCTAACTACTTTGTCCAATTCAATTGCTGCCTGTAGTGTAATTTCAGATTTATCTAATTCAAAATAAATTGGGTTAGTTTTAATCATTTTAAGATTAGATACTATTGAAAATTCTTCAACAGCCTCAAATAAAAGTTGTTTTCTTATAATTTCATCATTTACGTTTGATGTTAAAATTTCAATTTTCTCAGAACCATACCCAACTTTTGAACCTTCAATGGTATAACTAGTATTACATTCTAATTTTAGATTAAATGCACCTTGAATTGATTTAGTTTTAGAAATTATAAGATTGTTTTTAATTAGTGTTAATTGAACATCATTAATTGGTAATTTAGTTATGCTATCAATTGCAATACCTGAAATACTTTGGAGGCAAGTCATCGCTGAAAGTAACACATTTTTTTCCAATTTTTTATTATTAGAGTTATTAGTGGAAACTGTTATTTCTTTCACCTCAAAATTAGGTGCCTCAACTGTAATACTATATTCTTTGTCACATTCAACGGTAAATGTTACTATTCCATCTGTGTTTGACTCTTTAAATTCATTAGTAGTTTTGGATGGGTTTAGTGTGACAATAGCATTTTTAATTTTAGTTTTTGAAATGGCATCTATTACATTTACTACAATATCTTGTTTACATCTTATTGGAGTTAATACAACCATTTTTTCCAAAATTGAATTATGGATATTGTCTGTGGTAAAGGTAAATTCTTGAGGTTCAAAATTAGTACTGGTAACTATAATTTTATAACTAGCCGAACATTCAATATTAAATTTGGTCAATTCTATCAAATTTGTCAATCTTGAATCGACAGGAGTATTAGATTTTAATAAAGAAATTTTAGCATTATTAATTCTTTGTTTTGTACTATCATCGATAACTGTAATTATCAATTCTTGTTCACATTTAATTGGATTTAATGAAATTGTTTTAGCCAATATTTTTTCATTACTAGCATCAGTTGTAATTGTAAATTCTTGAGTTTCATAATTATCGGCAGCGATTAAAACTTTATAATTAGAAGAACACTCAATATTAAATTTGGTCAATTCCATTAAATTTGTCAATCTTGAATCGACAGGAATGTTAGATTTTAATAAAGAAATTGAAGCATTACTAATTTTTAGATTCGTTATATTATCAACTACTGTAATAGCCAACTCTCCTACACATTTAATTGGAGTTAATAAAATTGTTTTTGCTATGAGACTATTCTTTTTATCATCTGTTTTAAATTCAACTTGAGTGGGTTCATAATTTTTGAAAAAAACTTTGATATTATATGTTGAATTACAATTGACCAGTAGTTTTGACATTCCGTTTAGATCGGAAATACTTTTTTCTTGAGAATTTAAAGAAGAAATAAGCGTTAATTCAACATTTGAAATTTTATTATTAGAGTAAGCGTCAACAATAGTAATAAGTATATTTTGATTACATGGAATTGGAATTAACGAAATTGTTTTTTCCAATTTTAAATCAAATTTATCATTCGTGTTAAATTCAGATTCATAGGGTTCAAAATCATCAAGTTGAACGATCATTTTATAGTAAGTGTTGCAATTTAAAGGTACGTTGTTGGATGCATTTAATAAAAAAGTAGTATCAATTTCTAAACTATTATTTTTATAAAGCGATACTTTTACATTATTAATTGGTTTATTGATAATTGAATTGACAATTTGGTAATTTAAAAGTTGTATACATTCTTTTTCTTTAGCAATAAATTTAAAAATATCCACATCACCAAGAGATTCAGGTCTGTTTGAAGTAATATAGCCTGAATTGGATGAATTATTAATAACAAAAGCAAAATCATCATATATTGAGTTTATTGGCGTTGGTAATTGCACTCTTTTTCCAAATTTTTCATTTCTAAATTCGCTTTTAAAAATATCTAACCCACCAATACTATTATGACCATAGGATGAAAAATAAAGAATATTATTTTCATCAATAAATGGAAAGAGTTCCGATTTTTTTGAGTTTATCTCACTGCCTAAATTTACAGGAAGTCCGTAGGTGTTATTATCAAGAACTTCTACCATATAAATATCAGTATCACCAAATCCACCTGGCATATCTGAAACAAAATAAAGCTTTTTCCCATCTTTGCTTATAGTTGGATTTCTAACGGAATAATTTTCACTATTAAAAGGTAAAGGTTTAATATTACTTAGAATATGATTTTCATTTATTGTAGCTTTCACAATTCGCAATGTTTTCCATTCTGCCGAATCAATTTTCTTTTCGGTATTGTAGAAATTATTCCAAGTAAAATAGATTGTTTTTTGATCAGGTGAGAACGTAACATCCGACTCAAAAAACATATTTTTAGTTTCGAGATTAAATTCTTTTCCCTGAATTAAATCACCATTATTAGTAATATTTGCTAAATAAATTTCTAAATGAAGTTGCCTATTTTGCTTTCTTCTTTCCTTGGAAAAGGATATATCATTTGCATTTTTTTGAGATGAAGCAAATAAAATTGTCTGATCATTAATATAGGTAACTCCAAGTTCAGCAAATTTAGAATTTATTGAAGTTGGTGAAACTTCGTATTCAAACTGTTGAGCATAATTAGCAACGGATATTAATAGAAAAACAAAATGTAAAATCTTCTTCACCTTATTTAATTATTTCTTTTTACTTAATTTTTCAAAAACCCAAGCTGGGCCAATTAATAAAAATTGTAAATCCTTAAAAAAAGATGGTTTTTTACCCTCAATTTTATGTCCATAAAACTGACCTATCCAAGCAATTATAAAAAGTGCAAGTGATGTGAAAAATAGTGGCAATATGGTGCCTAAAAAGTAATTGCCAACAAGGCAAAGTATAGAAAAAGTAAGCATTCGTACAAAAGTGTTAAATGAAAGCCGTACGTAAAAAATCATTAAAAGCACTAACACTAATGTTGCCCAATTTTGTAGAAAAGGATTTGATATAAAAGAGTGCAAAATGTCAGAAGGAATGCTTATGAGCATACCAACAATGCTAAAAAAGATAATAGGTACACAAATGTAATGTATGGATTGATTTGTTTTATTTTGATGGCTAACTGCATATTCATCATACCATTGTTGCATAGATTTCATATATATAGATTTTAGTTGTTGTTTTTAAATTTAAGAATTCCATTTTTTAGAAGTTACTAAATTTGAAATATGAGCGTAATGATGATTGCAATGCCAAGCATAAATTCCAATATTTTCTTTTAGTGTTACAATTTTTGTACCAGAAGGATGAATAAATACCCTATTTAACTCTACCTCGGTTAGCCCTTTCATCAAATATACCCATTTTGTATGCAGGGATTTTAATAAATTTAAAGAGATTGTAATATCGGCATCTTTACTATCAAAAAGTTCGGCCCAACGATCTTCATAATATGGTTCTATGGTAGGTTCATTTTCAGTTAGTGCCCATTTAAAGCGTATGTAACTATTTAAATGGCTATCTGCACAATGATGAATTACTTGTTTTATGGTCCATCCTTGTTCTCTGTAAGTTGTATTTAGCTGATTTTCAGATAAACACTTCACCAAATTTTCAAGGTGATTAGGAAAATTTTCAATTATATGAATCCATTCAGCAATTAGCACTTGTGTTATGTTTGGTGGAATGATTGGTTTTCCTATGGGGTATTTTAGATCTTTGTCCATTATTCTTTTTTCTCTAATTTTTTTAATTGTTCCTTCGCACGTCGGTTTCCAGAATCTAAGCTTAATGACTTTTTATAATTTTCAATTGCTTTTACAGTGTCTCCATTTTTCATAAATGCTTCGCCTAAACTGTCATACACATTTGGACTGTTAGGATAAAGTGCGACATTAATTTTAAATATCTCAACTGCAAATTCAATATTTTTATTTCTTAATTCTTTATATCCTAATCTGTTAAAGCTTTCTTCATTTATAACTGGATCTAACGAATCAATTTTTTTAATTTTTAAATAACCTTCTAATGCCTTATCAAATTTCTTTTCCAGCAAATATTCACTGGGCACTCTTACCATAGTATCCAATTTCATATAATTATATGCAAGTTGTTTAGTTTCGCTTTTGGGTACTAAAGAAATATAAATCTTATTGTTTTTTGAATTTGTATTAAACTGAATTTTTTCATTTAATTCTTTAACAAAATAAGTATTTTCATCTACAAGAAGTGGTTTAATGTTTGATGCTCCTCTCCATTTTATAAACATCTCATTATTTTCAAAAAATACTTCCATAATTTCATCGGAACTATATAAATATCTTCCACTAACTTTTTTAATATAATCAGAACTACTATTTTTTTTTGAACAACTAGAAAAGAGTACGAATAATAGTAATATATAAATTTTAAAACTTTTCATAAATAAGGAATAATTAGTTGTTATAAAATTAATAAAAAAAAAGAAGCCGTCTCAATATTAAATTTTGAGACGGTTTTTTTATTTCTATTCAATTTCGGATATTTTTTATTTTTATGAATAAGGCAAAAATTGTCCTTAAGAAGCAATTTTCTTTCTTAAATTGTGTCCTAATGCCA
>NZ_JAUYUD010000021.1 GCF_030692605.1 Lutibacter sp.
AAATTCTTTTAGAACGTGGAGAACTGAAAACGGTAAGCAAACGGGTAAGGAAGTTTTAGATGAGGCACATAAATATGGGTTAATGGTAACTATGGGCATTGAAGTTGCCAGAGAACGCCATGGTTTTGATTATAATGATGAAGTAGCTGTAAAAAAACAATTGGAACTAATTAAACAAGAGGTAATTGCTTTAAAAGATCATCCGGCATTGCTAATTTGGGCAATTGGCAATGAACTTAATTTACGTTATACAAATCCTAAAGTTTGGGATGCTGTAAATGATATTTCAAAAATGATTCACGAAGTTGATCCAAATCATCTAACTACAACACCATTAGCCGGAATTTCTCAAAAAGAAATTGACTTAATTAAAGAACGTAGTTCAGATTTAGACTTATTATCTTTTCAAATGTATGGAGATTTAAAAAGGTTACCATTGCGCGTAAAAGAGTATGGTTGGAAAGGCGCCTATATAGTTACAGAATGGGGAGCCACAGGGCATTGGGAAGTCCCAAAAACAGAATGGGGCGTGCCTATTGAAGAAAATAGTACACTAAAAGCTGCTAATTATTTAATAAGATATAAAGGCGCAATTGAAGCAGACTTATTACAATGTATTGGTTCTTACGTTTTTTTATGGGGAAACAAACAAGAGCGTACTCCAACGTGGTATGGTATATTTTTAGAGGACGGAAATGAAACGGAATCTGTTGATGTAATGCATTATATATGGAATAATAAATGGCCTGAAAATAGAGCACCTCAACTGGAATCTTTTACAATAAATGGTAAAACAGCTTATGAAAGTATAACACTGGTGGCTGAAAATTCGCAAACAGCATCTGTAAAAATTAATGATTTTGAAAATGACACAATTAATTACACTTGGGAAATTTTACCAGAAAGTACCGATTTAAAACATGGCGGTGATTTGGAAGAAAGACCAAAAAGTATTGACATGGAAATAGTGAATCAAAATGAAGGAGAAATAACATTTAAATCTCCAAAAAGTGGACTTTACCGATTATTTGTGTACGCATATGATGGGCAAGGTAATGCAGCAAATGCTAATATTCCATTTAAAGTAAATTAAATATTTAACCGATTGAGAATAAGGAAAGGAATTAATCAATTTTAAATTTCATAGTTGAATATAATGCTAAAAAAAAATAAATTAATATTATTACTTTTAATTTCAGTACTTTTTATAGGTTGTTCTGTTAGCGAACAGAACCTTTCTAAAAAAAAGGAATTATATCAAATTAGTAGTAAAAGTATAGAAGTGGATAGTAAAATTAAAAATTTGTTGGCTCAAATGACCCTTAAAGAAAAAGCGGGCCAGATGCTAAATATAGGATTGCCAGCAATATTGAAAGGTGGTTATTGGGATGTAAAGGAAAGTGCAAATTTTGATCAAGAAAAGTTTAAAAAATTAATAATTGACTATGCTGTTGGCTCAATTCATAATACGCCTGGTTATCCTGCAGAAAGAGAAGATTGGTATCAAATAATTAAAAAAATTCAGGATTCAACAATGCAAAAATCGCGATTGGGAATTCCTGTTTTGTATGGAATTGACAATATTCACGGTGCAAATTATGTGAATGGCTCAATTTTATTCCCACATCAAATTGCTATTGCGGCAACTTGGAATACTGAACTATCTAAAAAAAGTGCAGAAATAACGTCGTATGAATCTAGAGCAGCATCACTTCCTTGGAATTTTAATCCGAATGCCGATGTTGCTATGAGTCCGCTTTGGGGAAGAATTGCCGAAAGTTTTGGTGAAGACCCTTATTTGATTTCAGAAATGACGACAGCTTATATTCAAGGGTCACAACAAAAAGGATTGCAGGATTCAACAAGCACAGCGGTTTGTATAAAACATTATATTGGTTATGGTGCAGGTAACAATGGAAAAGACCGAGCAAATGCAATTATTCCAGAAAACAGCCTCAGACAATATTTTTTACCTCCATTTGAAAAAGCCATAAAAAATGGAGCAATGGGAGTTATGATTAGCTCAAATGCAGTAAACGGAATTCCTTGTCATATTAATTCATATTATATCAATGATATTTTAAAAGACGAATTTGGTTTTAAAGGAGTGGTTATTTCCGATTTTAGTGATGTTGAATTTTTAGTTGAAGCACATTTATCAGCAAAAGACAAGCGTGAAGCAACAAAAATGGCTGTAAATGCCGGAATAGATTTATTGATGAACCCTTTTGATGCTGATGTGGTTGATTACATTGTGGATTTAGTTGAAAAGGGAGAAATTCCAATGGCAAGAATTGACGATGCCGTTACACGTGTTTTACGATTAAAATTTTACTTAAATCTTTTTGAAGTTCCGTATAACAACCCTAAAAATTATACAGATTTTGCAAGTGAAAAACATATTGAGGCAAACTACCAAACGGCAAGTGAAGCAATAACGTTATTAAAAAATAATGAAAATGTGTTGCCTCTTTCTTCAAACAAAAAAGTATTGGTTACAGGCTATACAGCAAATTCAATTAACATTTTAAACGGAGCTTGGTCGAGGTCGTTTTTAGGAAGAGAAACAAAATTTAACGATCTAAGTAAATTAACAATTTTAGATGCTATAAAAAAACAAGTTGGTGCGACTAATGTTGAT
This sequence comes from Lutibacter sp., assembly GCF_030692605.1. GTDB lineage: Bacteria > Bacteroidota > Bacteroidia > Flavobacteriales > Flavobacteriaceae > Lutibacter. Next base: position 2,642 of record NZ_JAUYUD010000021.1, read on the forward strand.
TTTGTTGAAGGAACTGATTATTTGGAAGATATCAATTCTGATGAAGCAGTCAAAAAAGCAAAAAACTCAGATTATATTGTTGTGTGTGTTGGTGAAATACCTGCTACCGAAAAACCATCTGATATTAATGAATTAGAATTACCACAGGCACAACAAGAATTGGTAAAAAAACTATCTAAAACAGGCAAACCAATAATTTTAGTAATGGTTGAAGGCAGACCAAGAATTATCAGAGATATTGAACCTTTGGCTAATGCAATTGTAATGGCTTATTTACCAGGAGATGAAGGTGGAAGGGCGATTTCTGATGTAATTTTTGGAAACATAAATCCAAGTGGAAAATTACCGTATACCTATCCAAAATATTCAGGAAATATGTTACCTTATTATCATAAAAAAACTGATATACGTGATGCAAATTGGGGTTATAATGGTTTTTATACTCAATTTGAGTTTGGTTTCGGCCTGTCTTACACCACTTTTGAATATTCAAATTTAAAAATAAGTGCAGAAACATTGAACGTTATTGAAGAATTAACTATTGCTGTTGATGTTAAAAACACAGGAACTAAAAGTGGAAAAGAAACTGTTCAGGTATATTTAAAAGATTTGGTTGCTACAGTTTCTCCTGATTCTAAAAAATTAGTTCGTTTTTCTAAAATTAATCTTGAAGCAGGTGAGCAAAAAACGGTTACCTTTAAACTAACTTCAGAAGATTTTAAATCGATTGGAATGGATAATAAATGGATTATTGAAGACGGCGAGTTTGAAATTCAAGTTGGGAAGAGTTCTAAAGATGTTATTGAAAAAGTAATCTATTATAAAAAGTAAAAAAACAAAATCATGAAATTTCATAAATATATTTTAAGCCTTGTTCTATTTATAGCTGTAAATTCCTTTGCGCAAGACTATGTTAATTATTGGGAAAAGGAAATTAAAGTATTTGATTCTATAAATAATGGAAACCCATTGCAAGATGGAATTTTATTTACAGGGAGCTCTTCAATTAAATTTTGGAAAAACCCAGCGAAAGATTTCAAAAATCCAAAAATTTTAAATAGAGGTTTTGGAGGTTCTCAAATTATTGATTTGATAGAAAATTTTGAGGAAGTGATCTTAAAATACCATCCAAAAAAAATAGTTATTTATTCTGGTGATAATGATGTGCAGGAAGGAAAATCTGCCGAAATAGTTTTTGGTGATTTTTGTACTTTATATGGAATGATAAAAGCAAAACTTCCAAATACTCAGGTTTATTATATTGCTATTAAACCAAGTTTGAATAGATGGGGAAAAGTGTTGGAAATGAAAAAAGCCAATACTATGATTAATGAATTTTTGAATTACAAGCAAAATGCATTTTATGTAGATGTTTTTTCTCCAATGATTGGAATTTCAGGTAAGCCAGAAGAAAAATGGTTTATTGAAGATGGACTGCATATGACCGATGTTGGATATGAGTTGTGGACTAAAATTTTAGCACCCTATATCTCAGAATAGTGCTATTAAAAACTTTAAATTTATTAAAATGTTAAAACAAATTATCTTTAAAATTTTATTCCTATTACCTATTTTAGGAATCTCTCAAGATTTATTAATTAATACTTCTAACAGAAACGTAACTTCGTTAAATGGTACGTGGAATTACATTGTAGATCCTTATGAAACAGGGTATTATAATTACCGTTATCAGCCTTATGACCAACTTCCAGAGAATAATAATTCGGCGTTTTACAACAATTATGTTGCCAAAGACAAACTAGAATTAGTTGAGTATAATTTTGATAAATCACCAACTTTAACTGTACCTGGCGATTGGAATTCACAGTATGAAAAGCTGTTTTATTACGAAGGTACAATTTGGTACAAACGATCTTTCAATTATACTTTTTCGAAAGAAGATAACAGACTTTTTGTATATTTTGGAGCTATTAATTACAAAGCCGAAGTGTATTTAAATGGTAAAAAAATAGGAATTCACGAAGGTGGATTTACGCCATTTAATTTTGAAGTCACATCTATAGTGAAGGCTAAAGACAACTATTTAGTTGTTAAGGTTGATAATAAACGATTTAAAGAAGCCATTCCAACCATAAATACAGATTGGTGGAATTATGGCGGAATTACAAGAGATGTGAAACTAATTGAAGAACCAAAAACATTTATTCAAGATTATAAAGTACAGCTTAAAAAAGGAAACGCTAAAACTATAAGTGGTTACGTTAAATTAAATAATAGTGTAGGCAATGAAGAAGTAACTATTTCTATCCCAGAATTAAAAATCAATAAATCGTTTACAGCAACTAATGGCTCTGTTGAATTTGAAATAAATGCTAAAAAAATAAGTTACTGGTCGCCAGAATCACCAAAATTATACGATGTTTATATAAAAACAAGTGAACAATCTTTAAAGGATGAAATAGGTTTTAGAACAATAGTAACTGTTGGCCCAGATATTTTATTGAATGGAAAATCCATTTTTTTAAGAGGAATTTGTATTCACGAAGAAAATGCCATGCGTGGCGCAAGAGCTTATAATGATGCAGATGCATTGGTTGCACTTAATTGGGCTAAAGAATTAGGTTGTAATTATGTTCGGTTAGCTCATTATCCTCATAATGAACATATTGTAAAATTAGCCGATAAAATGGGATTAATGGTTTGGGAAGAAATTCCTGTATATTGGACTGTTGATTTTAGCAATGAAAAATCTCTTAATAATGCTAAAAATCAATTAACTGAAGCAATTACTAGAGATAAAAACAGAGCAGCTATTATCATTTGGTCTATGGCAAATGAAACACCTCCTTCAGGTGTAAGAAACGCTTTTTTAAAAAACCTAATCAATCATTCTAAATCATTAGATGATACAAGATTGGTGAGTGCTGCATTAGAAAAACATACAAAAAATGGAATTAATATTTTAGATGATGAAATTGGAAATTATTTAGACATTGTTGCTTTCAATCAATATACAGGATGGTATGGAGGTTCACTAGAAGAAGCCCCAGATGCTAAATGGGATATAAAATTTAACAAACCAGTAGTAGTTTCTGAATTTGGAGGTGATGCATTACAAGGTTTACATGGCACAAAAAATGAGCGTTGGACAGAAGAATATCAGGAATATTTGTATGAACAAAACCTAAAAATGATTGAAAAAATACCAAATATAAGAGGTACAAGTCCGTGGATTTTAAATGATTTTAGATCCCCAAAGAGAGTGCTACCAGGCATTCAAGACGGTTGGAACAGAAAAGGATTAATCTCTAATCATGGTATAAAAAAGAAAGCCTTTTTTATAATGCAAGACTTTTATAAGAAAATAGAAACCCAATATAAATAATATCATGACAAAAAAAATAACACTTTATTTTGTAACTGCATTTTTCTCAATTATTGTTTTCAATAAGTTAAATGCCCAAACAATCAATTTACCAAAAGAGGTTAAATTTAAGTTTGGTGATAATGCTGAATGGGCAAAAACAACTTTTAATGATGTTAATTGGGAAAACCATATTATTCCAAGGAGTTTTACAAATGATTCTTCTTATGCTTGGTATAGAATTAGAATCGTGATTCCATCCAGCCTGAAATCCTCAAAAGGGAAAGGAATAAAATTAAGACTTGGTAAAATAGATGACGTTGATCAAACCTTTTTTAATGGAAAATTAATTGGACAAACAGGCGGTTTTCCTCCAAATTACAGTACTGAATGGCAAACGCCACGAATTTATGTGATTCCGCAAAATGAGGTTCAATGGGATAAAGAAAATGTAATAGCCGTACGGATTTATAATTTAGTTGGCGGAATGGGGATTTGGGAAGGCCCTTTTAATTTTGAACAAATTGGCTGGATAGACGATATATCAATCCGTCAAAATATTGAAGAAAAGCCAAATAATAATTTTGCTACGAGAGTAGCTTTCATTAATAAAAGTGAGAATCTATTTGAAGGCACCATAAAATATTGGGTTTCCAATAAGGAGAAAACTGTTTTATTTACAGAAACAAAACCAGTGCGAGTGCAACCTAGAATTGATGCTGAAACAATTGTAGAGTTTTCCGATTTTAAACCTAAAAACGAGAAAGTGTTTAATGTTGGCTATCAAATAAATGATAATAACAGTACCCTTTTTGTTAAAAATGAGCAACTGTTTATACTTACTAAAAATCTTGAAATTCCATTTATTGGTGAAGTAAAACCTTTAGTGCAAAATAAAGTCCAAAATAATTTTAATCCAATTTCTTTTCGAAATCAACAATATACAGGTTATTTAGATGTTCGATTTACTCAAAATTTAAAGGAACGTTTACTAAAAGTTGATGAAGAAGGATTGACAGGCTCTTATTTAAAAAGACCTGGAATTCATCCTTGGGCAGGAGAACATATTGGAAAATACTTGGAAACAGCTAGTAATGTTTGGAAACTAACTGGTGATCCGGAGTTAAAAAAGCAAATGGATAGAATCGCTTTTATATTAATAAACACTCAGTTGGAAGATGGTTATTTAGGAACATATACACAGGATCAATATTGGACAAGTTGGGATGTTTGGTCACACAAATACAATTTGCACGGATTATTGGGGTATTATGCTGCAACGGGCTATCAACCAGCTTTAGAAGCTTCCAAAAAAATGGGAGATTTAGTTTGTAAAACATTTGGAAATAATGAAGGTCAAAGTGATATTATTTTGTCGGGAACTCATATTGGAATGGCTGCTACTAGTGTCTTAGACGCCATGGTAGATTTATATAAATATACAGCGGATAAAAAATATTTAGACTTTTGTTATTACATTACAGATGCTTTTGAACAAGAAAATGGACCAAAAGTAATCAGTTCAATGTTAGCAACTGGAAAAGTAAAAAATGTAGCAAACGGGAAAGCATATGAAATGCTTTCTAACTATGTTGGCTTAGTTAAATTATATGAAGTTACTGGAGATACAAAGTTTTTAAAAGTTTCAGAAATGGCATGGCAAGATGTGGTTGACAATCAGTTATACATTACCGGAACCACCAGCTCTCATGAGCATTTTCAAGATGATGATTATTTGCCGAGTAACAATACAGACAATATGGGTGAAGGTTGTGTTACAACTACTTGGGTTCAGTTAAATATGAATTTATTTGATGTAACGGGTGATATTAAATATTTAAATCAGTTAGAAAAATCCGTTTACAATCAATTATTAGGCGCCGAAAACCCAGAAACTGGTTGCGTAAGCTATTATACGCCTTTAATGAATAAAAAACCATATACCTGTCATATTACTTGTTGCCAATCAAGTGTTCCAAGAGGAATTGCGTTAATACCTTATTTTACTTTCGGAAACCTTAAAAATGTACCAACAATACTTTTTTATGAACCAGCCAATTATAAAGAAACCATTGCCACCATCAATAAAGAAGAAATTGAAGCGACATTTAAAATTGCAGGTAATTTTCCCGAAAGTGGAAATGTATCTATAACAGTTGAAACCTCTAAATCGGCTAATTTCCCATTGGCTTTAAGAGTGCCTTTATGGTGTACAAATTTCGTGGCGAAAATTGGAAAAGAAACCTATAAAGGACTACCAAATGAAATGGTAACGATTCATAGAAATTGGAAATCGGGAGATAAAATAAATGTAACTTTTGATATGCCTATCCAAACTATTTCAGGAGGGAAAAGTTATCCAAATGAAATTGCGTTGCAACGTGGTCCACAGGTTTTGGCTTTTGACAGTTCATTGAACTCCCAAAATATAAATAACATTATTTTAAATTCTAAAGATAATATTAAAATAGGCAAACTTAATTTTGAAAATAAATCTGAATTTTTGCCTAAAATTTGGATTGGAAAACAAGTGTATTCCTTTGCTATTTTAAATTCAAAAGAAAAAATAAAATTGGTTCCATTTGCGGAAGCAAGTCAAACCGGAGGTGATATGAGGGTTTGGTTACCGTTGAATGTTAAAAAATAAACAGATGAAAAAATTTAGTGTAATATTTCTATTTTTAGTAAGTAACTATTTTTTACATGCACAAATAAAGCATGAAGAAAATTTGAGCTTTTTGCATACTTCAGGACACGATATAGTCAATGAATCTGGAGAAAAAATATTTTTAAAGGGTGTTGGTCTTGGAAACTGGCTTTTACCCGAAGGATATATGTGGAAATTTGGAGGTTCAGGTGACCGTCCACGCAAAATAGAAAAAGTAGTGGAAGATTTGATTGGAAAAGAAAAAGCCATCCATTTTTGGAAAACATACAGGCAAAACTATATTACAGAGGCTGACATTAAACGAATTGCTGAATTGGGTTTCAACTCTGTTCGTCCTGCCTTAAACTCAAGATTATTTCTCACTGAAGGCGAAAATCCTGTCTATGTAGAAGAGGGGTTTCAGTTGATGGATTCTCTAGTTTCCTGGTGCAAAAAACATAAAATTTATGTAATTATTGATATGCATGGCGCTCCAGGCGGACAAACAGGTGCTAATATTGATGATAGTCCTAACGATATCCCGGAACTTTTTATTGATAAAAAATATGAGAATCAACTCGTAAATCTTTGGGTAAAAATTGCCAAAAACTATAAAGACGAACCTGTTGTTGCAGCTTATGATTTACTGAATGAGCCATTGCCAAAAGCTACTGGTGCTGCTGAAAAATACAAACATTTACTTGTGCCAATGTATAAACATATCACCGCTGAAATTCGCAAAGTCGATCAAAAACATATGATTACATTGGAAGGTTTCGATTGGTCTAACGATTGGTCGCTTTTTGACAAACCTTTTGATTCAAATGTATTTTACCAGTTTCATTATTATTGCTGGGGAAGACCGGATAATTTGAATAATATAGATGAGTATTTAAAAAAACGAAAAGAATTGAATACGCCAATTTGGGTTGGAGAAACTGGGGAAAAGGGAAATGCCATTTATTGGGCAACAACACAATATTTTGAGGCAAATAATATTGGTTTTTCGTTTTGGCCATGGAAAAAAATGGACACGCAAAACACGCCATATTCCATTAAGAAACCAGACAATTGGGATTTGATTTCAGAATATACAAAAGGAGGAGATAAACCAGACAGTTTGATTGCTGAAAAGGCTTTAAACGACTTCCTCGAAAATATTAAATTAGCGAACTGCGACTATTTCGAAGATGTTTCCAATGCGATAAATACCAGAATTCCAGGAAAAATAGAAGCTGAAAATTACGGTTTTGAAGGATATAATAAATCTTATTATGTGTTGGATACCCTAAATAAATCTGAATTTTATAGAAAACGTGAACCTGTACAAATAAAATTGGACAGCAAAGATGAAAAACAGTTTTGGTCGGAACAGTCTGTTGAACTTCAAAAATCAGAATGGTTGGTTTATAATTTTAACTGTTTAGATAATAAGAAGCATCAATTAACGATGAATGCATCAGTTAATGGCGTAGCTGCTGAGTTAGAAATTTGGATTAACAATAAAAAAGTAAATTTCACCATAAGTAATAAAAACTTGAGCGAAACAAAAGTTGGGAATTTTAATTTGATAAAAGGTGAAAATAAAATCAAAATTCTGGTAAAATCAAATAGCCTAAAATTAGATTGGTTCAAATTGAATTAATGAATTAAAAAAATATAATGATGAAATACCTATTTTTTACAGCATTGCTCCTCTTTTCAATAAGTATGAATGCCCAAAAGCATGAAGGATTGGCCAAAACTCCTCCTATGGGTTGGAACAGTTGGAATAAATTCGCCTGCAACGTAGATGAAAAATTAATCCGAGAAACTGCCGATGCAATGGCTTCAAGCGGTATGAAAGAGGCCGGTTACGAGTACATTGTAATCGATGATTGCTGGCAAGTTTCCCGAGATGAAAATGGAAATATTGTGCCTGACCCAGAACGCTTTCCTTCCGGAATGAAAGCCCTTGCCGATTATATTCACTCCAAAGGATTGAAATTTGGTTTGTATTCCTGTGCAGGAAGCAAGACTTGCGAAGGCAGACCCGGCGGTCGTGGACACGAATATCAGGATGCCAGAGCGTATGCCGCTTGGGGAATTGATTATTTAAAATATGATTTTTGTAACACCGATGCCCAAAAAGCAGAAGGATCTTATAAAGTAATGCGTGACGCCTTGTTTGCTGCTAAACGTCCCATCGTTTTCAGTATTTGCGAATGGGGAAGCACAGAACCTTGGACTTGGGCAAAAAACGTAGGACATCTTTGGAGAACCACCAGCGACATTATGAATTGCTGGGATTGCAAAGTAAACTGGGGTGGAATGGGCTGGACCTTAGTGATGGATAAAAATGAACCACTCGGAAAATATGCTGGTCCCGGAAGTTGGAACGATCCCGATATGCTGCAAGTAGGAAACGGAGTTTTAACCGATGTGGAATCGCGTTCTCATTTTACAATGTGGGCAATGATGTCGGCACCGTTGATTACGGGTAACGACATTCGCTTAATGACACCGGCAATTAAAGAAATATTGACAAACAAAGAAATAATTGCCTTAGATCAAGATCCACTCGGGAAACAAGGTTACAGATGGTGGACACTGGACGGCAATATTGAACTTTGGCTCAAACCACTTGCAAATGATGAAGTTGCCTTGTGCTTTTTTAACAGAAGCAGTGAAGTTAAAAACATTGATATTGACTGGAAAAAATATTTTGGCAAACTTGACGGCAAGTCTTATGGTGTTACTGATAAAACTATCATCCGGGATTTATGGCTCAAAAAAAATATTGGAACAACTGGGAAAAACTTGAAAGCTACCATCCAAGCTCACGATGTATTGACTATTAAATTGAGTAAATAGTTTAGAATTTGTCTTTCGGATATTTACAGCAAAAAATATTAAAATTTAATTTGATTGTCCGTAATTACCCATAATTAATAAAAAAGCGTTATATTTGATAAAAAAAACGATGAATTTATTCAGTTTTACAGCAAATTTTGGGAGCGAGGAATCTTGTAGGCTTCATTTTAAAGAAGAAAGAGACAAAA
>NZ_JAUYUD010000022.1 GCF_030692605.1 Lutibacter sp.
TTTTGTCTCTTTCTTCTTTAAAATGAAGCCTACAAGATTCCTCGCTCCCAAAATTTGCTGTAAAACTGAATAAATTCATCGTTTTTTTTATCAAATATAACGCTTTTTTATTAATTATGGGTAATTACGGACAATCAAAAATTAAAATTATTGATATTGTTATTAAGCTTTATTTTAAGATGATTTTGAAGGTATTTTTGGAAATAAACATCGACATTATTTTTTTCAGTTTTTGTAGCAATATTTAATTTGGTTTTGTTTTGTTTATTTAGGGCAAGTTCTAAATCGTCTATAAATATACTAACTGTAATTTGAACAGTCTGTTGTTTTTTCACATACTCAACGTGGCAAATACTTACATACAGTTTATGAACGTTAAAAGCAAAAAGTAAAGAAATAATTGCTAAAAAAAATAAGTATTTAATTTTCATTGATTAACTTTTGAACGAAATAACAAAAATTATGCTAAAATTCATTGCCTTTAATTGATTTTAATTTTTTATTTGGTTATAAAGCTTACTTTCCTCAGCAATAATTTCAATTAATTCTAATAATTTTTTATCATAAAATAAGGCAACAACATTTCTATTTTCACAATAAGCTAAAAAATGATTTATGTTGTCTTCTGGAATTTTGAGTGTTTCAGTAAAATATCGAATTCCCAATCTTGATTTGATTAAATTAGGAAAATCTTTTTTCCGTTTTAATTCTCTTTTTTCTCTTTGTTCTGCTTCATAGGCAAAATCTGGAATTGTTGCTAATGGTGGCAATGGTGGAAAAAGTCCTGCAAAAGGAGCGTCTTTAAATCCTTTGTCTGGAGGTAATTCTTTATCCAAATCACTCAACTTAAAAACAAAACTATGTTTTAGAACTGTATCTTTTGGAGTTAAATGGATATCAGCTGATAAAGTGCCAATTAAACCTTTTAAAAAAATTTCTTTTAAATTGGTTGTTGAAGAAATTAAATGTATTTCTATGTAATTTGCTTGAATGTGATTTTTGGTAATCAATATTTTCTTGATTTCAAATTCAATAGAAGAAAAAAGTAAGGTGTCATTTAATTTAACAGGAATTTCAAATTCACCACGCGCATAGCTAATAGTTCCAAAACTGCTATTCAAATTTACAATATGAACACTAATTGCTGGGTTTTTAGAACTAAATATTTTACCTTCAATAAGAATTCTTTTTTCCTGTGAATTTGCATTGAAAAATATTATAAAACCAATAAAAATTGAAAGTAATTTTATTTTCATTTATTCAAAGTTCGGATTTGAATTCTTAATAAAATATTAATGCTGTAATAATATTTTGTTAAAGATTTTTAATGATTAAATTTGATAAAAATATATAAATGAAGAATTTAATTTTAGCCAGTACATCAACTGTTCATGGAAAGGCTTATTTAGAATACATATTACCTGAATTATCACTTTTTTTTAAAGGAATTAAAGAAATATTGTTTATCCCTTATGCAAGACCGAGTGGATTGAGTTATGAAGATTACACCGAAAAGGTTAAAAGTAGTTTTTCTAAAATAAATATTAATGTAAAAGGAATCCACGAATTTAAAAATCCTATTGATGCAGTAAATAATGCTAAGGCAATATTTACTGGTGGCGGAAATACGTTTTTATTGGTTAAAACTTTATATGAGTATAAATTAATAACTGCTATAAAAAATGTGGTTGAAAACGGTGTTTTATATTTTGGAACTAGTGCTGGGAGCAACATTGCAGGTTTAACAATTCAAACTACCAATGATATGCCAATAGTGTATCCACCAAGTTTTAATACACTTGGATTAATAAATTTTAATTTGAATCCACATTATTTAGATCCAGATGTAAATTCTACACATATGGGCGAAACTAGAGAAACTAGAATTAATGAGTTTCATACCTTAAATTCATTGCCGGTAATTGGTTTAAGAGAAGGAAGTTGGTTATTTGTTAATGATACAAAAATTGTTTTGAAAGGTACGCTACCTGCTCGTTTATTTTTACCGAATAAACCAGCAATTGAAGTACAACCAGACACTGATTTAAGTTTTTTAATTTAGCTTTAAAGTAATTGCAATAAATTGAGAATCAGGACTTTCTTTAACTTCTGAAGATAGTAATTTATATAATTCTTTTATTTTAAAAGTGTCTACTTGAGAAACCTTTAATTGATCTCTTAAAATCATTGCTGAGACAAAGGAATTATTATTTTCTATTATAAATTTATAAGTAAAAGTTTCAAATTCTTTTTCAATATTTTTTATTTCTAATCCAATTTCTTTTAAGCGTTGATCATTATTTTCTAATCGTGCTTTTTGAAAATGTGGATATAAATAATCTATTTTTTTAAAAATCTCTTTAGCTGCATTTCTATATTGTTGAAGTGTATTATTTAGAGAAGAATTTTCAATAATTGGTTCAGGTATATTTTCAGAAATTAATGATATCGAAAAATTTGTATTTTCAAGTACTAAAAGAGAAAATTCAGATGAATTATTAAAAGTAAGAGCATAACGCTCTGGATATAAGATACTTCCTATAAATATAAAAGTATTGTTTATTATTTTGGTAGAATCTACAGCATAAAATCCATTTTCAACTAGTTGATTTAAATAGACATAGGTTGAACTAGTTTGATCAATTTTTCCTTTTAATTCAAATTCTTTTTGAAACGAAGTTTTAGCTTCTTTTAAGGTTCCTTTTGATTCACATCCAATAAAAAATGCAGCAGCTAATAAAACAATAATTAGTTGTTTCAAATTATACTTTTTTTAATAATTTACATAATTAATAATTTCTAATCCATAGCCTGTCATCCCAATTCTTTTAGTAAAAGATCCTGAATTAGACAACACTTTTAATTTTGAAATTTTTAAATCGTGTAAAATTTGAGCTCCAATTCCAAAATCCTTGTCATCTGGTTTAATTTGTGGAACTTTATTTTTAACTTCTTTTTGAGATTCTTTTAATAACGATAACCTGTTTATCAAATTAAAAGACTGATTTTCTTGACTTATAAAAACCACAGCTCCTTTGCCCTCATCATTAATAAGTTTAAATATTTTTGAAAATGAATCATCTGGCGAGGTAGTTAATAGCCTTATTATATCATTATTAATTAATGAGGAATTAACTCTTACCAAAACGGGTTCATCATATTCCCATTCACCTTTAGTAAGCGCAATATGTACTTGTTTATTGGTAGTTTGTTTGTATGCTTTTAATTGAAAGGCTCCAAATCTGGTTTGAATTGTAAAATCTTCAATTTTATCAATTAATGAATCGTATTTCATACGGTATGCCACTAAATTTTCAATTGAAATAATTTTTAAATTGAATTTTTTTGCAACTTCTAATAATTGCGGTAATCTAGCCATAGAACCATCTTCATTCAATATTTCAACTAGTATTCCTGCTGGTTGAAAACCTGCTAAACGTGCAAGATCAATGGAGGCTTCTGTATGCCCAGTTCTTCTTAAAACACCACCTAGTTTAGCAATAAGAGGAAATATGTGGCCTGGTCTTCCAAAATCTTCCGGATTTGTTTGTGGGTTTGTAATTGCTTTAATAGTTTTGGCCCTGTCGTGAACAGAAATTCCAGTGGTACAACCATTTCCAATTAAATCAATAGAAACAGTAAATTGAGTATTATGTAATACGGTGTTTTTATTAACCATTAAAGGTAAATCTAATTCGCGGCAGCGTTTTTCGGTTAACGGGGCACAAATTAAACCTCGACCGTGTTTAGCCATAAAATTGATCATTTCGGGTGTAACACATTCTGCAGCTGCAATAAAATCGCCTTCGTTTTCTCTATCTTCATCATCCACAACAATTATAATTTTACCATTTTTAATATCTTCAATGGCTTCTTGAATGGTGTTTAATTTAATATTATTAGTTGCAATCTCCATGAACCTATCAAGTTATTTTTTTAGTTAAATGATTAAAAAACTTTTGTACATTTTCCATAGCATTATCTATATTAAATATACCCATTCCTAGCGTTGCCCTTCGAGTAAGCAATAGTCCGAATGGCAATAAAATTAAAGTGGAAAGCCAACTACCAAAAGATGCTGAAATAGCACTTTCTTCAGCTAAATTTTTGCCCAATTGTGAGATGAAAAAATAGATGACAAAAATTGTTATGGCCATAATCATTGGTAATCCAAAACCTCCTTTTCTTATAATTGATCCTAATGGGGCTCCAATAAAGAACAGAACCAAACAAGCCAATGAAAACGAAACCCTATAAAAGAATTCATAATCATACAAATTCAATAATTTGCGTTGTTCTTTGAAGCTGATTTTTTGGTTTTGATTTCTATCTATACTTCTTTTTAACATTAGGATTGCCTCATTCAAAACAATAGTTTTATTTCCTAAGTCAAAATTATTTAGAATTTCTTTATCAAGTTTTGGATCCATAAGAGAATCATTGTATTTGTGTAATTTTGAAGCATTAATAATGTTATAAAAATTGTTTGCTTGGTTTTGTACAAGCACATCATATTGAATTTTTGTTTGATCGGAAATTGAGTCTAGTTGGTTGATACTTAACATCCCGTGATGTTCTTTTATTCGTTCATCATTTAAATTATCAGCATCATTAAAAGATGAAATATCAATGTTTATTACATAAGTTTTAAAAATTGCGTTTGAAGCTGGCATTTTTGCGCGTTGATCAGGAAGCATTGATCTTTGAGAATGCTCTTCATAATAATTTCCGTTTTCTAGCGTTAAGGTCATATATTTACTCCCTTCTTCGGTGGAAATGGTTCCTTTTTCCGCAGTAATTACTTTTATTTTTCCTTTTGAAGCACTTAAATCTGCAATTTGAATATTTTTAAGTAAGTTTTCCTCCTTGCCATATTTTTCTTCAAACTTTAAACTATAGCCTGGGATATCTGTGTTAAAACTACCAGGAACCAAAGCTAAGGCAGGTTTTTTCTTCTTCATATTTAAATACAAATTCTTTTGCTTTAAAGTAGCCCAAGGATAAACATTGTTTAAAAAAACAAAATTTAATGCACTTAATAAAAGAGTTAAAATAATCAATGGTCGAATAACTCTTTTTAAAGAAATTCCGGCAGATTTAATGGCAGCAAACTCATAATTCTCAGCCAAAGTACCCAGTGCCATAATAGATGACAATAAAATTCCAATGGGTAGGGCAGTGGGAGTTAATATAAGAGCAAGATATCCTAAGAATTTTAAGATAAAAAACAAATCGATTCCTTTTCCTGCAATTTCGTCAAAGGCTAACCATAGTGCTTGCATAACCAACACAAAAAGAACTACAAAAAATGTAGCTAAAAAAGGTTGTAAGAAACTTTTTAAAATGTATTTATCAAATAATTTCAAGACTATTATTTAGGTTCAGAGATGGTATATTTTTTCTGATTCTTATATTTTACCGTGTCAAAGATAAACAGGTTATTTGAAATAGGCTGGTTAGTTTTGAAAGTTCTTATTTCCAATGTTGTTGTAGTTTTATTTTTTCCGGTTTCTATAATGTTAAAAAGATGTTTTGTTCTAATGTCTATACCAACTAAAATACTGGAAATATCAGATTTACTATCTATTGGAATTAGTTTAACATACTGAATTTTAACTCCTTTTATAGTTTTTAATTCGTCCATTTTATAACTAAACCCTTTTTTGTAGAATGAGAATATTTTAGATGGTGTTAGTGCATTATCTTCTGTTGCTGAGGGTTTTTGAATAATTACTTCTTCATCTTCATGTATAATTAAATATACCTTTTTTCCATCGAATAATTGTTCAGTTCCCATGTAACTAAAATGATACAAATCTCCTTTCAAGGTAATATCTCCGCGAGTTTGTTGATGTACATTGGCAACTGAATTATCTAGTTTATGATCAAATTCAATTGAAATGTTATTGTAAGTTTGAACTTTTTCCGCAACTTCATCTAATAAAGCTTTTGCACTTGCAGCACTTTGACTATAGATTGAAGTGCTCATTATTGATAATACTACTAGTACTATTAATTTTCTCATTGTTTAATTATTATTTGATTCGTTATCTAGTAATTGGTTTAATGCCATTTCATTTGGAATTAGTACCTGTCTAGCTTTACTCCCCTCAAAAGAACCTACAATTCCAGCAGCTTCTAATTGATCTATTAATCGACCTGCTCTGTTATATCCTAATTTTAACTTTCGTTGCAATAAAGATGCTGATCCTTGCTGCGCATGAACAATTACTAAAGCAGCATCTCTAAAGAGCTGGTCTCTTTCGCTTATGTCCATATCAAGACTTGTGCCAATCTCGTCCCCAGTATACTCAGGTAGTAAGTATGCATTGGCGTAAGCTCTTTGAGAACCAATAAATTCAGTAATTTTTTCGACTTCAGGGGTATCTACAAATGCACATTGTATTCGTATAAGGTTATTTCCTCCAGCAAATAACATATCACCTTTACCAATTAATTGATCAGCTCCTGAAGCATCTAATATTGTTCTAGAATCTATTTTAGACATTACTCTAAATGCTGCACGTGCTGGAAAATTTGCTTTTATAATACCTGTTATCACGTTAACAGAAGGGCGTTGTGTAGCAACAATTAAATGAATTCCAATTGCTCTAGCCAATTGCGCCAAACGAGCAATAGGAGTTTCTACTTCCTTACCAGCAGTCATTATAAGGTCAGCAAACTCATCAATTATTAAAACTATATAAGGCAAAAACTTATGTCCGTCATTAGGGTTTAGTTTTCGCTCTTTAAATTTTGTATTGTATTCTTTAATATTTCTTACAAAAGCTAATTTTAATAGATCATACCTGGCATCCATTTCTATACATAATGAATTTAAGGTATTAATAACTTTGGTAGTATCTGTAATAATGGCATCTTCATTATCTGGTAATTTTGCTAAATAATGACGTTCAATTTTGTTGAATAAGGTTAATTCAACCTTTTTAGGATCAACCAATACAAATTTAACTTCAGCAGGGTGTTTTTTATATAATAAGGAAGTTAAGACAGCGTTTAATCCAACCGATTTACCTTGTCCTGTAGCTCCTGCCATTAATAAATGGGGCATTTTAGCTAAATCTATTACAAATGTTTCATTAGAAATGGTTTTACCTAAAGCAATTGGCAATTCCATTTCTGAATTTTGGAATTTAATAGATGAAATAACCGATTTCATCGAAACCATTGTAGGCTTTTTGTTTGGAACTTCAATTCCAATAGTACCTTTTCCTGGAATAGGAGCAATAATACGAATTCCTAAAGCAGATAAAGATAAGGCAATGTCGTCTTCTAAATTCTTAATTTTCGAAATTCGAATTCCTGCTTCTGGAACAATTTCATACAAAGTCACAGAAGGTCCAACAGTAGCTTTTATCTGGTCGATTCCAATTTTATAATTGTTTAAAGTTTCAACAATTTTATTTTTGTGAGCTTCTAATTCTTCTTGATCTACAGAAATACTTTCGTTATAATCTTTTAAAAGGTTTAACGTAGGAAACTTGTAATTGCTTAGTTCTAAAGTAGGGTCAAATTCACCAAAATCTTTAACTAATTGATCAGATAAATTTTCTTCAACATGGTTTTCTTCAACGATAGTTTCCACTGCTATTTTTACATTTTCTTGATGGCTAAATGTGTTAAGCTCAAGGTCTAATTCTTTATCTGATTTATCTTCAGTATTGATATTTGAATTAGGTAAATTACTAAAATTTTTAGTAATTGGTTGAGGATTTAAGGTTGAAAGGTTAAAATCAGATTTTATTTCTGGATTTGAACTAACATCTTCTAAAATTTCTGGACCGTTGATTAGAGTGTCATCAAGTGTAACTTTTCCTTTAGAACTATCTATACTTTCTTTAATTCCTTCTGGAGTAAATTTAAATCTAACGACTAAATAGGAAAGAAATAAAAATCCTAAAGATAAAAGTAACCCCGTTTTCCCCAAAAACTGACTTAAATAACTATTCAATTCAAAACCTACAACTCCTGGTAATAAAGTATTGAATTTTTGTAAAAAACCTAGGGAAATTGAAACCCATAACATTCCTAAAATTCCCCATCCCCACGAATTTAAAATTTTACGAATACTCCTTTTTAAAAAAATATAAAGACCAGTAAAAAAAAGTAAAAAAGGAAAGTAAAGTGTAATCACACCAAAACCATTATATATAAAAGCGTGGCTTAAACTTGCACCAATTTTTCCAAGTAAATTATTGACGGTTACTTTATTATCTGTGAAATTTGTGAGCTGACTTTGATCTTGCTCCCAATTGAGTAAATAGGAAATAAAGGAAGACAACAAGAAAATTGAGAATGCCATAATAAACAAACCAAAAAGAATTTGTGCTTGCCTGCCACTCAAAAAAGATTTTTTTTGAGAATCAGAATTTGATGTGTTTTTAGTTAAAGGTTTTTTGCCAGCCATTTATTTAAATATTCACAAAAATATAAAATTAATGCTATTGAGTTAAAATTACTAAATAAATTTAGGAATGTAAATTATGAATCCAATGATAATGGCTATTAACGCTGCGAAAAATGCAGCTCCGGCTCCAATATCTTTTATAGTGCCAATTTTTTTATGATATTCTGGATGAATAAAATCTGCCATTTTCTCTATTGCTGTATTTAAAGCTTCTGCTACTAAAACAAGGCCAATTGCAAAAAATTGAAACATCCATTCAGTAGCAGAAATTTTCATTATAAAGCCAAGAATAGTCATAATAAAACCAATTATCAGCTGTGTAATTATACTATGTTCTGAAGTAATTAATATCCAAAAACCTTTAAAAGCATAGGTTACTGCCTTTATTCGATTCTTTATAAAATTACTTTCAGATTGCATTTTAAAGAGCTTTTAATGCAGCTTCATAATTCGGTTCATCAACAATTTCAGGAACTTGTTCGGTATAAGTTACAATTCCTTTTTCATCAATAACTACAATAGCTCTTGAATGTAAATTAGCTAATGGACCATCTTCAATAGTTACACCATATTCTTTTCCAAATTTACCTTTTGCAAAATCAGATAATGTAATTACATTTTCCAAACCTTCAGCTCCGCAAAAACGAGCTTGTGCAAATGGTAAATCTCTTGAAATGCATAATACTTTTGTATTTTCTAATTCACTAGCTTCTTTGTTGAATCTTCTAACTGAAGCAGCGCAAGTACCAGTATCTAAACTTGGAAAAATATTTAAAATTAATTTAGAACCAGCAAATTCTTTCGATTTAACAACAGATAAATCTGATTTTACTAATTTAAATTTAGGTGCTTTTTTTCCAACTTTTGGTAATTTCCCAATAGTACTAATTGGGTTTCCTTTTAAAGTTATTTTTGCCATAATTTGAATTTTTAGTTTTAAGTTAACAAAGGTAGTTTAAATGACAAAAACTCTCGAAATAAATCGAGAGTTTTTAGTTTTATTTAAAAATAAATTAATTTTTAGATAGGTAATCGGCTATACCTTCATGGGTTGCTTTTAAACCATCCTTCTCTTTGCTCCAGTTTGCTGGACAAGCTTCTCCATGCTCTTCGGTAAATTGTAATGCATCTACCATACGCAAAGCTTCATCAACATTTCTTCCCAAAGGTAAATCGTTTACAACTTGATGACGAACAACACCTGATTTATCGATTAGAAATAATCCACGGTATGCAATTAATTCCCCATCAGCCTGTAATTGATCATCTTCATCATAAAAATAATCGCCAGCTAAAACATCGTAATTTTTTGAAATTGTTTTATTGGTATCTGCTACAAGAGGATACGTAATTCCTTGAATACCACCATTGTTTTTAGGCATTTGTAACCAACCCCAATGAGATTGCTCTGTATCTGTTGAAACTGCAATTAATTGAACATTTCTTTTTTCAAATTCTCCTAATTTTTCTTGAAAAGCAAATAATTCGGTTGGGCACACAAATGTAAAGTCTTTTGGATAAAAGAATAAGACAACATATTTTTCTTCTTCAAATTGTTCAAGAGAAAAGTCTGTTACAAATTCTCCTCCATTTACTACTGCTTGTGCAGTGAAATTTGGTGCTTTTTTACCAACTAATACAGCCATTTTTATATATTTTAAGTGTGAATACTAATTTAATTCTGACTACAAAAATACAACTTAAAACTTGTTATTCTAGTAGACCTAATTTTATATTTTTATGCTGAAATAGATTTTTTTTATTGCAATTAGATGTTTAATTACCTAAATTAAAACGTGTATCTTCGCAAATTAAAAATTCTCAATTTTGAATTTATCAAACTATACTTCTGAGTTTAAAAACAATTTAAAACTTGCAACACCTGTAATGATGGGCTCTTTAGGTCATTTGACGGTTGGTTTGATAGATGATATAATGGTTGGCAGGCTTGGTGCAGTACAATTAGCAGCAACTTCATTAGGAAATAGTTTGGTTTTTATTGCACTTTCTATTGGTCTTGGATTTTCTTTTGCTATTACTCCACTTATTGCAGAATCCGATGGAAAAGGTGATGAAGAAAAGGGACGTAGTGTTTTTCAACATGGGTTGATTTTAACCACTATTTTGGGTGTTGTAATGTTTATAATGCTTTTATTGTTAAAGCCTATATTATATCATTTAGATCAACCTCAAGAAGTAGTAGTATTAGCTATTCCTTATTATGAAATTGTTTCTCTCTCAATGATTCCTTTAATGATATTTCAGGGATTCAAACAATTTACTGATGGACTCTCACAAACTAAATACGCAATGTGGGCTACTATCTTAACAAATGTTGTTAACGTTGTTTTAAATTTTGCATTAATTTATGGTTTATGGATATTTCCAAGACTTGAAATTGTTGGAGCAGCCTATGGAACATTAATTTCTCGAATTGTAATGGTAGTATTTCTTTATTATGTTTTAAAAAATAGAGAAAAATTTAACGTATTCATGAATTTGCTCAAGTTGGCTGAGATTAAAAAAAGTATATTCAAAAAAATTATTAACCTTGGTTTACCTACAGCTTTACAAATGCTTTTTGAAGTTGGGTTATTTACAGCATCGGTGATATTGGCTGGTACTTTTGGGGCATATGCTCAAGCTGCAAATCAAATTGCATTAAAACTAGCTTCTACCACATTTATGTTAGCTGTTGGAATAGGTGTGGCCGCAACTGTAAGAATTGGAAACCAAAAAGGATTAAATAATTATGTTGAACTGAGAAGAATTGCATTTTCAAATTTCTTACTAATTTTGATTATAATGTCTATTTTTACAGTTGGTTTTATAGCCTTAAAAGATATTTTACCATGGGCATTTACTGATAATTTGGTTGTGATTAGCATTGCCTCAAATTTACTTATAATTGCAGCAATTTTTCAATTATCTGATGGGTTACAGGCAGTTATTTTGGGAGGACTAAGAGGTTTACAAGATGTAAATATTCCTTCTATTATTACATTTATTGCCTATTGGATTATTGGTTTTCCTATATGTTATTACTTAGGCACTACGTTGAATTACGGACCAGTTGGTATTTGGCTTGGGCTTTTAACGGCACTTACAAGTTCTGCACTTATGCTTTTTATAAGATTTAATTATTTATCGAATAAATTAATACTAGAAAAAAATGGAATTACCTAAATTTTTAATGGGAGACAATACTGATTTTGCAAATGATATATTTGTTATTCATACAGAGTTTCCAAGATTTATTATAAACCTAGTTAATGATGAAATTGAATGGTTTGAAGATTTTGAAGGAACTGATGAAGAAGAGTTAACCACTGAAGTAGCCGTTCTAATTGAAAGTGCCTCTCAATTTTATGATAGGGAAATGGAACGTTACCAAGAAGATTAATTTTTATTTTTTTTCTATTTGTTGAATCAATTGAAACGCTTGGCCAACCCAGTCGTCTCTTTCAATTCTGCCAGGAAAAAATTTAAGTAACTCGGTAATTTTATCAATATCGGAACTTCTTAAATTGCTAATTTGGGCAAATGTAAAAATGCCAATACTATTTAATTTGGATTCTATTTTTTTACCAATTCCATTAATTTCTAATAAGTTGTTTTTGGTTGTTTCATCGGCATATCCAATATAATTAAAATCAAGACCTTCGTTTAGATGAAACTCATTTTCCATTTTTAGAGATTCTCTTCCACCTCGTTCAAACGTTTTTGTGGCTCTAATTTTACTTTCGTCCACTTCAACTATAGCTTCATCATAGGATTCTAGATTGTATGGGTCACTTTCTTCCTTTTTTGGATTTGCAGCATGCCCAAAATATAAGCCAATTAAAAATGCACCTATCAACCAAAATAATAATTCTATTAAATGTGTGAAGGTTTCGTTTGAAAAAATGGATAACAACATTATAATTATTATTTAATTACTATTTCAATTCGTGTGTTTATATTTCTATTTTCGTCAGTATCATTTGGAACAATTGGGCTGAATGGCCCTTTCGTATAGATATAAATATTATCAATTGTACCAACATTTTGCT
This sequence comes from Lutibacter sp., assembly GCF_030692605.1. GTDB lineage: Bacteria > Bacteroidota > Bacteroidia > Flavobacteriales > Flavobacteriaceae > Lutibacter. The sequence goes on from NZ_JAUYUD010000022.1 coordinate 12,481, forward strand.
CAATCAAGTACTCCTTTAACAAAAGTGCGTTTTGTAATCCAATTTTAAGATTTGTATCTGTGCTTCCAACCTTAGCACTATGACCTCTTAAAATGATTGATTTACCCGGGTTTTTACGAACATAATGTTGAAGATAATTTGAATACTCCTTAAGTATTACGTCGTTTTTCCAATTAATAGAATTAAAATCTGGGCGCAAATATCTTGCAGTTAATTTATGCTCTATACTATCTATTATTTTTTGAGATCTATCAACCAATTTAAATCTAACGCCATTAATAGCCTGCATTTGTTCGTTAAATTGAAAATCCAAAGGTTTTCCAAAAATTTTAATTTGTTTTGAATTTATTCCTAATTGAACCAATTCACTTTTAACTTGATTTGCTCTATTTACGCCAAGGTTATTAACTAATAAAGCGTTAATTTCTTCTTCTGAAAACAATCCAAAAATATGAATTTCTTTTTCGTAATTAGTTGTTAATAAAGAAGTAAGCGTATCTTTAAGGGACTCTATTTTTGATATACTCGTAACTGTTGAGTCGTTTTTTGTAATAGTAAATCCATTTTTAAATTTTATAAGTGTATCTGTTTTATAACTAATAAATACAGAAGGATTCAGTTGAATTTTTGGACCTTCATTAATGAAATTTGTTTCTTTTATACTACAATTTTCAGCATAATTTATGGTCACAAAATAATGAAATAACAACGCTGAAGATGCCCACATTGAAAAAATAACAAATGCCTTTTTAAGAGACTGCATGCGCTTTAATTAAGATGTTAAATTTAATATTATTTTTTAGTTGTTACAAATCTATTTACAGTGTGTGTAAAAAGCTATTTCAATTCTTACTTTTTGGCAGCATTAACAAGTTCTATATTAGTTAAAGTTGTTTTGGTTGTAAAAATCCCATAATTAATAAATACTACATTTTTTTCTAATTTATCTATAGAGCCTATTGCATTACTATCTATAATACGAACCTTGTCGTTAATTTTAAATTTATAATTTGATTTTTGTTTTTCAATTATTTTAGCCTCTGCATGTTTTTGAATTCTTACTTTTTTTACTTCGTGCAACACTTCAGTTTCGGTGGATTTTAATTTTTCTACTACCAACTTTTTTTCAACAGCTTGTTGTTTTTTCTCAACCTTTGTTATTGGTAAGGGTGGATTTTTTTTTAGGTATTTGCCTTTTTCTATCAGCACCCATTTATTAAATTCAGAAGTAAATATTTTTTTATTATTGGTTTGAAAATAGGAATTTATTAACTCGTTTATTTTTCGACCATAGGTTAGCATTTTTTGATTGCTATCATACAATTCTTGAAAACTTTCTAATTTATCTTGAATTTTCAATTGTTTTTCTGTTAATCTTTCTGATTTTTCAACAGCTTTGTGTTTTTCTTGTTCTAAAGTTTCAGTAGTTTTTGCAAGTTTAGTTCGTTCCTTTTGAAGATTTGAAATGGTTTTGTCTAACCTAATTTTTTCTGTTTCTACACGTTTTTTAGCCTTGTTAATAATGTTGAATGGAATTCCATTTTTTTGAGCAACTTCAAAAGTAAATGAGCTACCAGCTTGACCAATAAATAATTTAAATAGTGGTTCCAACGATTTTTCATCAAATTGCATATTTGCGTTTACCACATTCTCTAATTCATTTGCTAGTACTTTTAAATTAGCATAATGGGTAGTAATTATACCAAAAGCGCCTTTTGCATAAAACTCTTCTAAAAATATTTCGGCCAAGGCACCTCCTAATTCAGGATCACTGCCTGTTCCAAATTCATCAATTAAAAATAAGGTACTATCATTACATTTTTGTAAAAACTGACGCATATTTTTAAGACGGTAACTGTAAGTGCTAAGCTGATTTTCGATAGATTGATTATCTCCAATATCTGTCATTATTTTATCAAAAAAACAAGTTTCAGAGCGCTCGTGTACAGGAATTAGCATACCACTTTGCAACATAACTTGCAACAAGCCTATTGTTTTTAGCGTAATACTTTTTCCACCTGCATTTGGCCCAGAAATAACTATAATTTGTTGGTTTTGATCTAAAAGAATAGTTTGAGGAATTGTTTTTAGTTTTTTCTCGTTGTTTTTAACCAATAAAATAGGATGAAAAGCATCTTTTAGAAACAATTTTTTTTCAGTAGTTATTTTTGGTAAACAAGCATTTATAGATTTACCATACTTTGCTTTTGCGCCAATTATGTCCAATTTTATTAAATAATTTTGATAATCTTGTAAATAGGAATTGAAAATTCGTAATGAATTGGTAAGGGATTTTAAAATTCGAATGATTTCTTCGTGCTCATCAAACAACAAATTTTGTAGCTCACGGCTTAGCTGCAAGGTAACTTCGGGAGCAATAAACACAATACTTCCTGTTTTAGAACTACCTAATAAACTTCCTTTAACTTTACGTCGGTGCATTGCTAATACTGCTAAAACACGTTGGTTGTCAATTACAGACTCTCTAATATCATCTAAATATCCACTACTATTGTATTGACTTAAAGATTTAGTGAAGCTAGATCCTATTTTTGACCGAATAATTCCAATTTCCTTTCTTAATTCTTTCAATGTAAATGATGCATTTTCATCAACTTCGCCAAAAGAAGTTATTTTTTCATTTATAGAAGTTATTATTTGTTGATGAAGTTTAATATTTTCACAATTTTCAAACAGCCTTGGATAAATAATTTTGAATTTGTTTAAAAATTTCTGTAACTCCAATATTGTAGTTGCATTGTTTTTAATTTTTAAAAAAGAAGTAGGTTCTAAATAACTATTTTCAATATTTAATAAATGAATCTCTTTTTGAATATCGTCAAAATAATGACTTGGAATTCTATTTTCATTCTCAAATGAAGATGCATATTCATTTACTTGAACTATTTCAGGCATTAATAATTCTATATTTTTAAAAGGTCTAATTTTAAGTAAAGTATTTTTCCCTAGGTCGGAAATACAATACTCACTTGTTTTTTTTAAAACCGTTAAAAATTCTAAATCAATTAATGTCTTTTCCGAAATATATGCCATAAAAATGTTTCTGTTTTTGAGAACCACAAAAATACTAATAAAATTGGTTGTTGTTTTAATGTGAAGATTATTTGTTATTTTGATTGTCCGCAATTACCCATAATTAATAAAAAAGCGTTATATTTGATAAAAAAAACGATGAATTTATTCAGTTTTACAGCAAATTTTGGGAGCGAGGAATCTTGTAGGCTTCATTTTAAAGAAGAAAGAGACAA
>NZ_JAUYUD010000023.1 GCF_030692605.1 Lutibacter sp.
TTTTGTCTCTTTCTTCTTTAAAATGAAGCCTACAAGATTCCTCGCTCCCAAAATTTGCTGTAAAACTGAATAAATTCATCGTTTTTTTTATCAAATATAACGCTTTTTTATTAATTATGGGTAATTACGGACAATCAAAAAGATTAATTATTTTTTTATTGAAATTGTTAGTTTTAACTTTAAGCATTTAAAATTAATCAAATAATAGGTATGGAATTTAAAGTAGGAGATGCGGTAGCGGTTTTGGATGATGTTATAAAAGGTACAGTTATCGCTGTTTTTCAACATAAAATAACGATTGAAACTAATGATGGTTTTCCATTCGATTTTTCGCCAAAAGAATTGGTTGTAATTGGAGAAAATCACGCTGAGTTATCTAAATATAGCGATGTTTCAAATGATATTTTAATGGAAAAAATAAACGAAAAAACAACCAATAAAAATGCGTTAAAATTTAAATCTTCCTTAAAACCAAATAGCCAACCACCGATGGAGGTTGATTTGCACATTCATCAACTGATCCCTTCAACTAGAGGAATGGATAATTTTGATATTCTTACTATTCAACTTGATACTGCAAAAAGACAGATAGAATTTGCGATTAAAAATAGAATTCAACGAATTGTTTTTATCCACGGAAAAGGTGAAGGAGTGTTAAAATCGGAATTAGAATATCTTTTTAAAAAGCATAATGTTACTTGGTATGATGCTCCTTATGATAAATATGGTACAGGTGCCACAGAAGTTTATGTTTTCCAGAATCCTAAAAACTAATTTAATATAGTTCCTGTTCCAAATGGAAAGGATTGATAGAAAATTCGATCTTTAGCATCTAAAAATAATAAATCTGTAATAGTAATTGCATAACTATAACCCGTTGTAGTTTCTGATGTTACAATGTTAATTATTCCGCTTGTTGCAATTAATTCTTTTATAACCAAAGGTTTAGCAGGAGGAATGGATTGACAAAAATAATCGCTACCAATGGCAGCATCAAATAATCGGTATGTTACTATTATAGGCGTTGAAATAGGAAAAGATTTAGTTCCAACTGTTTTTGCAATTTCTGTAGAACTTAATTTAATTACAAGCGTTTCTGTTTTTTCAGTATTTGTTTTGTAGAATATATATTGTCCACAAGTTGAAACTGTTTCAGTAAATTCAAACGCAGGCACATCAAAATCACCGTCGTTGCACGAGGTAATAGTGAATATTGTAAAAAGGAAAATTATTTTTTTCATCATAAATTTTAATCTAAGCAAAAATAAAGGTTTTTGGTTATCTAAGAGCAATTGATACAACAAATTTTAATTACTTTTGTTGCAATGAAGAAAATTTATTTAGATAACGCCGCAACAACACCAATTTTACCCGAAGTTATAAATACGGTTTGCGAAAGTATGACCCAATTTTATGGTAATCCATCTTCAAGTCATGAAATTGGTAGAAAAGCAAAATCTTTAGTTGAAACCGCCCGAAAAAACATTGCCAAACATTTAAATGCAAAGGCAAACGAAATATATTTTACTGCTGGAGGAAGTGAAGCTGATAATTTAATTTTAAGAAATGCTGTAGTTAATTTAGGAATTAAAACCATTATTTCTTCTAAAATAGAGCATCACGCAGTGCTTCATACCATTGAAAACTTGGAAAAAGAATTTCAGGTTTTAGTAAAATGGGTTGATATAAAAGATAATAGTGAAATTGACTATGTTCATTTAGAGGCACTTCTTAAATCTTCAAAAGGGAAAATTTTGGTAAGTTTAATGTATGTGAATAATGAAATTGGAACAATACTCGATTTAGAAAAAGTATCTCAATTGTGCTTTGAAAATGACGCTCTTTTTCATTCAGATTCAGTACAAGGAGTTGGTCATTTTGCAATGAATACTCAATTATTAAAAGTCGATTTTTTTGTAGCAAGTGCGCATAAATTTCATGGCCCCAAAGGAGTTGGATTTGCCTATATTAAAAATGGTATAAAGTTGCAACCAATGTTAATTGGCGGGGAGCAAGAGCGTGGTGGCAGGGCAGGGACAGAGAATGTTCATAGTATTTTAGGAATGGAAAAGGCATTAGAAATGGCTTATTTAAACTTAAAAGAGGATGCTTTATATATTCAAAACTTAAAAAATTATTTTATTGAACAATTAAAAGAAAATTTTGATAACATAACTTTTAATGGTTGTTCCGATTCAGAAAATTTAAGTAGTTACATTATTTTAAATGTGCGGTTTTCAAAAGAATATTCGATGTTACTTTTTAATTTAGATATTAAAGGTATTTGTGCATCGGGTGGTAGTGCATGTCAGAGTGGTAGTAATAAAGGTTCTCATGTATTAAATGAAATCTTAAATGAAACAGAGAGTAAAAAAACATCTGTGCGGTTTTCATTTAGTAAATTTAATACCAAAAACGAAATAGATTTAGTAATAGATGCATTTAAAAACCTCCTTAATTAATGTTAAATTATCCAATAAAATTCACTCCAATTTTGAAAGAAAAATTATGGGGTGGTTCAAAATTAAAAGATGTACTTCATAAATATTCTTTTAAGGATAATATTGGAGAAAGTTGGGAAATCTCAGACGTACAAAATGAAGTCTCCATGGTTGCTAACGGTTTTTTAAAAGGAAAGAGTTTAAAATATTTAGTTGAAAATTATAAAGGCGATTTGGTTGGAAATATTATTTATAAAAAATTTGGAACTAATTTTCCACTTTTAATAAAATTTATAGATGCCAAGCAAAATTTATCTATACAGGTTCATCCAAATAATGAGCTGTCGTTTAAAAGACATCAATGTTTTGGAAAAACAGAAATGTGGTATGTAATGCAAGCAGATAAAAATGCTCAATTGATTTTGGATTTTAATAAAAAAATTAATCCAACAACATACCAAGAATTAGTAGATAAAAAGGAAATAATGTCGGTTTTAAATAATGTCCCAGTATCTAAGGGTGATTCGTTTTTTATTGAAACTGGAACTATTCATGCAATTGGCGCAGGAGTTTTATTGGCAGAAATTCAACAAACATCAGACATTACTTATCGAATATTTGATTTTGATAGAGTGGACGATGAAGGAAATGAAAGAGAATTACATACAGAGCAAGCTATTGACGCCATTAATTTTGAACCTTTTTCAACGGAGAAAATAGGATACGATCAGAAGATAAATAAGTTAAATAAACTTGTTTCCTGCGAATTTTTTAAAACGAATGTGCTCCCAGTTGAAGGAACAATAGAATTAGATTATACAACAATTGATTCTTTTGTAATTTTTATGTGTGTTGAAGGGAATGCTGCTATTTCAATATTTGGGAATAAAGAAATGTTGAATTATGGTGAAACTATTTTAATTCCAGCAAATGCCCAAAAAGTTCAAATAATTGGAAAAAATTGCAAGCTTTTAGAAGTTACTATTTAAAGAATATTTACTTCTATTTCTAAATCGATTTTAAAAGCTTCCTTTATTTTTTTTTGAATTTTTGTCGCCAAATTAAGGATTTCCTGTCCAGAAGCATTACCATAATTAACTAAAACAAGTGCTTGTTTTTCGTGAACCCCAGCATCTCCAAAACGTTTTCCTTTAAAACCACATTGTTCAACTAGCCAGCCAGCTGGAATTTTAATTTCAGTTTCTGAAATTTTATAAAAGGGCATTGTTGCATATTCTTTTTGAAGTTGATTAAATAATTCTGTTGCAATTACAGGATTCTTAAAAAAGCTTCCACTATTACCAATTATTTTAGGATCAGGTAATTTAGATTGTCGGATTGTAATTACAGCGTCAGAAATACTTTTAATAGAAACTTCTTTATCTTTTAAATAAGCAGTAATATCTCCATATGAAGTGTTCAATTTGTGATTTAATTTGGTTAATTTAAAAGATACATTTACAATAATGAATTTATCTTTAAATTCATTTTTAAAAACAGAATTTCTATATCCAAACTTACAGGCTTCCAAAGAAAATATTTTTGATAAACCAGTTTCAATTTCAATAGCTTCTAACTGATAAAAAATATCTTTTATTTCAACACCATAAGCACCAATATTTTGAATTGGAGAGGTGCCAACATTACCTGGAATTAAAGATAAATTTTCTAGACCACCATAATTTTGAGAGATACACCAAAGTACAAAATCGTGCCAATTTTCACCTGCTTCTGCCGTAACAAATACAAAATTAGGATCAGTATCATTTACAATTATTCCTATCAAGTTAAGATGAACAACCAGTTTAGACATTGGCTTTGTCAGTAGCATATTACTGCCTCCTCCTAATAAAAAAATATCTTTTTCTCTAGCTAAAACTTCTTTTAACTCTTTTATTGAATTTACTTCAATAAAGCGTTCGGCAAGTACATCAATTCCAAAAGTATTGTACGGTTTTAGAGATATGTTGTGTTGAATATTCAATTAGTTGTTATTGTACGTTTCTATGGCAAGTTTTAATATTTCAACAGACTTAATTAGATCTTCTTTTTTAAGAACATACGCTATTCTAACTTGATTTGTTCCTATACCTGGAGTGGAATAAAAACCAGCACATGGTGCCACCATCACAGTTTGGTTATTTAGATTAAAATCTTCTAACAACCATTGTGCAAATTTATCGGCATTATCAACCGGAAGTTCCGCAACGCAATAAAAAGCACCTTTAGGATTGGCCACTTTTACACCTTCAATTTTATTTAATTCCTGAATTAATAAATCTCTCCTACCTTTATATTCAACAATAACTTCATCGAAATAAGATTGTGGAGTATCTAAAGCAGCTTCACTTGCAATTTGTGCAAACGTAGGTGGACTTAAACGTGCCTGAGCAAATTTTAAAGCAGTTTGAATGAGCTCTTTGTTCTTTGAAACTAAACAGCCTATTCGAGCACCACACATGCTATATCTCTTAGAAACAGAATCAATAATTATAGCATGATTATCCAATCCAAATCCACTTAGAATTGATTGGTGTTGTTCGTTGTCGTACACAAATTCTCTATAAACTTCATCAGCAATTAAAAATAAATTGTGTTTTTTCACAATTTCAGCAAGTTTTTCAATTTCTTCTTTCGAATACAAATAACCCGTTGGATTGCCCGGATTACAAATTAAAATAGCTTTGGTTTTTGGTGTAATTAATTTTTCAAATTCAGAAATTGGAGGTAACGCAAAATTATTTTCAATTTTTGATATAACTGGAACAATTTTAACGCCTGAAGCAGTAGAAAACCCAATATAATTCGCATAAAATGGTTCAGGAATAATAATTTCATCATTAGGATCAGTAATACTACCCATGGCAAATAATAAGGCCTCAGATCCACCCGTTGTTACAATAATATCACTTGCAGTTACATCAATATTGTTTTTTGCGTAATATGCGGCAATTTTTGTTCGATACTCTTCAGAACCTTCCGAACGGCTATAAGCAAGAACCTTAATAGTATTGTTTTTTATAGCGTCTAAAGCAATTTGGGGTGTATTAATATCTGGTTGGCCAATATTTAAATGAAATACCTCAATTCCTCTTTTTTTTGCATCCTCTGCATAAGGAACTAATTTTCTTATTGGTGATTCAGGCATATTTTTGCCTTTAGTAGAAATTATTGGCATGTTTTTTATAATTGTAATTTGAGACAAAATTGCAAAAATTTAATTGAATTTTATTAAAATATTACCTGTTTTTTTAAACCGTTAATATTATCACAAAAGTTATGATTTAAGTAGCTGATTTTGTAGTTTAACAAACGAAATATGACTAAATGTTCAAATCTCTAATTAATATCATTCTATGTATTTTGTTTCTTTTTATAGGAACTAATAAAATGTTTGGACAGTCTAATTTTAGGCTTTTAAATGGTGTTAAAAAACAAAATATTTCTTTTCAAGTTTTAAATAATTTAATTGTTTTTCCTTTAGACTTAAATGGAAAAGAATTGAATTTCATTTTAGATTCGGGTGTTGGGGCAACCATACTTTTTAATATTCATAAAAACGACTCAGTTACATTATTAAATTCAGAAAAAATTAAGCTCCAAGGATTGGGAAGTGAAGAACCAATTGATGCAATTTTGTCTAAGAAAAATAAATTTGGTTTTAAAAATGGTGTTGGTCTTAACCAAAATGTATATGTAATATTTGATGACAATTTTGACCTCTCATCTAAATTAGGAATTACTGTACATGGTATTATAGGATATGAAATTTTAAAAGACTTTATTATAACCATTAATTACAGCACAAAAAAAATTGAGTTTGCATCTCCGGAAAATTTTGTTCCAAAAAAATGTAAAAAATGTGAGACTTTTCCTTTGGAGTTTTATAAATTGAAACCATATATTAATGTTGGCGCTAAATTTGATTGGGAGTCCAATAAAATAACAACCGTTAAATTGTTAATTGATTCTGGTGGAAGTGATGCTTTGTGGTTTTTTGAAAATAGTATTCCAGAAATTACTCCACCGGTTAAATATTTTAATGATATTTTGGGAGAGGGTTTAAGCGGCACTATACACGGTAAAAGGGCATATGTTAAGTCTCTGCATATTGGTAATTTTGAAATTATAAAACCTACCGTTGCTTATCCAGATTCGTTATCGATATCATTTGCAAGGCAATTTGAGTCGAGAAACGGTAGCTTGGGTGCAACTATTTTAAGAAGATTTTTAGTAATTTTTAATTATCCAAATCAGGAAATTACGTTAAAAAAGGCTTCAGGTTTTAAAGATCTATTTAGATATAATAGAAGTGGATTAGATTTGATTTATAACGGGAAATTATTAGTGATGGAACAAGACAATGATAATGTAAAATTAAATGATATTGGTGATCCTGCATTTAAAAAAACAATAACGCTTGCTTATAATTACAAATATACATTTAAGCCATCCTATAAAATATTTAATATAAAAGAAGGTTCTCCTGCTTATAAAAGTGGTTTGAGAAAAGGTGATTTAGTTATAAAAATTAATGGAAAGTTTACCTACGATTTAAAATTAGAGGAGCTTAATGATTATTTTTTCCAGAAGGAATTAAAAAGAATAAATTTAGTAATTGAACGCGATGGGAAAAATTACGAATATCAATTTAGATTGGAAGATATATTAAAATAAAAAAGGAGTGACTTTCTAGTCACTCCTTTTTATTTTGTATGCTATTTAATTATTCCTTTATCACAATACCTTTAATTCTTACCATTTTTGATGGTTCACTTGCATTGGATAAAATAGTTATGCTTTTTGAAAATCCGCCTGGTCTATTAGTATCGTATTTAACTTCAATTTCACCACTTGCTCCTGGCATAATAGGTGCTTCTGGTTTTTTAGGTACAGTACAACCACAACTAGATTGAATGCTACTAATTACTAGAGGAGATTTTCCAACGTTTTTAAATTTAAAAACACGCACCCCATTAGCGTTTACATCAATTTTCCCGTAATCAATAACGTCTGTTTCAAACTCAAATACCGGAGCATCTGGACTGGCAACAACTGCATTAGATTCTTGTGCATTAATTGTTAAAGTTATAAAACTAATAAATAATAATGTAAATAATTTTTTCATAATTTCTGTTTTAAAAATGTAAAGTTAGTTATTTTTTTAAGTTTTTTTAAAATTTTGTGATATTCCTTATAATTGTACATTTGCAAATTACTATACAAATATTAGACCAAAATGAGTTTAGCAACAAAATACAATCCTAAAGAGGTAGAAAATAAATGGTACAGTTACTGGATGGAAAATAAATATTTTCATTCTACGCCAAATGAAAAAGAGCCATATACTATTGTAATTCCACCACCAAATGTAACTGGAGTATTGCACATGGGGCACATGTTAAATAATACCATACAGGATGTATTAATTAGACGAGCTCGTTTAAAAGGGTTGAATGCATGTTGGGTTCCTGGTACAGATCACGCATCTATTGCTACTGAAGCTAAAGTTGTTGCTAAATTAAAAGAAGAAGGTATTAATAAGGAAGATTTAACGCGCGATGAGTTTTTGAAACACGCTTGGGAGTGGACAGATAAACATGGCGGTATTATTTTGGAACAGCTTAAAAAATTAGGCGCTTCTTGCGATTGGGAACGAACCAAATTCACTATGGACCCTGACTTAAGTGAAGCGGTTACAAAGGTTTTTATTGATTTATTTGAAAAAGGACTTATTTATCGGGGCTATAGAATGGTAAATTGGGACCCATCAGCAAAAACCACATTGTCTGATGAAGAAGTAATTTTTGAAGAAAGACAAGGCAATTTGTATTACTTAAATTATAAAATTGAAGGTAGTAATGATGTTCTAACCATTGCAACTACGCGTCCTGAGACAATTTTAGGAGATACTGCAATTTGTATTAATCCAAATGATGATCGTTTTAAGCATTTAAAAGGCAAAAAAGCAATTGTTCCAATTTGCAATCGAGTAATTCCAATTATTGAAGATGAATATGTTGATATTGAATTTGGTACTGGGTGTTTAAAAGTAACTCCTGCTCATGATCAAAACGATAAAATTTTAGGAGAAAAACATCACCTAGAAGTTATTGATATTTTTAATGATGATGCTACTTTAAATTCTTTCGGGCTTCATTTTGAAGGTAAAGATCGATTTGTGGTTCGAAAGGAAATCACTAAAGAATTAGACGAATTAGGTTGTTTAGCAAAAATTGAGCAATATCTGCATAAAGTAGGTACTTCAGAAAGAACTAAAGAAGTAATTGAACCAAAAATTTCTGCACAATGGTTTTTAAAAATGGAAACTATTGTAGAACCAGCCTTAAAAGCAGTTTTAGAAGATGAAGCAATTAAATTTTATCCTAAACATTATAACTCCACTTACCGGCATTGGTTAGAAAATATAAGAGATTGGAATATTAGTCGTCAACTTTGGTGGGGACATCAAATTCCCGCTTACTTTTATGGCGATGGAGTAAATGATTTTGTTGTTGCGGCTACACTTTCAGAAGCAACAGAAAAAGCTTCTAAAATTGTTAGTAAACGATTAAATGAGAGTGATTTAACACAAGATCCAGATGCGTTGGATACGTGGTTTTCATCGTGGTTATGGCCAATTTCGGTTTTTGACGGAATTAGATATCCAAATAATGAAGAAATAAATTACTATTACCCAACAAACGATTTAGTTACTGGTCCAGATATTATTTTCTTTTGGGTTGCTCGTATGATTTTTGCTGGATATGAATTTAGACAAGAAAAACCATTTAACAATGTTTATTTCACAGGAATTGTACGAGATAAACAACGTAGAAAAATGTCGAAATCATTAGGAAATTCTCCTGATCCAATTGAATTAATTGAACAATATGGTGCAGATGGTGTGCGTGTTGGAATGTTATTATGTGCTGCAGCTGGAAACGATTTATTATTTGATGAAGATTTATGTGCACAGGGACGTAATTTTTCAAATAAAATATGGAACGCTTATCGTTTAATAAAAGGATGGGAAGTTTCAGAAACTATTGAACAACCACAATCTTCAAAAATAGCATTAGAATGGTATCAAGCCAAATTTCAACAAACATTGGCTGAAATTGAAAAATCGTTTGAATCCTTTAGATTGAGTGAAGCCTTGATGAGTGTGTATAAATTAATTTGGGACGATTTTTCTTCTTGGTTATTAGAAATGATAAAGCCAGATTATCAAAAACCAATTGATGCTACAACATATAAGGCTGTAATCCAATTTTTAGAAGATAATTTAAAAGTTTTGCATCCATTTATGCCTTTTATTTCAGAAGAAATTTGGCAAGATATAAGAAAAAGATTACCAGAGGAAGCATTAATAATTGCTGAATATCCAATGGTTTCAGGTATAAATGAATCATTAATAGATGAATTTAAATTTACCACCGAAGTTATTTCTGGAATTAGAACAATTAGAAAAGAAAAAAATATTTTGTTTAAAGATAAAATAGCTTTTTCTGTGTTGAATAATGAAAATGTTAGTTCAAATTTTGATGCTGTTATTGAAAAAATGGGGAATTTATCTTCACTTAATTATGTAACTGAAAATGTTGAAGGTGCACTGAGCTTTAGAGTAAAATCCAACGAATATTTTATTCCAATTTCTTCAGATATTAATATTGAAGAAGAAAAAGTAAAATTGCTTGAAGAAATGAACTACACGGAAGGTTTTTTAAAATCGGTTCAAAGTAAGTTAAGTAATGAACGTTTCGTGAATAACGCTCCTGAACAAGTAATTAAAATTGAACGTCAAAAAGAAGCAGATGCTTTAGCTAAAATTGAAACAATTAAATCGAGTTTAAAAAGTTTATAAAACAGTGCATTTACTATGGTTGGTGAATGTACTTTAGAAAAGGGATGCTATTTATTAGCATCTCTTTTTGTTTTATAACGCATCCCTTAAAATACTAACCGGATGTTTACTTTTTCGTTTTGTACCATCCATTATTTGATGTCTACAACTTGTTCCAGATGCCGAAATTTCAATAATTTTATCAATATTTCTAATTTTTGGAAATAAAGTATCTTCGCCAACTTGCATAGAAATAGCGTAATGTTCTTTTTCATAACCAAAAGAACCTGCCATTCCGCAACAGCCAGTATTCATAATGGTTGGTTTGTAGTTTGTTGGAATATTTAACATTGTAAATGTTGCTTCGCTATTGCTTAAAGACTTTTGATGACAATGTACATGTATTTTAATTTCTTTTGATTTAGTACTAAAATTTGAAGCTGTTATTTTTCCTTTGTCAAATTCATTTTTTATAAATTCCTCAATTGTAAATGTATTTTTAGAAATTTTTTTAGCACTTATTTTGTCATCAGCTAATCGTAAATATTCATCTCTAAATCCTAAAATTGCTGAAGGTTCAATTCCTAATAAAGGCGTTTTTTCAGAGATAAGGTCTTTAAACACTTCAATATTTTTATCAATTACAACTTTGGCTTGATCTAAAAAACCTTTCGAAATAAAGCTTCTTCCGCTCTCTTCGTGCTTAATTATAAGAACTTTATAATGTAGTTTTGTAAGTAGTTCTAAAGTATCTATTCCAACTTTTACATCATAAAAATTGGTAAATTCATCACAAAACAAGTAAACTTTACCATTTTTAAATGGATTGTTATGAAGTTTTCTAACATTCTTTTTGTACCATTTTCTAAGGGTATAAGTATGCAATTTTGGAATGCTTCGTTCAGTAGCAATTCCAATTATTTTTTTAGCAATGTAATTGTTTAAAATTATGTTTGTTAAAAAAGGAAATAAGATTCCTAATTTGTTGTAAAAGACATTATTAGCAAATAATTTGGTGCGTAAAGATGGTTTGTTTTCTTTTTGGTATTGGTACAAAAATTCTGCTTTTAAAGCAGCAATATCAACATTACTGGGGCATTCACTGGCACAGGCTTTACAACTTAAACATAAATCGAACACTTCTTTTAATTCAACATAATCAAACTTATTTATTTTATCAGAATTAGTTAAAAATTCACGTAAGGCATTTGCTCTCGCACGTGTTGTGTCCTTCTCATCTTTAGTTGCCCTATAGCTTGGGCACATAGTTCCACCAGCCGAAACAGGTTTTCTACAATCACCAGATCCGTTGCATTTTTCGGTAACTCTTAATATGCCTTGACTATCAGAAAAATCTTGAATAGTTTCTATTTCGGGTTCATTTCTGTCAATTTCATAGCGCAAATTTTTGTCCATTGGTAGTGGATCAATAATTTTTCCTTTATTAAAAATGAAATGAGGGTCAAAAGCTAATTTTATTCGTTTTAATAGTTCGTAATTTTTTTGACCAATCATTAAAGGAATAAATTCTGCACGTACAATTCCATCTCCATGTTCACCACTTAAAGAACCATTGTATTTTTTAACTAAAGTTGCAACTTCGGTTGTAATAGTTCTAAATAGCACAACATCTTCAGATTTTTTTAAATTTAGAATAGGTCGAAGGTGAATTTCACCAGCTCCCGCATGCGCATAATACACTGCATCTTGACCATAATTTGCCATCATATTGGAAAATTCGGAAATGTAATTTGGCAAATCACATACTTCAACAGCGGTGTCTTCAATGCAAGCGACAGCTTTGTCATCTCCTACAATATTTCCTAACAAACCTAAGCCTGCCTTGCGTAAATTAATGGCTTTATTAATATCATTACCCATTAAAATGGGATAGGCGTACCCGAAATTATGTTGTTTTAGGTCATTAATTAGTAAACTTATTAGCGAATTTGTTTCTTCCTTTGAATTGGATTTAACCTCAAGCATTAAAATAGCTGCCGGATTACCTTCAACAAAAAACCGATTTTTAGTTTGTTCTCGGTTATTTTTTGTACAATCTAAAACGGTTCTATCCATCAATTCACACATATACAAATTGTGTTTCATGGCTATAATAACAGCCTCCATACTTTCTTGAATACTGCTAAAATGTACCGCTACCATGGCGTTATGTACAGGTGGTAAATTATCTAATTGCAATGTAATTTCAGTTGTAAATGCTAAGGTTCCTTCGCTTCCACAGAGCAATTTTGCTATGTTTATGTTATTTTCAGAATTAGAAAAAACAGAGGTGCTTAGTAATTCATCTACTGCATAACCCGTATTTCTTCTATGAATTGAGGCTTTTGGAAATTCTTTTATTATTTCTTTTGCATTATCTTCATTGGAAAGTTCTTGATAAATGGTTTTATAGATTTTATTTTCCAAGGTGCTTCCAATTGTTTTTTGATGAAATTTGGTTTTAGAAACTTCTTTAAAACAAACCATAGATCCATCGCTTAAAATGGTTTTAAGTTGAATTATTTTATCTCTTGTAACCCCATATTTAATCGATGTGGTACCCGATGAATTATTACCAACCATACCTCCAATCATGCATCTATTACTTGTGGAAGTATCTGGACCAAAAAATAAATCAAAAGGTTTTAAAAACAAGTTAAGTTCATCTCTAATAATACCAGGTTGAACCGTAACTGTCATTTTTTCTTCATTAAATTCTAAAATAGAAGTGAAGTGTTTTGATACATCAACAACAATTCCATCTCCTACACATTGACCAGCTAACGAAGTCCCTGCCGTTCTTGGAATAAGTGAAATTTTATTACTTGTGGCAAAGATTATGAGTGTTTTAATATCTAAATCCGATTTTGGATACGCCACTGCCAGTGGTAATTTTCTATAAACTGAGGCGTCAGTTGCATAAATGCTTTTGTGTAAATCGTCAAAAAAAAGTTCTCCTTCTAAGGAATCTGATAGGTGATGAAGTAAATTATTATTCACAAAAAATACGTTTAATTGGCACCTGAAAGATAATGAAATATATATGACACCTAAAATTAATTGAAATTTATATATTTGTCAAAATTCAATTATAATGAAAATTAATTTCTTTTTTCTTTTGGCAATTTTAACCAATAGTATTTTTGCTCAATCTCAGTTTGAGATGAGTTATCATTTACCACAAAAATTAACCTATAACAATGCCATTCCTACTCCAGAGAGTATAATTGGACATAAAGTAGGTGAGTGGCATGTTTCACATGATAATCTGTTAAATTATATGAGGGTGCTTTCCAAGGTATCCGATAGAATTAGCATTGAAGAAAGAGGGAAAACTTTTGAAGGTAGACCTTTAGTTTTATTAACCATTACTTCGCCTAAAAATCATAAAAATATTGAGCAAATTAGGTTGAATCACCTTAAAATCACAGAAGGTTATGGAAGTAACCAATTAAATATTGAAGCAATGCCACTTGTAGTTTACCAAGGGTTTTCAATTCACGGTAATGAACCAAGTGGTGCTAATGCAGGATTGTTATTGGCTTATTATTTAGCTACAGCTGAAGGTGACGAAATTGAAAATTTATTGGAAAATACGATTATTTTATTAGATCCTTCTTTAAATCCTGATGGATTACAACGTTTTTCTTATTGGGCAAATACAAATAAAAGTGAACATTTAAATACAGATTCTAATGATAGAGAGTTTCATGAAGTGTGGCCTGGTGGAAGATTTAATCATTATTATTTTGATATGAATCGAGATTGGTTACCAGTGCAATTACCAGAATCAAAAGTTAGAATAGAAACGTATAGAAAATGGATGCCAAATATATTGACAGATCATCATGAAATGGGAAGCAATTCTACATTCTTTTTTCAACCAGGTGTTTTATCAAGGGTTCATCCATTAACCCCAAAAGAAAATCAGGATTTAACAATAGAAATTGGAAATTATCATGCCAAAGCACTTGATAAAATTGGTTCGTTGTATTTTACTGAAGAAAATTTTGATGATTACTATTATGGGAAAGGATCTACCTATCCCGATATCAATGGAGCCATTGGAATATTATTTGAGCAAGGTAGTTCTAGAGGGCATGCACAGGAAACTGAAAATGGAGTTTTAACTTTTCCTTTTACTATCAGAAATCAATTTACTGCGGCACTTTCAACATTAGAAGTTGCAAAAGAAATGAGGGTTAAGTTATTAAAATATCAACAACAATTTTATAAAAATAATGCAGCTTCTTACGCTAAAAATTCAGTAAAAGCATATGTTTTTAGTGATGAAAAAGACCAAGCAAAAACATTTCATTTAGCTGAAATTTTGAAAAGACATGAAATTGAAATTTATAGACCTAAATCTGATTTTTCTGAAAATGGTGTAAACTATAAAATGGACAAAAGTTATATAGTACCAACAAATCAAAAAAGCACTAAAATTATTCAGGCTATATTTGAAAAAAGAACAACTTTTACTGATAGCTTGTTTTATGATATTTCAGCTTGGACATTTCCATTAGCTTTTAATTTGGATTATTCTGAATTGAAATCTACCGTTAATATAGGTGAAAAAGTTATTAATTTAGAAATGAATAAAGGTATCGTTACCGCTAAAAGTAGCTATGCATATTTAATGAGTTGGAACGAGTATTACACACCTAAAGCCCTAAATTTAATACTTCAAAAAGGCATTAGGTCTAAGGTTGGAATGAAAACTTTTAGTTTGGAAGGAATGAATTATGATTATGGAACTATTTTAATTCCTGTCGAAAATCAACCTATAAATGAAAACGAGTTATTTAATTTTTTAAAGGAAGTTGCTTCAAAAAGTAATATTACAATAACTGGTGTTTCTACTGGTTTAACTAAAGGAATTGATCTAGGAAGTAATAATTTTGAACTAATAGCGAAGCCAAAAGTAGCAATGCTTGTTGGTTCGGGAATTTCTCCAAGTGATGCTGGTGAAATTTGGCATTTATTTGATCAACGTTATGAAATGAATATTACCAGAATAGATTTAGACTATTTGAATAATGCGAATTTATCGAGTTATACAACACTAATTGTTCCTAGTACATCAATGCGATTAAGTGAAAATGAAATTAAAAAACTAAAGTCTTGGGTGCAAGATGGAGGTACAATTATAGGATATAAAAATGCTGTAAATTGGCTGGTTACAAATAAGTTTATAGATCTTAAATTTGAAAAAACAAAAGTTGATGCGAAAAATATTAGCTTTGAACAAAAAGAGGAATTTTATGGTGCACAAGATATAGGTGGAGCCATTTTTGAAACTCAAATTGATAGATCTCACCCTATAAATTTTGGCTATAAAAATAATAAATTACCCATGTTTAGAAGAACTAAAATTTTTATTAAAGCTGATAGTTTAAGTTTTAATAATCCTATAAAATATACTAATTCACCTTTATTAAGTGGTTATATTTCTAAGTCAAATTTAGATTTAGTAAAAAATTCTGTTCCATTTCAAGTAAAGAATATGGGTAAAGGGAAAGTTGTAGTTTTTACCGATAATACTAATTTTAGGGCATTTTGGTATGGTACTAATAAGTTGTTAATGAATGCCGTATTTTTTTCAAATAAAATGTAGTATTTTTAATTGGTAATGAATAAAAAAAGGATCTAAATAAATTTATTTCTGATTGTCCGTTTTCTATCATAACCCTGTAATGCTTGCTATTACTAGCCTATCGAATAATTTTTCTTCAAAATATCTTCTGTTAAGCTTATAAACGAACTCATTTAGGTACAATTGAAGATATTTTCCTTTAATTTT
>NZ_JAUYUD010000024.1 GCF_030692605.1 Lutibacter sp.
TTTTGTCTCTTTCTTCTTTAAAATGAAGCCTACAAGATTCCTCGCTCCCAAAATTTGCTGTAAAACTGAATAAATTCATCGTTTTTTTTATCAAATATAACGCTTTTTTATTAATTATGGGTAATTACGGACAATCAAAAAAATTTTAGTTCTTTATTTCTTTTCCGTTTAAACTAAATCTCAAAATCGCATATCCTAAAGTTCCTGCTATAATAGAACCTATAATAATACCCATTTTTGAAGCTGCTATTAAACTTTGATCTGTAAATGCGAGGTTAGAAATAAATAACGACATTGTAAATCCAAGTCCACCCAAACAACTTACACCTAACAACTGTAAATAATTTACTTTTTTAGGCAATACTGCCAATTTAAGTTTAATACCGATGTATGACATTAGCATTATTCCAATAGCATTACCAAAAACTAATGCTAAGGCAATATTAATAGTAACGTGACTGGTGTTTTCTAATCCTTCAAAGCTGAGTATAACACCCGCATTAGCTAAGGCAAAAATTGGCATTATAATATATGATACCCACCCGTGCATAGAGTGTTCAATATTTTGAAGAGGTGATTGAATATTTTCTGTCGAATTTTCAATTATATCAATTGCTTCGAGTTGCTTTTTATTCAATAACTTTTCTACTTGATTTTTATCCTCTTTAAAAAAGTTTAACTGACTTGTAAGAACAATCAAATATTCTTTTAAATTAACTTTGCGCTGAATAGGAATTGTAAATGCCATTAAAATACCTGCAATTGTTGGATGAATTCCAGATTTTAAAAACAGTAACCATACTACAAATCCCATAATAAAATAGAAATACTTCGAATATATTTCTTTGAAACTTAAAATGGCCAACACGCTAAATATTAGCATAGCGTACACTATTAAATCCCATTGAATATTAGCACTATAAAAAATAGCAATTACCAATACAGCTCCAATATCATCTACAATGGCAAATGCTGTTAAAAATATTTTTAATCCTAGAGGAACGCGGTTTCCAAGTAATTTTAAAATTCCCAACGTAAAAGCAATATCAGTGGCCATAGGAATTCCCCATCCATCAGCACCTATTTTTCCCTCATTTAATACTAAAAAAATAAGAACCGGAAAAACCATTCCACCAATGGCTGCAAAAATTGGAAGTGAAGCTTTACGTAATGTTGTTAATTCACCCGCTAAAACTTCCCTCTTAACTTCTAATCCTATTACAAAGAAGAAAATGGCCATTAAACCATCATTAATCCAAAGTATTAAGGGTTTTACCAAATAAAAATCTGTGTCAGCAAAACCAATTGTAAATTTATGATTCCATAAAGCTTCATAAACATAACCATACGATGAATTAGCCCAAATTATTGCAATAATGGAAACTACAAGAAGTATAATACTTGAAGTAGTTTCTAAATTAATAAATCTTAAAATTGGGTTTTTTATAGGTTTCATTTGCTTATTTTCAGTAATACTGCAAATATAAATTAATTTAACAAACAAAGAAGCTGTCCGAAAAGCATTAAAATCGTCATCCTGTATGTATTTCAAGATACAAATTTTATTTTCCGACAGCTCCTAAATAAATATAAGCTTAATATTATAATTGAGGTCCAGCAGCAACAAGTGCCTTACCTTCTTCGTTATCTGTAAACTTATTAAAATTATTGATAAATAATTCCGCTAATTTTTTAGCTTTTGAATTCCACTCCTCTACATCACCATACGTATTTCTTGGGTCTAATATTTGGTCATTAACCTCATCTAAAGAAATAGGTACTTCTAAATTAAAAATTGGTAATATTTTTGTTTCAGACTTTTCAATCGACCCATCTAAAATTCTATGTATAATTCCTCTGGTATCTTGAATTGAAATTCTTTTTCCTGTACCATTCCAACCTGTATTTACAAGATATGCTTCGGCCCCATGCTCTTCCATTTTTTTAACCAGTTCATGTCCATATTTTGTAGGATGTAACGTTAAAAACGCAGCACCAAAACAAGAAGAGAACGTTGGAGTTGGTTCATTAATTCCTCTTTCTGTACCAGCTAATTTTGCCGTAAAACCTGAAAGAAAATGATATTTTGTTTGCTCAGGTGAGAGTTTCGCAACAGGTGGCATTACACCAAAAGCATCCGCTGTTAAGAAAATTACTTTAGAAGCATGACCTGCCTTTGACACTGGCTTTACAATATTATCTATATGATAAATTGGATAAGAAACGCGTGTATTTTGTGTTACAGATCCATCGGTAAAATCAATTTTACCGTTCGAGTCTACTGTAACATTTTCTAAAAGAGCATTCTTCCTTATAGCACCAAAAATATCTGGTTCAGCTTCAGCGCTTAAATCGATAGTTTTTGCATAACATCCCCCTTCAAAATTAAATACGCCTTCATCATCCCATCCGTGTTCATCATCTCCAATTAATTGTCTTGTTGGATCAGTAGACAAGGTCGTTTTTCCTGTTCCAGATAAACCAAAGAAAATAGCAACATCATCATTTTTCCCTTTATTTGCAGAACAATGCATAGAAGGCATTCCTTTTAAAGGCAAATAATAGTTCATCATTGCAAACATTCCTTTCTTCATTTCTCCACCGTACCATGTACCTCCAATAACTTGCATTTTTTCTGATAAATTAAAAACCGTAAATACTTCAGAATTTAAACCATGTTTCTCCCAATTTGTATTTACAGTTTTAGAACCATTCATTACAATAAAATCAGGTTCTCCAAATTCTTCAAGTTCCTCATTGGTAGGTCTAATAAACATGTTTTTTACAAAATGTGCTTGCCAAGCAACCTCAACAATAAAACGCACTTTAAGCCTCGTGTCTTCATTGGCTCCACAAAAAGAATCAACAACAAAAATGGTTTTATTCGACAGTTCTTCTGCAACTAAGTTTTTAAGATCTGTCCAAACTTCTTGGGAAATAGGTTTATTATCGTTTTTTGCTTTGTCTGATGACCACCAAATAGTATCTCTAGTTACATTATCTAATACAATATATTTATCTTTTGGAGAGCGCCCAGTAAATTTTCCTGTCATAACATTTATTGCGCCTAATTCAGTTACAACTCCTTTTTCGTACCCTTCTAAAGTCGGGTCTAATTCATATTTATACAATTCTTCATAAGAAGGGTTATAAACAACCTCTTTAACATCTTTAATTCCAATTTTTTCTAACGATTCAATTATTGATTCTTTAAGAATTTCCATGAGTTACTATTTATTATTACTAATTGCTTTTTATTTTCGAAGCAAAATTACACATATAATTCACTTTAAGTATATGATTTTAATCATATTAACTATTTAAAGAGGGTGTGACTTTTTTAAATGATTAATTTTCAAACTTTTATAAATTATTTTTTTTTAAATTCACGAAATCGTTTTCGCGATTTAACAAAAAAAATGTCTTTTTTGAGCATTTCTTTTTTATTTTTTTGAACTTTTTTGATTTGAAAATTGCTATTGGTCGTTTTTTTTACTTTTTAAGGTAATAACAAAAAATATCAAAAATACCCATCCAATAATTAAAACAAAACCTCCTATTGGAGTTATAAACCAAATGTTTTTTGAATTAACACCAAATGTTATAGCATATATTGACCCTGAGAAAAAGAGAATTCCACTCAAAAATAAATTGCTAATAATGCTTTTTGTACGAATAGAAAATTCTGTGTAAACATTCACTATTATAATTACCAATACATGATACATTTGATAACGAACGGCAGTTTCAAAACTTTTTAATTGATTTTCTGTTAAAATTTTCTCAAGAGCATGAGCTCCAAACGCACCCAAAATAACAGTTAACAACCCTAATATTGAGGAAATTATTAAATATTTTTTCATCTTGTTATTTCTAATTAGCTTACAAAAGTAAAATTATCCTTTCAGAAATCAGGTATTCTACTTATATTTATGTAAAATTAAAGCATTATGACACACACGAACGACACATTAGTTACTGTATTAACTGCAAGTTTAATTCACGAAATTCATATTGCAAAATCACTTTTAAATAGTCGTGGAATTACAAGTTACATTTTTGATGAAAACTTAATGACCACCATTGGTACTGCATATGTAGAAGGATATAAACTCAAAGTTAACGAGCATGATTTGAAAGCTGCAAAAAAAGTTCTTTCAGAAATTAAAAGTGATAAATAATTACTTCCATTAAATGCTGTGCAAAATCTAAATTACCTAATTTCGTAATTCACATAATTATTTGAGTTTTATGAAAGTTCGTAATATTTTGGTTATTGGCGCAGGCCGATCTTCTTCATCTTTAATTACTTATTTACTTCATAAATCTGTAGTTGAACATCTTTTAATCACTGTAGCAGACGTTTCTATAGAACTGGCTCAAGAAAAAATAAAAAATCATCCCAACGGAATTGCAATTTGTCTTGATGTTTTTGATGAAATTGAACGAAAAAATGCTATAAAAAATACCAACATTGTTATTTCCATGTTACCTGCAAGTTTACATGTTAATGTTGCAAAAGACTGCATTAATTTTGGTAAACATATGGTTACTGCCTCCTATATATCTGATGCTATGATGGAATTAAACGATCAAGCAATTTCAAAAAAGCTGGTTTTTATGAATGAGATTGGTTTAGACCCTGGAATAGATCATATGAGTGCTATGAAAGTAATTAACGCTATTAGAGATAAAGGAGGTAAAATGTTGCTTTTTGAATCTTTCACAGGTGGTTTAGTTGCTCCAGAAAGCGATGATAATTTATGGAATTATAAATTTACATGGAACCCAAGAAATGTAGTTTTGGCCGGACAAGGTGGAGCTGCCAAATTTTTACAAGAAGGAACCTATAAATACATTCCTTATCATAAATTATTTAGACGTACAGAAATTTTAAATATTGAAGGTTATGGGAAATTTGAAGGATATGCAAATAGAGATTCTTTAAAATACAAAAGCATTTATGGATTAGATGAAATTTTAACGCTTTATAGGGGCACTATTAGACGTGTTGGTTATTCTAGAGCATGGAATGTTTTTGTTCAATTAGGAATGACAGATGATAGCTATACTATTGAAAACTCAGAACACATGAGCTATCGAGATTTTACCAACTCCTTTTTAGCTTATAACCCAAATGATTCTGTTGAGTTAAAATTACGATCTTATTTGAAAATTGACCAAGATGATGTTGTTTGGGATAAATTGCTTGAACTTGATATCTTTAATGGGAACAAAAAAGTTGAATTAAAAAATGCCACGCCAGCACAAATTTTAGAGAAAATTTTAAAAGATAGCTGGACCTTAAAAGAGGATGATAAAGATATGATTGTAATGCAGCATTTATTTGGATTTGAATTAAATGGCAAAAAACAACAAATAAAAAGTAGCATGGTGTGTATAGGTGAAAATCAAACTTATACAGCAATGGCAAAAACAGTTGGATTACCTGTAGCAATTGCAACATTAAAAATATTGAATGGCGAAATTACAAAGCCTGGTGTACAGTTACCGATAACAAAAGAAGTATATGAACCTATTTTAAAAGAATTGGAAGAAGTAGGAATCATTTTTAATGAAAAAAACGTCGATTATTTTGGCTATAACCCCGATGAATTATCTCTATGAGATATTGGTTAAATAAAATAAGAGCTAATTCTAAGAACACATTTATTTTTCATTTAAAACTAAGTTAAAATCATCTAATTTTATACATTTAAGCATTTATTCAAATTGATTTTATTTTACTCCAAGCTTGAATTTAAAATGAAAAAAAATATTCGTTACTACTTGGAAGCTTCATTGCTATTTTAATGGTTACTTCTCCATATTTATTATATATTTACAATTATATCTCGCCGTAAATAACAAAAATTGATACCATATTTGGGGTAGTAGAAGGTGGAGGATTTCCAAATATACAAATTTATGTTTATAATATAATGGCTAAATTTGTCCCCATTTTTTTACTTACAATTCTCTTTATTACAACTAAAAGTTGTTGGGCATCATCAATTCTTGTTCCTATAAGTGTCTACTTATTTCAATTAATTTCAATTGTAAACGATAGTACATTGTATTTTGATGAGATTGAATTTATCTACACTTTACCTTTAATAATACAAGTTTTAATTATTTTGTATTTAATTAGAATTAAACTTTCAATATATTTAGAAGCGGTTGATTTAAAAAAGGAAATGGAAGAAAAAATGAGTAAATCACAAAATATTAAGTATTAGTTTTTCAAACTTTTTAATTATAATACCCTTAAAAGTATCACATTTTCAAATAAAAATCTTGAACCAACTTTTTATATTCTGAAGTATAAATATGACGTTCTATCTCAATAACTAATTCATTCATTTCAATTGATTTTTCAAGAAAAGAAAATTGCAATAAACTCCTTTTTATTGGTGCGTTTATGGTTCCTTTAACTCTAGTTATTCTATAAGGAACTAATTTATTATCACTAGCTATACTTATAAAATTATCTTCTTCAGAATAAGGAATTACAAATGCGGCTGTTCCGTTTTCTGATAATAACTTTGAAGTTCCTTCCAACAAATCTGAATATGGCAAACTCTCGGCATGTCTTGCCATAGCTCTCTCTTCTGATAAATCTTTAAATGTAGACGTGTAAAATGGTGGATTTGAGATTATTAAATCATACTTGTCTTCAATTTCTTCTACAAATTCTTGCAAAGAAGCATGGTAACAAAACAATCGGTCTGCCCAATTGCTATTTTCAAAATTTTCAACCGTTTGTTCATAAGCGGCATCATTCAATTCAATGGCATCAATAATTTCGGTTTCACTCCTTTGAGCCATCATTAATGCAATTAAACCAGTTCCTGCTCCAATATCTAGCATTGAATTTACATCCGTTTGAATTTCAACCCAAGCACCCAACAAAACACCATCAGTTCCAACTTTCATGGCTGTTTTATCTTGTTGAATTATAAATTGTTTAAATTGGAATGGTTTCGACATGTTGCTTAATAAGTTGCAGCAATTTTTGCAGAGGGGAAGGGATTCGAACCCTCGATACCCTTTTGGAGTATACACACTTTCCAGGCGTGCGCCTTCGACCACTCGGCCACCTCTCTATTATTTTATAAGTACATATTTATTAATCCATCTGGTGTTTCGACCATAATTTTTTTATTGTCTCTATCCACTTTTTTAATAAAATGATCAATCATAGGTATAAAAACTTCCACACCATTCGCATCAATTTCAAATAAAGGCTGTGCTGAGGAATCGTTAACTCCAGTAATTAAACCAATTGGGCCATAATTAACATCTTCAATTTCAAATCCAATAATTTCGTGAAAATAAAATTTATTTCCCGTAAGTTTTGGCAAAAATGTTAATGGCAAATATAATTCGCAACCCAATATTGCATCTGCATCCTCTTCCGAATCAACATCGTCAAATTGAATACGTAACTGGTTTCCTTTTTGAAGCAACCTATTTTCAATAAAAAAAGGAACCAGATTGCCACCTATAGCAACAAATACTGATTCCAAATTTTCGTAAAGTTCAGGTTCGTCTGTATCTAACTTAGCTACAACCTCACCTTTAAAACTATGCTTTCTAACGATTTTGCCTAAATAAAAACAATCTTCTTTACGCATTATCGTATTTTAAATTATGCTTTCCCTTCTTCTGAAGCAGCAGCTTGAGCTTCATCAATAGTTTGAGGAGCTTCATCTACCACAACTTCTTCTGCAGCTTTTAACGCAGCTTTCGCATCAGCTTCAGCTTTAACAGTAGCATTTTCAGCCTCATTAGCAGCAGCTAAACGATCTTCATTAATTTTAACTTCTGCAGCAAAAGCTTTCGCTTTAGCATCTGCATCTGCTTTTACTAAACCATCTTTTTTAGCTGAAATTTTTCCTGCTTTTTCATCTAACCAAGCTTGGAATTTCTCTTGAGCTTGCTCTTCTGTTAAAGCACCTTTTCTAACTCCACCTGCTAAATGATTTTTTAGCATAACACCTTTATAAGATAAAATAGCTTTTGCAGTGTCAGTTGGCTGAGCACCGTTTTGTAACCATTTTACAGATCCATCAACATCTAAGTCAATAGTAGCAGGGTTTGTGTTTGGATTGTAAGTTCCTAATTTTTCTAAATACTTACCATCTCTTGTTGCGCGTGCATCTGCAGCTACTATCCAAAAAAATGGTTTTCCTTTTTTACCGTGTCTTTGTAATCTAATTTTTACTGGCATTTTGTTTTAATTTTTAAGGTTCGCGACCTTGGTTATTAATTTGAGTTTGCAAATATAGTGCTTATTTTTATATAAAAATACCCTAATTATAAATATTTTAAAACTTCGATAGAAAAGGTTAATGGTTTGAAAATCAAAAGTTTTGAAAGTATAATTTAAAAATTTCACAGGTGAAAAACCAAGTTGTTTGTTACAATTTGAAACATCATTAGAATTGAAATTCAACTTATACCAATCCTGTAAATCCTAAAAATGCCAAAGAAAGTAAACCTGCAACTAATAAATTTATTGGAACTCCTTTCATACCTTCAGGAATATTAGCCAACTCTAACTGCTCTCTAATACTTGCAAAAACAATTAATGCCAACGCAAAACCTAATGAATTAGAAATTGCATAAAAAACGGCCATAATTAAACTGCTGTTTTCAAGTCCAATGGCCAAAATTGCAACTCCTAAAACTGCACAATTCGTTGTAATTAATGGTAAAAATACACCCAAGGCTTGATATAATGGTGGACTCACTTTCTTCAGAATAATTTCAACCATTTGAACTAGGGCTGCAATTACCAATATAAATGTAATCGTACGCAAGTAATCCAATCCTGCGGGAACCAAAATATATTGATGTAACATGTATGTTGCCATGGTAGCAATGGTCATAACAAATAACACAGCGCCAGACATTCCAACTGAAGTAGAAACTTTATTTGAAACTCCTAAAAATGGACAAATTCCTAAAAACTGAGATAATACAATATTATTAACAAAAACTGCTGCAATCAATATAATTATATAATCCATTTTACATGTCTTTTATTGTTATTTTATTAAATAAAACACTTAAATAAGCCAAAGCTATAAAGGCTCCAGGAGGTAAAATAAATAATATGAAAGTGTTAGCGTTTTCAGCAACAAATTTAATATCGAAAATACTACCACTTCCTAAAACTTCTCTTACTCCTCCTAAAGTAGTTAATGCTAACACAAATCCTAACCCCATTCCGGTTGCATCTACCACAGAAGAAAATAAATTATTTTTTGAGGCAAAAGCTTCTGCCCTTCCTAAAATTAAACAGTTTACTACTATTAATGGTATAAATATTCCTAATTGTTCATATAAAAACGGTACATAGGCTTCTAAAACCATTTCTACAATGGTTACAAAAGAAGCTATAATAATAATAAATGCTGGTATTCTAACTTTATCTGGAATAAAATCTTTTACCAATGAAACTGCTATATTTGACATTATCAAAACAAACATAGTTGCTACGCCCATTCCCAAACCATTAAATGCAGATGAAGTAACACCAAGTGTTGGACACATCCCTAAAAGCATTACAAAGACTGGATTTTCTTTAATAATTCCCTTTAATAAATTTTGTTTTTGATCCATACTTTTTGTCATAATTTTAATGTTTAGCAACTTTTAAAACCTCAACGTTTTTCACATACTCATCATAAGCCACTTGAGCAGCGTCACAAAATGCTCTAGAAGTTATGGTAGCTCCTGTTAATGCGTCTATTTCACCGCCATCTTTTTTAACTTTCATATTAAAGGCAGATGGATTTTTTCCTTTATACTGATTTATAAAACTTTCATCTTTCATTTTTGTACCTAAACCTGGCGTTTCTTTTTGTTCTAAAACGACAATATTTTCAATATTACCTTCAGCTGAAAAACCCACCATAATTTTTATCAAACCACTAAATCCCTTTTCTGTGGAACCTACCACGGCAGCACCTACAAATTGACTGTCTGAAAATGCAGGAAATAGTTCTATACTATCTTTCACTAAATCTGATTTACCTATTATTACATCTGAAACAGGGTTGTTATCAAATGTTGGCAGTACTAATTTTAAAGCATTTACTTTTTGTTCTAATTTAGCTTTTGCTTTTGGTCCAATTGTTAAATCGTTCACTAAGCCTAATGACAAACCTGAAACTAAAGTGATTGTTAACAAAGCTACCACCATATTCATAAAAGTTGATTCCTTTTTAGGCATAATTACAGAATTTTAGATTTTATTTTAGCCCCAAATCTTTTGGGTTTAAAATTGCTGTTTATTAATGGTACAAATGCATTCATTATTAATATGGCAAACGAAACTCCTTCTGGATAAGCCCCAAACAATCTTATAACTGCTGTTATTATACCAATACCTATTGCAAAAACTATCATTCCTTTTTTCGTCATTGGGCTAGTAACTAAATCAGTTGCCATAAAAAAGGCTCCTAAAAGTGCTCCACCGGTTAAAATATGAATTAGCGGGTTTGCATATTGTTCTGGGCTAACTAACCAAAAAATTCCAGTTATTAATGCTATTGAACCCAACATGGATATAGGAATATGCCAAGAAATAACACGCCTAACTAATAAATATATTCCTCCTAATAATAACGCAAATGCCGACATTTCTCCAACTGAACCTCCAATTAATCCAAAAAACATGTCAAAATATGAAGGGAGTTTGGATGTAATTTCAGTCATTGTTTCGCCAAACATCAATCCTTCCTTTATAATTCCTAAAGGAGTTGCGCCAGTGACTGCATCAGCAATTTTTATGCTATTTTCAACAGGGTTTGGCCACATGGTCATTTGTACAGGAAACGAGATTAATAAAAACACCCTTCCGACTAGCGCCGGATTAAAAATATTAAATCCTAATCCGCCAAAAGACATTTTAGCAACGCCAATAGCCACTAAACTACCAACAATAATCATCCAGATTGGTAAATTGGAAGGTAAATTAAATGCCAATAATATTCCTGTAAGCAATGCCGAACCATCACCAATAGTAACCGTTGTTTTTAATAAAAATGTTTGAATTAAATATTCAAAAATAATACAAGAAATTACTGCAATTGCAGTGACAAAAAAAGCGCTAATTCCAAAAACATAGAGCGAAACTAAAAATGCCGGAACTAAGGCAATAATTACATCATACATCAACTTTTTGGAGGTTCTATCAGAATGTATATGTGGTGAGGCAGAAATTATTATAGATTGAGAACTCATATTAATTTTTTACGGTTTGTAATTTTTTTTCACTATTTTTTCCAAATCTGATAAAATCTAAAAGAGGACGATGAGAAGGACAAACATAACTGCAAGAGCCGCACTCAATACATGTATTAATATCTTCACTGGAAGCTCTATCAATAAAATTTTTTTCAACCAAATTCATTAATAAATATGGTTCTAAACCCATTGGGCATACAAATACACATTCACCACATCTGATACAATTCTCAGATTTACCTCTACTCGCTTCATTTTCGGAAATCACTAAAATTCCAGAAGTTCCCTTTGTTACAGGCACATCGGTATTTTTAATTGCTTTACCCATCATCGGCCCACCATTCACAATTTTTCTGGTTCCTTCAGGTAACCCTCCAACTGCATCAATTAAATTGTTAATTGGAGTTCCAATTTTAACCCAAAAATTAGAAGCATTTTTTAAATTTTTTCCAGTAACAGTTACCACACGTTCAGTAAGTGGTTTATTATGTTGAATTGCTTCATAAATTGCGAAAATTGTACCAACATTATGTACTATTACACCAACATCTAAAGGCAACCCATTTATTGGCACATCTCTATTTAAAAGAGCTTTAACTAACTGTTTTTCACCTCCTTGAGGATACTTGACTTGTAATGTCCCAACTTGAATTGTTGACTCATTTTTGGTTAAATTTTTAAATAAATCAATGGCATCTTTTTTATTATTTTCAATTCCAATAATGGCTTTTGAAATATTTAAGGCGCGCATTACAATTTTAATACCTACTATTATTTCTTCAGACTTTTCTAACATTAACCTGTGGTCGGCTGTTAGATATGGCTCACATTCAACACCATTTATTAATAAGCAGTCTAACGTAGTACCTTCTCTCACGTTTAATTTAACATGTGACGGAAACGTTGCTCCTCCTAAACCAACAATACCAAAATCTGTTATTCGCTGTAAAATTTCTTTTGGAGAGAGCTCAATGCTAGTTTTTAACAAGTACTCTTGTTCGTTAAAATTAGAAGGGTCTTTCTCGTCTGTTCTAATAACAATGCATTGTTTTTTATAACCACTCGTATCTATAAATTTATCGAGTTTTGTTACAACACCTGCTACAGGTGAATGAATATTAGAAGAAACATATCCTCCTGATTTTGCAATCACTTGCCCAATAGTAACTTTATCTTTTACAGCAACTATTATTTCTGAAGGAATACCAATGTGTTGGGCAATAGGAACATATACTGTTTTTGGAACAGTCAATCGCTTAATTGAACTTGTTGAAGTAATTTTATTTTCTGGAGGATGAATTCCTCCTATTTGAAATGTTTTAAACATCCATTTTTACTTTTACTAATTTCACAATTTCACTAATTTCATCCGCTTTTTCATTGTCCACCTTTTTTTCTTTTTTTGGAGGAAAATTTGTTTCAACAATTGAATTGGTTGGACATATAGGAACGCATTTTCTACACAACGTACATAAAACTGGATCTATATAAGCTAAGGTATTAATCATTATTACGGCATCTTTAGGACAAATTTCTTCACATTTAGAACAACCTATACACGCTAATGAACATGCTTTTTTGGCAACACCCCCTTTATCTTGGTTTAAACAACCAACATAAATTTTTAAATCCTTTTTATTTCTAGGACGCATCTCAATAATATTTCTTGGGCAAGCAGTAACACACATTCCGCAAGAAGTACATTTATCGGTTAAAATAATTGGCAACCCTGTGCTTTCATCCATATACATGGCATCAAACTTACAGACCTTAACACAGTCGCCATCACCCAAACAACCATATTCACAATCAGTTTCACCACTATAAATCATTGCTGAAATTGCGCAAGTTCTTGGTCCTTGAAATTCTGTTGTTTTTGGTCGAACTTCACAGCTTCCTTGACATCGCACTACAGCAATTGTTGGGTCTTTTTCAGAAACTTCTTTACCTAATTTAGTGGCAACTAGTTTCATAGTATCATTTCCTCCAACAGGGCAAAATAAATTTGAAATATCCTCACTTAAAACCAATTTTTCAGCAAATGCTTTGCAACCTAGCGAACCGCATCCTGCACAATTTGCCGCTGGTAATATATCTTCAATTTCAGCAATCAAAGGGTTTTCATAAACATAAAATTTCTTAGAAACAAAGTAGAGTATCACGGCAGCCAAACCCCCCAAAGAAATTAATAAAAAAACGCTATATAAAATAGAATCCGTCATTCTTTTGTACTTTTTATAATTGACACATTAAAAGTTTGCTTAAACACATCTTTTAAGACATAAAGAGTTAAATAATAAGGAATTAAAATTAAAATAGAAAACAGAAAGGCTGCCAATTCCGACACAAATAAACTCGACAAAATTAAAACTAAAACCAATAAAATAAATGGTAAAATATATGCCCAAAACACAGCTTTTAAACCCATATTTTTTGACATTAAAATGGAAACTTCTTCGTTTAAAAAAAACGTTTTATCTATATTATAAACCTCAATTTCTTTTACTTCAGCATCCGCAACTCCACACCCTGCTTGGGCTTTACAACCTTCGCAGTTTACATTTCCAATAAAAGATACTTTCACATAATTTGTATCAATTTTAGATACAATTCCTTTATGAATTATAGGTTCATACGGTTGTTCACTTATTTTCAAATCGTTCTTACTCATCATCGCAGTATCATTGCATTCAAAAATTAAAATTAATACTAATTGAATACAAATAATATGACCTATGTTAGTCTTTTTGCCCTTTTTCAAAATTTAAAATTATTGTTAATTATGTAACATTTATTGCATCTTTAACAACTATTTTCTTAAATAAAACACATTTTGTTTCATTTTTATGAAAAAATGTTCTTTGTTAATAAAAAATAGCCTCTTTTAAAGCCCATACTTTTATAAATTACTACTTTTAAAAACACATTTTTCAGAAAAATATTTTCACATGTTTTTAATTTTTGATACCGAAACCACTGGCTTACCAAAAAGTTGGAACGCCCCAATTACTGATACCGATAATTGGCCAAGGTGTGTGCAAATTGCTTGGCAATTGCACAATGAATTAGGTGAACTAATTGAACATGCCGATTATCTTATTAAACCAGAAGGGTATAATATACCCTACGATGCCGAAAAAATTCACGGTATTTCTACACAATTGGCTGAAAAAAAAGGAGAATCTTTAGCTATTGTTTTAGAATTATTTAACCAAGTACTCTCAAAAACAACATTTGTTGTAGGGCAAAACGTTGAATTTGACTTAAACATTATGGGTTGCGAATATTTTAGACATTCTATACCATCAACACTTAATAAATTACCTGTTTTAGATACGTGCACCGAAGTTACTGCAGCTTTATGTATGCTACCTGGTGGTAGGTATGGAAAATTTAAACTCCCTACGCTTACCGAGTTACATCATTATTTATTCAAAATACCCTTTAATGAAGCTCACAATGCTACCGCAGATGTTGAAGCAACTACTCGTTGCTTTTTAGAATTAATTAGGTTAGGTGTTTTTACCAAAGAAGACCTTAAAGTAAATGAAGCCTATTTTTCAGTATTTAAATCAAAAAATCCAACTACAATTTCCTTAGTTGGGATGAAACATTTAAATTTAAAGGAAGAGAGTAACCGACTTAAAGAAAAATCAATCACATCTGAAGATGCTAATAACATTACCACAGAGGACATTGAAGAACTAAACGAGGTCACTTTTTCTCATTTACATTGTCATTCTCAATTTTCAATTTTACAATCTACTTCTAGTACCGGTAATTTAATACAAACTGCTATTGCACAAAAAATGCCTGCTGTTGCTTTGACCGACACTGGAAATATGATGGGTGCTTTTTATTTTGTGCAAGAAGCTATTGCGCACAATGAAAATTTGGATAAAAATTATGATGAACTTGAGAAACCTGAATTAGAAAAAATAAAACTTCAAAAAATTGAAGAAGGAATTATTGATGAAGAAAATACTCAAGAATTAGATTTAACGCAGTTTTTAACTAATAGACCAACTCGAACCTATTTTAAACCAATTATTGGATGCGAATTTAATGTTTGTGAGGATCATACCGAAAAATCTCAAAAGGATAATGGATATCAAATTGTTTTTTTAGCTAAAAATAAAAAGGGATATCATAATTTGGCTAAAATGTCGTCAATTTCTCATACCAATGGTTTTTATTATGTTCCAAGAATAGATCGAAAAATAATTGAAAAATATAAAGATGATTTAATTGTATTGTCTGGTAATTTAAATGGAGAAGTTTCGAGTAAAATATTAAATATTGGTGAAAATCAGGCCGAAGAAGCATTAATTTGGTGGAAAGAAACTTTTGGTGACGATTTCTATTTAGAATTAATGAGACATAATCAAGAAAATGAAAATCATGTAAATGATGTTCTATTGAACTTTTCTAAAAAACACAATGTAAAAGTAATTGCCACCAACAATACCTACTACACTACTGAAAGTGAAGCTGAAGCTCATGATGTTTTATTATGCGTAAAAGACAACGAAAAAGTAGCAACTCCAATAGGAAAAGGTCGAGGTTTTAGGTTTGGCTTACCAAATAACCAATACTATTTTAAGTCACAAGAGCAAATGAAATCTTTGTTTGCCGATCTTCCAGAAGCAATCATAAATATTCAGGAAGTTGTGGATAAAATAGAAATTTTCAGTTTAAAGAGAAATGTGCTACTTCCAAAATTTAATATTCCTTTTGAATTTATAAACCCTAAAGATGACATAGATAAAGGAGTGCGTGGTGAGAACGCATACCTCCGTTTTTTAACTTTTGAGGGTGCTAAAAAAAGATATGGAGATTCCTTAAATAAAGAAACGCAAGAACGATTGGATTTTGAGTTACAAATTATTGAAAAAACAGGGTATCCTGGTTACTTTTTAATTGTTTGGGATTTTATTTTAGAAGCCCGTAAAATGGGAGTTTCAGTGGGTCCCGGACGAGGTTCTGCTGCTGGATCTGCCGTTGCATATTGCCTAAAAATAACCAACATAGATCCTATTAAATATAATTTGCTTTTTGAGCGTTTTTTAAATCCAGATCGGGTTTCACTTCCAGATATTGATATCGATTTTGATGATGAAGGCAGGCAAAAAGTAATTGATTTTGTAATTAAAAAATACGGTGCAAGTCAAGTAGCTCAAATTATTACATATGGAACAATGGCCGCAAAATCTTCCATTAGAGATACTGCTAGGGCGTTGGATTTACCACTTTCGGAAGCAGATAGGATCTCTAAATTAATTCCTGGTGTAAAACTTCAGAATATCTTTGGAGATGATCCAAAGAGTAAAGAAAAAATTAAAGCCCTACGAAAAGAAGATTTTGAAAATGTTCTTGTGCTCAGAGAAATTGCTGATGGAGATGATTTGCAAGCGCAAACCATAAAACAAGCCATTGCGGTTGAGGGATCTGTAAGGAATATTGGGACTCACGCATGTGGTGTAATAATTACTCCAGAAAATATTACCAACCTAATTCCTATTGCTACTGCGAAAGACAGTGACATGTATGTAACTCAATTCGATAATAATGTTGTTGAAAGTGCTGGGTTACTAAAAATGGACTTTTTAGGTTTAAAAACATTGACTTTAATAAAAGATACTGTTAAAATTATTAAAGCCATTTACGGAAAAGAGTTAGATCCAGATGAGTTTCCGTTGGATGATCCAAAAACATATGAATTATTTAAAAAAGGAGAAACCGTTGGTATTTTTCAATATGAATCTCCCGGAATGCAAAAACATTTAAAAGCATTAAAACCAACTGAATTTGCAGATTTAATTGCCATGAACGCTTTGTACAGACCTGGACCAATGGAATACATTCCGCTGTTTATTATGCGTAAAAATGGGGAAGAACTTATTGAATACGATGTGCCAGAAATGGAAGAGTTTTTAAAAGAAACCTATGGAGTTACGGTATATCAAGAACAAGTAATGTTGCTTTCGCAAAAAATAGCAGATTTTACCAAAGGTGATGCCGATTTACTCAGAAAAGCAATGGGTAAAAAAATATTAAGCCTTCTTACTAAATTAAAACCAAAATTTATTGCTGGAGGAATCATTAATAATCATCAAGAAGAAGTTTTAGAAAAAATATGGAAAGATTGGGAATCTTTTGCTGCATATGCATTTAACAAATCTCACTCAACGTGCTATGCTTTTATTGCATATCAAACAGCCTATTTAAAAGCAAATTATCCAGCTGAGTTTATGGCCGCCGTACTTTCAAATAATATGAGTGATATTAAGCAAATTTCCTTTTTTATGGAAGAATGTAAACGGGCTGGAATTCAAGTTTTAGGCCCAGATATTAATGAATCGTATTATAAATTTGCTGTTAACAAAGAAGGTGCAATTCGATTTGGAATGGGTGCAATTAGAGGTGTTGGAGCATCTGCTGTTGAAGCTATTGTACAAGAAAGAAAACAAAATGGAAACTATAAGTCTATTTTTGATTTAGCAAAGCGAATTGACTTGCGGGCTGCAACAAAAAAGGCATTTGATGGTTTAATTTTAGCTGGTGGACTAGATTCATTAGGTCTTTCCCATAGAGCACAATATTTTGCTGAAGATGAAAAAGGAATTTCATTTATTGAACGAACTATTAGGTATGGAAATAAATTTCAAGAAAATAAAAATTCTGCTCAAATTTCACTTTTTGGAGAAGCTTCACAAATTCAATTTCCCGAACCAGAAATTCCAGAGGCTAAAAAATGGAGTGTCATGGAAGAGCTTTCTAGAGAAAAAGAAGTGGTTGGTATTTATATTTCAGGACATCCATTGGACGATTTTAAAACCGAACTTGACTTTTTCTGTAACTCAAAACTCGATTTATTCCAAAATAATGACAATTTATTAGACCGAGACATTTCAATTGGTGGTATTGTTACCTCTGTTGAACACCGAGTTTCTAAAAACGGAAAAGGGTGGGCTTCATTTGTTTTTGAAGATTATTCTGGTTCCTTTGAATTTAGAATTTTTGGTGAAGAATATTTAAAATTTAAACACTTCTTATTTCCTAATTCTTTTTTATACCTAAAATTATATGGGAAAAAGGGCTGGAATGATGATGTTAGAATTTCATTTGTGAATATTCAATTATTACATGATATTTTAGAAGAATTTTCTAAAAAAATAACGTTCAACCTTTCTATTAATGAATTAAATGAAAATATAATTGAAAAATTATTGGAATTAATTCAAAATTTCAAAGGAAAAAAAACATTGAATTTTGTGGTGTATGACGCTCAAGAAAAATTAAAATTAAGCTTGCCAAGCAGAAGTTTTAAAGTGGACATTTCTCACAAATTATTGAAACAATTAGACAAAGAACAAATTAATTATAAATTAAACTAACAACAATTCTAATTTATATGTTTTATGTAGTAAGTTCTTTAAATAAACTTTCTAAATTTTTATTAATAGTGTTCAGTTTTAAGGTTTTTAAACCATTGTTTTGGGCAAAATCGAAAACAATTGAGCGCATATCTTTTGAAGTGTTAAATGTTAAAACCCAAGAAGTGTCATGGGTGTTAT
Source organism: Lutibacter sp. (assembly GCF_030692605.1). Lineage (GTDB taxonomy): Bacteria > Bacteroidota > Bacteroidia > Flavobacteriales > Flavobacteriaceae > Lutibacter. Next base: position 18,837 of record NZ_JAUYUD010000024.1, read on the forward strand.
TAAATGCTTTCAGATATGGGATAGTTTCAATAAATTGTTTTTCTATTTTTAAGTCGAATTCGACCTCTATAACTTGTTCTTGATTTTCCTTTAACTCTTTTAAATTTTTGTCTGCTACTATTTTTCCGTTGTTAATCAACAAAACTCGATCGCATAACGCTTCAACTTCTTGCATAATATGTGTAGAAAATAGCACCGTTTTATCTTTTCCAACTTCCTTAATTAAATTTCTAATTTCAGTTATTTGATTTGGATCTAAACCGGTTGTTGGTTCATCTAAAATAAGCACTTCTGGGTTATGCAAAAGTGCGGCAGCAATCCCTACACGTTGTCTATACCCCTTAGATAATTGCCCTATTTTTTTATGTGCTTCTGGTGTTAACCCAACCTTTATAATAATATCTTCTATTGCAATATTACCTAATTTATGAATTTCAACTAAAAATTGTAAATATTCTTTTACATACATTTCTACATAAAGTGGGTTATGTTCTGGCAAATATCCAATGTTTTTTTGAGCCTCAATTTTTGCTTTTAAAATATTAAAATTAGCAACCGAAACTTCTCCTTCAAAATCGGTTATAAATCCTGTAAGAATTTTCATCATAGTAGATTTACCAGCACCATTTGGACCCAAAAACCCAACAATTTCACCCTTTTTAATGGAAAAACTTACATTATCTAATGCTTTTTGAGAGCTGTATAATTTCGAAACATTTAGTACCTCGATAGACATTTTACTTATTTTTAACAAAAATACATTTTAATTATAATCATGTACTTACTTATAACGTTGTATCCTTAATTTATTTTTAAGACCTTTGGAAACCACTAAATAAGTTTATAAAAAAAGAATATTTTTACAAGGTTATACATCAAATACATTTTTTAAATTAAACAAAATTTCAATAATGGGTTGCTTTAGAGTATTATTGTGTATTATTTTCCCTCCTTTAGCCGTAATAGATAAAGGATGTGGCTCTTTGGTTATTGTCTTTATTTTAACCTGTTTAGGTTGGATTCCTGGCGTTATTGCCGCACTTATTATTAATAACAACCCTAATAACTAATGCAAAAAGTAATTTTAAAAGACATTGGATTAAAAGATTATAAAGACACTTGGGAATATCAAGAAGAAATTTTTGACAGTATTGTTGAAATAAAAAAAACAAATAGAAAAAACGATTTAACCAATAAGACGCCTAATTATTTTTTATTTGTTGAACATCCACATGTTTATACTCTTGGGAAAAGTGGTGATATTAGTAATTTACTTTTAAATGAAGAACAACTTACTCAAAAGGGAGCAACATTTTATAAAATAAATAGAGGTGGTGATATTACGTATCACGGCCCTGGTCAACTTGTTGGCTATCCAATTTTAGATTTAGAGAATTTTTTTACAGATATTCATAAATATCTTCGCTTTTTGGAAGAAGTTATAATAAAAACTTTGGAAGAATATGGAATTAAATCTGAAAGAAGTGCTGGTGAAACAGGTGTTTGGCTCGATGTTGGAACCCCTTTTGCCCGAAAAATTTGCGCTCTTGGGGTTAGAACTAGTCGATGGGTTACTATGCATGGTTTTGCATTAAATGTAAACACAAACTTAGGCTATTTTGACAATATTATTCCTTGTGGAATAAAAGGAAAAGCTGTTACATCTATGGAAGTCGAGCTCAATAAAAAAATTTCCTTGGATGAAGTAAAAGAAAAAATTCTAAAACATTTTGCTGCTTTATTTGAAGTTGAATTTGTTTAATGTTATACCTGCAAAAATAGGAATCTTAATGTAAGTTTGTGTTGGTTTAGATTCCTGTCTCCGCAGGAATGACAAAAAAAACTTCCATCTTTTCACCTTTTCACCTTTTCACCTTTTCACCTTTCACCTTTCACCTTTCACCTTTTTATCTTTTAACCTGAGTTCGACATAAGAAAAAACACAAATTGTTAATAATCAAAAGTTTAAATAAATACCGTCATTGCGAATTTTACTTTTTTTAGTAAAATGTGGCAATCTGACTATCAATAAACAGATTGCCACAGTCGTACCTCCTTCACAAAGACGTAAATAGTTTATATTCAGGTAGTATTGTTCTTTTTTATATCGAACTCACGTTTTTACCTTTTCACCATTCACCTTTTAACCTTTTAACCTTTTAACCTTTACCTTTCACCTTTTAGCCTTTAGCCTTTAGCCAAACTATTCCTCTTCATTGTAAAAAATTTTATAAAATTTCATTTTTCGCTCATCGTCATAACCTTGTTCTAAATATTCTGCAGAAGCATCTGGTGCATCAATATCTAATTTAATTTGAATGTTAGTATCTAGCTTTATTTCTGTCTTAATTTTTTGCTTTTCCTTTTTCAAAACAACTTCAGAAATGGCAAATTGATTTCTAATTAAAACATCATTTAAAGTTTCAAATTGTTTTTTATAATCGTCAAATGTTGCCTTTTCTTCCTCTTTGTCTTCAAACAAAAACTCTTTAAAATCAACCGCATTTACATCCTCATTTACCTTAAAAAAATCAACTGTTTTGGCTAAAAATTTATTTTTTTCATGCACTCCAAAATTTTCTTTAACTATATCATTCGAAAATTCTCGACACATCGTTAAATAATTTTGAGTTTGTCTATTATTATCATCGGCATATTTAACACTCAAAAAATTCTTTATCCAATATTGAGCATCATAATTATTGGTATCAATGCTTAAAATAATTTTCCCTTCGGCATCTGTTGTATTCAAAATTAAACAGCCTTTATCTAATTTTTTGGTACTAATCCCCTTTTGAACCGCTACATCTATAGAATTATTATCCATATAGGTTTGAAAAAATTCTATTTTATTTTCAATTTTAAAAATCCCTATTGCTTGAGTAATTACTTCATTGTATTCAACATCTTCAAACAAAGCAATAATTACATCTCCTATTTTTATTTGGGCCGAATTAGATTGCTCAAATAAGTGGTTCACAATATGTTTAGAAACTTCAATAAAGCAACTTGAATCTGCAAAAATTTGAGAAGAATAATTGTTAATTTCATTTAACTCAATATTTGCATGATGGCTAAATCGAAAACTTTCAATCACACTTCCAAAAGGCTTTAACAAAAAAGGTATCATTAATTGATAACTTTCTTCATCAAAAGTGACTATTTCTTCAGAAAAAACATTGGTGGCACTGTTAAATTTATTTCCAACTTTATGAATTATAAATTTTGAAATAGCTGCTCTATTTTTTTTAATCATTTTATTATTTTTAAGGAATGCAAAGGTATTGTTTTTAAAACCTAAAATTAAAAATTACAAGTCCAATTTATATAAAGTCTAATATGTAATTACAAATTATTTTTTATTATCTTTGTGTTATGAGTAGAGTAGCACTAAAGATAGAAAACTATAGTTCTGAAGAACTGAAGGCGTTATTGCGCAAAGACGAGAAATTTCAACAAGGG
>NZ_JAUYUD010000053.1 GCF_030692605.1 Lutibacter sp.
GCTAAACAACCATTATCACTATCTGTTACCGTTACCGAATATACACCCGGTGTAGTTACTGCTATTGTAGCTGTAGTTGCTCCTGTATTCCATAAGTAACTTGCAGTACCTTGTACTGTTGATCCACTTGCATTTAAAGTAATACTTGTAGTTGAACAAGTCAATTCTGTATTTCCTGTGATAGTTGCAACAACAGGTTTAATATCTTGTAACACTGTTACTTCTACTATAGCTGAACAACCATTATCGCTATCTTTTACTGTTACTGAATATACGCCAGGTGCTATTACTGCTATTGTAGCTGTAGTTGCTCCTGTACTCCATAAGTAACTTGCAGTACCTTGTACTGTTGATCCACTTGCATTTAAAGTAATACTTGTAGTTGAACAAGTCAATTCTGTATTTCCTGTGATAACAGCTTCAGGTTGTGTTATATCTTGAGTAATTACAATTCTACTTACAGACACACAACCATTGTTACTATCGGTAACATATAACGTATATTCTCCAGGTGTAGTAACTACAATGCTAGAAGTCGTCGCTAAATTATCACTCCATAAGTAACTTGCAGCCCCTTGTATGCTAGATACAACTGCATTTAAAGTTATACTAGAAGTTTCGCATGTTAATTCTGTTTTAACAGCAAAAATTGTTGCTTGTGGTACTATTTTATTCTGAGTTACCACTACAGTATCACTTGCAGAACAACCATTAATAATGTTTGTTACTGTTAACACATATATCCCAGGTTTACTAATTGTTGGTGAAGGTGTATTTGCTCCACTATCAATTAGGCCGTTTGAAGTTGTCCAAGAATAAGTAAAATTAACTTGATCATTTGAACTGGCACTGCCATTTAATATGGCTGTTGGATTATTACAATTCAACAATTTATCTGGGCCAGCATTAACAATTATTTGTGCTGGTTGTGTAATTGTAACTTCTTTTGTTGTTGAACATACAAGTTCACTTTGGCTATTTCCAGATGAACTTGCAGTAATTACATAAGTTCCAGGACCAAAAGTAGATTGACCACTTAAATTGGACCCTACCCCATTTAATTGAATTATATAAGTTTCACCTTGTACTAATCCAGAAACAGTAATTGTTCCATTGCCTAATCCAAAACAAGTAACATTTGTAGAAGTTGAATCTTCTATATTAGGAGTGTTAATTATTGTGATATCAAAACTGTTTTCATCACTACAGTTTGGTGTAGTGTCGGTATCAACATATACAAAAAGTGTTATGTCGCTTGAAATGACATCTGTTGCAAAATATTGCGTTCCTGTTCCACCTGTTGCTGTCCAGTACTCATTTCCTGCACTCAATTCTGGTAATGTATAACTATCACACATTGTTACATCTGCCGGTGCATCTGCTGGCGGAGTATCATTGATCGTTACCTTAAAACTATTCTCTGTAAAACAGTTAGGAGTTGTTCCTGTTTCTGCATATACATAAATGGTTTGAGTACTTGTTATTGCTGTACCTACTGCTATCGGACTTGAACCTCCTGTTGCTGCATAATACGCTCCATTGGTCAACGCTGGTAATGAATAACTATCACACATTGTTACATCTGCCGGTGCATCCGCTGGCGGAGTATCATTAATCGTTACCTTAAAACTATTCTCTGTAAAACAGTTAGGAGTTGTTCCTGTTTCTGCATATACATAAATGGTTTGAGTACTTGTTATTGCTGTACCTACTGCTATCGGGCTTGAACCTCCTGTTGCTGCATAATACGCTCCATTGGTCAACGCTGGTAATGTATAACTATCACACATTGTTACATCTGCCGGGGCATCTGCTGGTGGTGTAGTATTGATTGTGATATCAAAACTATTCTCATCTGTACACACACCATTATCAGCCGAAACTGCATAAACATAAATTGTTTGAGAACTTGTAATAGAATCACCTGCACTTTTTGCAGTTCCAGTTCCACCTGAGCCTGTAAAGTAGTTACCTGAATTTAATTCCAGTAAAATATAGCTATCACAAACTTCAACGTCTTCTGGTGCATCTACTGATACAAGATCAGCTTCAACAGTGATTGTTTGTGTTACTTCAATGAAATTCTCACAATCATCTGCTATTTTATATGTTCTTGTAACTATATAAGCATCACCATAACATCCAGATTTTCCATTATTTTCATCTTTTACCCAAGTTACTAAAGGTATAAGAGTGCAATTGTCTTTTTCATCAGTAACTACACTTACGTCAGGGACTGGTACATCTGATAATTTTTTCAATCCACTTATTGCTATAGGATTAGATCCTGTAGGGTCAGTAGTGTCATCTATTTTAATGGTATGAATAATATCCACACTTTCATTAGAACACTCATCAGTTACTTTATACGTTCTTGTGATTACTATTGGACAAGTTCCACTTACGTCATCACTTGAAGTTACTGTTAAATTAGCATCCTCACTGCAATTATCTGAAATTAAAAGATTTCCTGTCAATGCTTCTAACGCAGCTACTGTTGTTACCGCAGCTGGTGCATCTTGTATAGAACAGCCTTCAATAATTGTGTCAGTAATTGAACCTGTAACAACTGGTGCTGTAGTATCAGAAATTACAATCACCTGATTTCCTGTAGCGCCATTGCCACAAGCATCAGTAACTGTCCATTCTCTTATAATAACATCATTATTTACACATGAAGCGTCCAATCCTGGTGTTAAGCAAGAACTAATAAACCGAACGTTTCCATTTACAGTTGCTTGTTTTTTTGAATAAACAAACCATTGTCCATCTAAACTAGTCATACCAGCTGTTAACGCTTCAAATGATGAAACTAAACCATTGGTAAGACCAGTAACTGTATTCGTAGTACTTCCTCCATTTGGCTTAAAGTTCCCTGCACCTTCCGCAATAAAATTGCTATTAACCCAAGCGGCATAAGCTGAAGTGCTTGGATAAAAAGTTGGTGAGTATACTTCAACACCACCATCTCCATCGTCACAGTTTCCTAATGTACAATAAGGCCCTACCAAAACAATTCCTTTTCCGTTTGGAGCTACCAAAATAAATTCTGCTCTTCCTTTTCCTTGATTTGTTTCAAAAGTTAAGTTAAAAGCTTTTATTGAATTCACGTTTAAACTTGCCATTCCAGAAATATTGAAATATAAGTATATACCATTTCCTGCATTTACTTCTTTTTCATTTTCTAGTCCAAAACAATCACCGTCAGTATATGTTGGTATTAAACTGCCATCACAATTGTCAGTAGCAGTTGCCATACCTAATGCAATTGGAGTAATATCAGCCGTACATTCTATACCTGCATTTGCTGGAATAGTAAGTACTGGTGGCGTGGTGTCATTTATATTTATTTTTTGTATTGCTGTTCCTATGTTACCACAATTGTCTGTTACCGTAAACGTTCTGGTCACAACAATTGGGCAAGTTCCTGTTTTTGAATCTTTATAAGTAACAGAAGCTATTCCAGTTCCTGTCTCAACAATAACTAAACCGGTATAAGGACTTGCAATGGCAACATCAATTTCTGAATATATCCTTCCAATAATTGCGCTTGTGTTGCATCCTTCCAAACTGTAATCAGCCGGAGCAGTTACAACAGGGTCAGTTCCGTCACCATCAATAATAGTGGCGCTTGCTGTTGTAGTACAACCATTTGCATCGGTTACAGTTACATTATAAGTTCCTGCTAATAAACCACTAGGATTTTGAGCTGTAGAAACAACTGTTACATTATCTCCTGTTTTTTTCCAAGAATAAGTGTAAGAAGCTGTTCCGCCCGATACTGTTAGTGTAATATTTCCGTCAGCATCCCCAGCACAATAAAGTGATTCACCTGTTGCGTTTGCCGTCAAAGCAGCAGCTGGTTGAGTAATAGTTACTGGCAATGATGCGGTTGAGCAACCATTAGCATCCGTTACAATTACTGAATAACTTCCTGCTGCCAAACCTGATTGGTCTTCTGAAGTTGCACTAACTCCTGAACCTGTCCATGCATATGTATAAGAACCTGTACCACCTGATGCGGTAATATTGATAGCTCCCGTTGAAGCACCAAAACACAATACATTGGTTTGTCCTGTCAACGCCACTGAAACGGCTGTTGCTGGTTGAGTGATTTGAACTTCAGAACTTATACTATTACATCCATTAGCCTCGGTTACAACTACTTTATAATATCCTACACCTAAACCAGTATAAATACCTGTTACATCACCATTGGTTGGCAAGCCAGTTGCACTAAAAGACCCTCCTGAGGTTGCTGAAAACAACAAATCATAAGTTATTGTTCCAGCTCCTCCAGTTTTAGTTGCGGTAACTGTACCATCAGAATTTCCATTACATTGCACATTAGTGCTATTAATCAGATCAATTGTTACGGTACAACATGATGCTAAAGTTATATCGTCAACAAGTTTCGTATTAGGGATAACTAAGTTTAACGGATCAGATATCGTTAAACTAACTGTATGAGGACCCGAAGTATTATAAGTAACCGTATATGGACCCGAAGTATTTAATCCTGAAGGAGAAATAGTTGCCGCGCCAGGAAAAGACCAGCTATAATTAGTATTAGGCTCAACACCAGTTGAAGTACTATTATATACCACTTGTTCAAAAGCGCCACTAATACAATCTTTATCAATACTGAAATCAGCAAATAACGGTGTTTTTACTATAATACCACTAGAAAAAGCACTACTACATTTTGGCGGGTTACAAGTAATTAAAGATAAATCTTGAGCCGGAGTAATTTTCTGTCCATTTACTTCCCATCTTAAATATATATTCTTTAATTCAATAGATTGACCAACCGTATAATTAGTAATTTCAGCCATTCTATATTTAGAACCAGCCGGAACAATAGATCCTCTTATTTTAATAGTTAATCTATCTGTTGAAGGTCCACCAAAATTAGTATTATCAAAATTCTTCCTAACTCCACCAACTAAATAATCAAATTGAAACATTAAATCATACTTGCCGCTATTACTTGCAATTTTAACCCATATAAATAAACCATTTATAGGATTATTAACATAAGCTAAGGTAGCTAAATTACCAACATCATCTCCTAAATACACGTCTCCAAACGTCACATCATTAGCATTACAACCGACATAAGAACAAGCAGTCGCAGTTGTTAATGAGGCATTTAAATTATCAAAAGAAACCAATCGATCTTGGGAATAAGTCTGTATTGTCGAAAACAACAAAACTAAAAAGGTCGCTACATTAATAAGAGTAATTTTTTTCATAATCTTTTTGTATTAAATTAATACATTGTAATAATAACTATTGGGTTCAATACTGAACTAAATTATTTGTTTAAACTATTACAACACCAAAATTTGTTTTAAAGCAATTTGGGGTTTTATCTAATAAATAATAAAATTATTATTTATTTGTGGGGGCCGTTAAATATTTAGAGTCTTGTGGGGGTAAAATCAATTCTCATTTACTATAGCAAATATACAATGTAACCTAATACAAATCAAAGTTTTATATTTCAATAGTAGTAGAATTTAACAAATGGATACAAAATGCGAATAAATGGTAGTAGAAAATTAGCCAAATCAACTATTTGTAATATGATAATTATCATTGTTTTTTATATGTCTGATTTTCAGTAATTAAATACCTCAATACTTTATAAAACACATCATTTTCAGTATTATTTACACTGTATTAATTGTTCTTAAATAAAAATTCTATTTTTGCAATTCATTAAATATAATATTAATTATGAGTACATATGATGTAGCCGTTATAGGTTCTGGTCCTGGTGGATATGTGGCAGCAATTAGATGCGCGCAACTTGGTTTAAAAACTGCACTAATTGAAAAATATGCAACTTTAGGCGGTACGTGTTTAAATGTTGGATGTATCCCTTCTAAAGCATTATTAGATTCTTCTCACCATTATTTTGAAGCTACAAAACACTTTGCTACACACGGTATCGAGGTTTCTGGATTATCTGTTAATTTTAAACAAATGATTGATCGTAAAAACGAAGTAGTTTCACAAACTTCTGGCGGCATCAATTATCTTATGGATAAAAACAACATTGAAGTTTTTAATGGGGTTGGAAGTTTTACAGATGCTATACATATTACTGTTTCTAAAGCCGATGGCACTTCAGAAATAATTGAAGCTAAAAATACCATTATAGCAACAGGCTCTAAACCAGCAAACTTACCTTTTATTAATCTCGATAAAAAAAGAGTCATAACCTCAACCGAAGCACTTAGTTTAACTGAAATACCAAAGCACTTAATTGTAATTGGTGGTGGTGTAATAGGATTGGAATTAGGCTCCGTTTATAGCCGATTAGGTTCTGATGTTTCTGTAATTGAATATATGCCAGTTATTGTTCCAGGAATGGATGGAATGCTTTCGAAGGAATTACAAAAAACATTAAAAAAACAAGGACTTAAATTTTTTACAAGTCATAAAGTTACTTCTGTCGAAAATAAAGGAAAAGAAGTTGTGGTTATCGCTGAAGATAAAAAGGGAAATTCGGTTGAATTTAAAGGTGATTATACGCTTATTTCAGTTGGAAGAAAACCTTATACTGAAGGTTTAGGGTTGGAAAATATAGGTATAAAATTAACAACTACTGGTCAAATTGAAACTAATACTCAGTTGCAAACCAATGTTACCAATATATATGCCATTGGAGATGTTGTTAAAGGAGCCATGCTTGCTCATAAGGCTGAAGAAGAAGGAATGTTGGTTGCCGAATTAATTGCGGGCCAAAAACCTCATATCAATTATAATTTAATACCAGGTGTAGTTTATACTTGGCCTGAAGTTGCAACTGTTGGTAAAACGGAGGAGCAATTAATAGCTGATAATGTAAAATACAAATCTGGGACTTTTGCAATGCGCGCTTTAGGGAGAGCTCGTGCAAGTATGGACTTGGACGGACAGATAAAAGTGTTGGCAGATGCCAACACTGATGAAATTTTGGGGGTTCATATGATTGGCGCCAGAGCTGCTGATATGATTGCTGAAGCTGTTATTGCTATGGAGTTTAGAGCTTCTTCTGAAGATATTGCACGGTCATCTCATGCACATCCAACTTTTACCGAAGCTTTTAAGGAAGCTTGTTTGGCAGTAAATAATAGAGCAATACATAGTTAGTTTTGAGTTTTGAGTTTTAAGTTTTAAGTTTTAAGAAAAAAATATATTTATGGAACTCACAACCCTCTTTATTAACTTTATTTTTTTTTACTTTCTGACTTTTAAACTTTCAAACCTTTAACTTTGGAAAGAACCAATCATAAAATTCAAGTACCTAATATTATTGAATTTAAATCAAATTTATTGATTTGGGCACAACAGTTTAATCATGTTGCTTGGCTCGATAGCAATAACTATTTCCAAAAACATTCAAATTTTGATGCTGTTCTTGCTGTTGATTCTTATTCAATCATTCAATCTAATTTCACGAATGCCTTTGAACAACTAAAAAAGTATCAAACCAAAGTAAACGATTATATTTTTGGATATTTAAGTTATGATTTAAAAAATGATGTAGAAAATTTGACTTCTACTAATTTTGACGGTCTTCATTTTCCTGATTTATTCTTTTTTCAGCCTAAAAAAATAATAGAAATTAAAGGAAAAACCGTTGAATTTAAATACTTGTCCGAATTTAAAAACGACATAACGATTGATTTAGAAGTAATAGAACAGCAAAAAGGGAAAAGCGAAAAGGGAAAAGCGAAAAGTTCATTAAAAATTAAACTTCGCATCCATAAAGATGCATACATTAATAAAGTAAATTCAATTTTAAATCACATTCATAGAGGTGATATTTATGAAGCCAATTTTTGTCAAGAATTTTATTGTGAAAAGACTAGTCTCAATCCTTTAAAAGTTTATCAGAATTTAAATAAAATTTCCAAACCTCCTTTTGCAACCTTTTTAAAATTCGACGCTAACTATTTAATTTCTGCATCGCCAGAACGTTATTTAAAAAAAAGTGATAATGTGGTTATTTCACAACCCATAAAAGGAACCGAAAAAAGAGCGAATACTCCTATAGAAGATGAGGAATTAACAATTAAATTAGCCCAAAACCCAAAAGAGCGTGCTGAAAATATCATGATTGTAGATTTGGTTCGAAACGACCTTTCGAAAATTGCCATTAAAGGCTCTGTAAATGTGGATGAATTATGTAAAGTTTATACTTTTAAACAAGTACATCAACTCATATCTACCATATCATGTAAAGTAAAATCAAATATACATCCTGTAGATATTATTAAAGCAACGTTTCCAATGGGAAGTATGACTGGTGCTCCTAAAATTTCAGCAATGAAAATTATTGAAGATTTAGAAGAAACAAAACGTAGCCTATATTCTGGAGCTGTTGGGTATTTTACCCCTGACAATAATTTCGATTTTAATGTAATTATTAGAAGTATTTTATACAATGAAACTAAAAAATACATTTCATATTCAGTTGGTAGTGCTATTACAGCTCTTTCGTTGCCTGAAAAAGAATATGAAGAATGCCTTTTAAAAGCAAAAGCAATGAGAGCGGTGCTATTAAAAAATGGTTCGAATAAATAAGTATATTTACAACCTATATGAAAAAAATTCTAAAAGAACATTTGCTAACCAACTTACCTCAGCTACAAGGTAAAAAATTGCTTATTGCTGTTTCTGGAGGTATTGATAGTGTTGTAATTACGCATCTACTTCACAAATTAAATTACACTATTTCACTTGCCCATTGCAACTTTATGTTAAGAGGAAAAGAAAGCAATAAGGATGCAGAATTTGTTATTGAATTGGCAAAAAAATACAATGTACCAGTTTATACCATAAAATTTGATACCAATAAAGTTGCTGAAGAAAGAGGTATTTCAACCCAAATGGCTGCACGAGATTTAAGATATAATTGGTTTCAGAAGTTATGTGAAGAGCATCTATTAGATAATATAGTTACCGCCCATCAAAAGGACGATGTTTTAGAAACTTTTTTATTGAATTTAACAAGAGGTACTGGATTAGATGGATTGACAGGAATTCCTGAAATTAATATGAATATAGTAAGGCCGTTACTCCCTTTTACAAGAAATGATATTTTAGTTTATGCTACTAGAAAAAAGTTACTTTGGAGAGAAGATAGTAGTAATTCTTCCATAAAATATCACAGAAATAAAGTTCGACATAAAGTAATACCCGTTTTAAAGGAAATAAATCCATCCCTATTAGACACCTTTTATGTTACATTGGAAAATTTAAAAGGAAGTCAGGAAATTGTTGCTGATTCCATTATCAATCTTGAAAAAGAAATTAAAGAAGTCAAAAACAATGAAATTCATTTTTCCATTGCAAAATTGATGCAATTTAAAAATCCGAAAATTTACGTTTATGAACTTTTTAAAGATTACGGATTTACAGCTTGGGACGACGTTGTTAATTTACTCCAAGCCCAAACTGGTAAACAAGTTTTTAGCAAAACACATTGTTTATTGAAAAATCGAGATTATTTAATTTTAACTAAAATTGAATACATTACAATTTCTAATGAATCCTTTAGTATTTCTTCGGAACAAACAAAATTGACTTCCCCAATTTCACTATCATTCGAAATAATCACTCCCGTTTTTAACGCCAAAAATAATTCATCAAATGTATTTGAACCATTCCTATTTGAGCAATCAAACAGTGTATTTATAGATTACGATTTGGTTAAATTCCCTTTAACACTCAGAAAATGGCAAAAAGGAGATTATTTTTTCCCTTTTGGATTAGGAGGAAAAAAGAAAATTAGTAAATACTTTAAAGACGAGAAATTCTCGCTAGTTGAAAAAGAAAATATTTGGTTATTGTGTTCAAACAATGATATAATTTGGGTGGTTGCTAAACGACTTGATGATCGATTTAAAGTCACCAAAGCAACTTCAAAAATCTTAAAATTAAACATTTAGACTCTGAAAAGCCTTTGGACACAAATACAACGATTTCGTTAATTTCAGATTTAAATTTATTAAAATTCTCATTTAGAACGTATTTTTACACTATTAAATTTGATTTATGATTAAGCAAGCAAAATTAGCCAGATATAACGAACATGTACTTGTAAAATACCAAATTTACAACAGTATATTTTTAACCCTACCATTTGATACTATTAATAAAACGGGGGTAATGTTACCATTGTTTCACGAAATGTGTAAAAACGGATTCCAAAATAAAAAGAATCCGACCGAAATAGTAGATGGATTTTTTAAATCTTACTACAAAAACACGACTGAAAAAGAAAAAATTGACTTTTTGTTTAGATGTATTCAATTTATTGAACGACAAGTAGTTTTATTTGATGCTATCGAAGATGCCGCCTACCCAATTGTTCATAATATGGATGGCGTAGGAACTATTAGAAATAGTAAGGAAAAAGCGATTTTAGAAAACAAAACAGAAGCATTAAAAAAGCAATTAAAAGAATATAAAGTTCGTTTGGTTTTAACTGCACATCCAACCCAGTTTTACCCAGGTCCAGTTTTAGGAATTATTACAGATTTAACAGAGGCCATTAAAGAAAATGACTTTTTATCTATTAAAAATTTATTGGCACAAGTTGGTAAAACTCCATTTTTCAAACATGTAAAACCATCTCCTTATGATGAGGCTGTGAGTTTAATTTGGTATTTAGAAAACGTATTTTATCATTCTGTTTCTCAGATTTATAATTATATTCAAAATAATATATTTGATGGACAAACACTTGATAATGATATTATTAACTTAGGTTTTTGGCCTGGTGGCGATAGAGATGGCAACCCATTTGTTACCACAGAAATAACACTAAATGTTGCAAAACGGTTACGACAAATGGTGTTGAAAAATTACTATGTTGATATTCGAAACCTAAAAAAGAGATTAACTTTTAATGGTGTAGAACAAGATATATTAGAACTTGAAAAAGTACTATTTGACAATAGTGTATCTCCAGAGTTGTACTCTATGCCAACCCAAGAAGAATTTTTAAATAAATTATTAGCCATAAGACAAACGCTCATAAAAGACCATTATTCATTGTATTTAGATGAAATCAATAGTTTTATAAATAAGCTCCGCATTTTTGGTTATCATTTTGCTACGCTCGATATACGACAAGACAGCCGTGTACATCACAATGTTTTTGCACAAATGGTCACAGAATTATCTGAAAACGGTATGACTATTTTTCCAGAAAAATATTTAGAACTTAATAAAGAAGATCAAACCAAAGTTTTATCTACTATTTTTGGAGATATTGATATTTCAATATTTAAAGACGATATGGTTGCTAAAACATTGGGCTCTATTAAAGCGGTTAAAACCATTCAACAAAATAATGGAGAAAGAGGCTGCCACAGATACATTATTAGCAATAATCAAACCTCGATAAATGTTTTAGAAACATTTGCAATGTTTAATTTATGTGGCTATAAAAACAACTTGAATGTAGATATTATTCCGCTTTTTGAAACAATAGACGATTTAAAAAATTCAATTAAAGTAATGGAGGAATTGTACACCAATAAGGCGTACAAACTGCATTTAAAAAATAGGAAAAACAAACAAACTATTATGGTTGGTTTTTCAGATGGAACCAAAGATGGCGGATACTTAATGGCAAATTGGGCTATTTATAGAGCCAAACAACAATTAACAGAATTATCAAGAAAATACGATATTAAAGTCGTGTTTTTTGATGGTCGAGGTGGACCTCCTGCGCGTGGAGGTGGTAGAACCCATCAGTTTTATTCTTCATTAGGTCCAACTATTGAAAATAAAGAAATTCAGCTTACAATTCAAGGTCAAACAATCAGTTCCAATTTCGGAACATTAGACTCTTCACAATATAATATTGAGCAATTATTAAGTGCTGGTTTAGCGAATGAAATTTTTGAACATAACAATGATATTATATCAAAAAATGATATGAAAGTGATGGACGATTTATCTAAAACAAGTTATCAAGCTTATGTCGATTTTAAAAATCATCCTAAATTTTTGCCCTATTTAGATCGAATGAGTACACTTAAATACTACGCTCAAACTAACATTGGAAGCAGACCTTCAAAAAGATCAAGTTCAAGCGAATTAAATTTCGCCGATTTAAGAGCCATACCTTTTGTAGGGTCTTGGAGCCAATTAAAACAAAATGTACCCGGTTTTTATGGTGTTGGAAAAGCACTAAAAAAATATGAAGATAGTGGCGAATTTGAAAAAGTTATCCAGTTATATGAAAATTCAGATTTCTTTAAGGCCTTAATAAAAAACAGTATGATGTCTATGTCAAAATCGTTCTTCGGTTTAACAGAATATATGTCGAAAGATGTAGAATTTGGAGAATTCTGGAATTTAATTTTTAATGAATTCAGTGAAACAAAACGTTTAATTTTAAAATTAACTGGATATAACGAATTAATGCAAAACAATCCGGTTGGTAAAAAATCTATTATAATTAGAGAAGATATTGTTTTACCTTTATTAACTATTCAGCAATATGCATTGCTAAAAGTACAAGAAATGCAAACCAATGAAAACCCAAATGAAGAATTACTTTTGATATACGAACGAATGATTACTCGTTGCTTATTTGGAAATATTAACGCAAGTAGAAACTCAGCTTAGTTATGAATGCAAGCCAATTAAATGAAAATGAATACGCTCCTTTTTATGCTAATTACATCATTAATTTAGGTAACGTAAATTTGATTGAAGTGTTGAACTCATCATTTGATGATTTTTTAAATACCCTTTCTGATTTACCTGAAGAAAAATTAATGTACCGTTATGCCTATGGTAAATGGACCATTAAAGAGCTAATACAACATATTATAGATGCAGAGCGTGTAATGACTTATAGAGCACTTCGTTTTTCTAGAAAAGACACCACAGAAGTTCCCGGGTTTGATGAAGACTGGTATGTTGCAAATTCTAATGGAAATGATCGAAGTTTAGAAGAATTATTAGAAGAATTTACTTTTATAAGAAAAGCGAGCATTTCGTTATTTAATAGTTTTAATATCGAAATGCTCACTCGTTTTGGAACAGCAAATGGAAATGATATTTCTGTTAGAGCACTTGGGTTTATTATTGCAGGTCACCAAATGCATCATTTAAAAATTATTAAAGAAAAATACCTTTAATCGGTAACTTCTAAATAAAAAATATCTTCCACTTGTTTGTTAAATACGTTGCCAATTTTTAACGCCAAAACCGTTGAAGGCACATATTTATTAAGCTCCATAGCATTTATTGTTTGACGACTGACTCCAACAATTTCAGCAAGCTGTGCTTGCGTTAAATTTTTTATTGCCCGCTCTATTTTTATAGAATTATTCATCTTCAACTACTTTAGTAACTTTAAACAATATGTAATGGAACCGAATAATAAAAAATAAAAGTATTGTAAACATATTATAAATCATAACATGTAAAAATGTAAAGTCAAAGACAAATAGTACCGCGATAATTAATACAGTGTAATTAACATAAGTTGCCCATATTAGTGATTCCATTCTAATAATAGTAATATATTCATCTTCGTTTTTTGTTTTAGAAAATGCTACAATTATTCCTCCAACAATAATTAAAATAGATATTATCTCATCAATTATATTTTGAGATGTCCATTCCAACGATTTGTTAGAGAAAATTTCTCCGTCACTTATTATATAAAGTCTATTAAATATTTACAATTAAATTGGATAGATTTTTCCCTAATTGGTTTTCAGACTTGAATGTATTCATTAATTCATTGAATTTCGTTAATCTATCTTCCATTTTTTCTAAATATCTATTATGTGA
>NZ_JAUYUD010000063.1 GCF_030692605.1 Lutibacter sp.
CAAAATAAACTCAATAACAGACCTCGAAAAATTATTGGCTATAAAACGCCTAAAGAAATAATGGAATCTGAACTAAAATTTGTAGCTTAGACTCACTAAAAAATGCAACCTTTTGTTGCGTTAGAACCTTGAATGCAGCAATATGTACAACATGTCACCAAGTGCGTCTGCAACCTCAACCAAATCATTATTATTTGCAGCCTCAAAATATTCCTTGTTTTCTTCATCCATTAAATTAAACCGTAGTTCAATTTTATCTTTAGGTAAATTTGCTATTGGGTTTTCATTAATTCCCAACCCAAAGGCTTCGTGAAATTCTTTAACTGCTTTTAGTTTTTTCTTCATTTTTAAAATCGCATTAAGAGAATTTATATAATAAATTAGATGGCAATCTCCTTAATACAAAAGCAATTATTGCCCATCGTTTAGTAATATATGCTTTCTTTTTTTTCTTTTCAATAGCTTTGTAAATTTGCTTGGTTGCCTTATCTAAAGACGCCATCCAAAATGTTTTTCCTAAAGCCATAGCGGTATCAACAAATCCAGGTTGAATATCTGTTACATAAATTTTTGCTTTACTTCTTTTTCCTTTCATCCAAAGTGATTCTAAATAACTAGCTTGGAACGATTTCGAAGCAAAATAAGCAGGCACATGCCTGTTTCCTCTTATAGAAGCAATAGACGATATTCCCACCAAATGACCAAACCCTTGCACTCTAAATAATTTATAGGCTAAGCCATAAATAAAAGTTGCTGCAATTACATTGGTTTGCAATGTTGGTAATTCTTTTTCCCAAGTTAATTCATAATTTGGATCTCCAATTCCAGCGCTATAAATAATAAGATCAATAGTATTTAACTCCCTTTTTAACGTTTCAAATAGTTGTAAGGTCGCATTATTATCTGTAACATCGTGCTGTTTAATAATAAATTTAGAAGGATTTTCGGCTTTAATCTCTTCCAACATTTGCAATCTTCTCCCCGTAATTATAACGGTACAATTATTTTGAACATACAGCTTAGCCAATTCTTTACCAATTCCAGAAGTAGCACCAATAATTAAAACATTCTTCATCGTATTATTTTATTTTTCAACTTTATTTAAAAGCATGTGAAACCGATAAATATATCAGTCTTATCGTAAAAACATGTATTTTTGATGTTAAATATACATGTTTTATGTTTACAAAAGGACAGCTTATTTTTGCCGCATTTTTTATAGTTGCATTTACCTTATTAATGATTTGGAGTTATAGAAAAGATATAAAGATTCATAAAAAACACTATAAAAACACTTATTTAATAGTGATAGCTCTTTTTTTAATTGTTGCAATTTTTACATTAATCACTTTTTCTATGCATTAAAATAAAAGTTTTTTTTACAGAACATTTTAATTAATTTTGTGAGAAACAAACCCTTAACCCTCAAGATATGAAATTTACTAAGTACATTTTATTTACCCTCTTAATTGTAATTATTGGATTTTCCATGTATATAGCTACCCTTAATGACATGTACAATTTAAAACATACAAAAACAGTAAAAGCACCTATTGAAGTGGTTTTTGAAGAAATTAACGATTTTAAAAATTGGCAGAATTGGGGTCCTTGGTACGAAATAGATACCACAATTATAGCTTCATTTGAAGGAAAAACAACTGGTGAAGGAGCATCCTATTCCTGGACAGGAAAAGAAGGTGATGGTTCTATGAAAACTATATCTGTTGTACCTAATAGAGAACTTATTCAACAAATTGATTTTGGAACAGGAAGCACTCCAGAGGTATATTGGAATTTGGAGGAAGAAGCTGAAGGGACTTCCATAACTTGGGGTATGAGAGGGAAAAGCACCTTTACTGAAAAAATTTATTGGCTTTTTAAAGGTGGTATTGAAAAAAATATGATTCCCACGTACGAAAGAGGTTTGGTTTTGCTGGATGAACATTTAGTGAAAGAAATGGATAAACAAATTGTTGAATATCCGGGAGTTGTTGAGTATGGTGGTGGCTTTTATATGTACAAAACAACTTCAAGTAAAATTGATGAAGTTAGACTAAAAATGGTAGATATGTTTACAGATATTAACAAATATATGGAAACTAATGCTATTCAATCTTCTGGGAAACCTTTTATAATAAGTCATCAAAAAGATGTAACAAATGGCACTACTATTTTTTCTGCATGCGTTCCAATTAGAGAGCGAGTAATTACACAGGGCGACGTTTTATCTGGACTTTTAAAAACTCAAAAAACGTTTAAAACTATTTTAAAAGGTGATTATAAGCATCTAAAAACAGTTTGGGAAAATGCCTATATTGAATTGCAAAATCAAGGTTTAACTCCTTTAAACAATGGAGAACCTTTTGAAATTTATACTGTTAACCAACACGATACACGAAATCCCTCGAAATGGGTTACCGAAATATACATTCCAATTAAGTAAGAACCAGGTTAGCTGGAATACTACAATCTATTTACCTCTAATCATAGTTAACACCATTTTAAACTGTTCTACAGCCTTTAGCGAATGTGGAATATTCGCAGGCATTACAATGGCTTCATTAGCTTCTAATATGTTAGAAACTCCATTTATTACAATATCCGCTTTTCCTTCAACAATATAAACCAATGCGTCAAATGGCGTTGAATGTTCGCTTAACCCTTCTCCTTTATCAAAAGCAAATAAAGAAATATTTCCAGTATCTTTTTTCAAAATGTGTTTACTTACTACCGCACTTTCGTTAAAATTAATGCTATTTTTAAAAGAAAATTTAATTCCTTTTTCGAATTCATTTGTTTTCATATTTCTTATTTATTCGTTATTAAATTTATTTTTTATTGCTTTTTCAGTTGAAACCCAAAGCCAAATCACCAACAAAATTAACACTCCTAAACCAATTGCTAGAGCTAATTTATTGGATATTATTATTAAAAAACCAACTATAGCAAACCCAAACATAATTATACCAGCTTTAATCATTTTCAAAGCTGATAATTTTTGTGCAAAATCCCAACTTTCTTGAGATTTCATCGAGTTTTTTGTTCGATACCCATATAAACTATTGATTTTTTTTGGTGGAAACTTCAACATTAACAACCCTGCTGTACAAAAAATTACAGCATCTAAAATTGATATTAAAAAAAGTGGATTTGAATAATTCATAGCGCTATTTTGAACTTTTAAAAGTAAACATAAAATTTTAAATAGAATAAATTACAAAAAAAGACTGCCTAAAAAGATTAGTTTTCAGGCAGTTCTTTAATTCAAATAACAAATAACTATAAATTATATTTAATAGAGAACATGTACAAACGAGGCTGAATATAATATAATGATGTGGTATTACTATCCGAAATTTCGTTGTAACTATCTGTGTTCATCGAAGTGTTATCGGTTACATTTGACGCTGAAAATTTAAATTCCCACTTGCTGTTTTTTTGTTGATAATATAAATTGGAATTTAAAAATGAATAGGTATTATTCACCGTTCTTTCATCATTTTCATAATTATAATAACTATAATCTGCTGTAAAAATAAAATGTTTCAAAAATCCTACCTCCATATTTGCAAACGGACGATCTGTAGTGCTTCCAGTATTTGAATATTCCGAAAAAGATTTTTCGTAACCAATTTCAAAATTTGGGGCATTTTTAAATTTTGTTGCTAAACTTCCTTGATAATTATGAGAAAAAGATTTTGATTCAATAGGTAAACCATTTACCACATTATTAAATATAGAACTATTTAAATTAGCACTAAAATTAGTTTTTAATCTACTATACGTTTTTCCATATCTAAAAAATGCTGAAAAATTTTCGTCGGCAAAATCAGAATTAAACGGACTTGTAATTCTGTCTACTCCAATTAACTGAGTGCTATTTTTTATTTCATTTACTTTTTTCGTATAATTTATGGAAGCGTTTATATTGGTAAATGAAAACATACTAAAGCTAAAATAACTTAATGAATATCTGTGATACAAGCCATTTTCTAAATCTCTGTTTCCACTAGAAAGTGAATTATAATTAGACATTAAATATCCTTCAGCTATTTTACTTATATCGGCAAATTGTGTCGAAATGGAATAATTAAAACGTAAACTTTCTGACGATTTAAGTTGTAATCGAGCATATAAATCTGGCAATAAAATTGTTTTAGATTCTTTATTCTCGGTTCCTAATTGGATATCTTTTATGGCGTAATGGTGTAGTTTTAAACCCGGTTCTACGGTAAGTTTACCTGTTACAGTTTTATAATGAAGTCCTAGAAATACATCATTAAAATTAAAATCAACATCATTATTTAAAAACGAATCGTTAAAATTTAAAACACTTCCATTATCTAGATTTTGGGTAATCCGAGACGATAAACTTTGATTACTAAATGTAGATCCTAAGGTTACATTAATATTGCTTTTAGGTGTTAACAAATAGTAGTAATCGAATTTAGCATCCAATTTATTAGTGCTCAATTTTTTATGTTGAAGTAAATTAAATAACGATTGAGTTTGAGATGTAGGAATTAACACAAATGGTTGAGATGAAGCCAACGAATTGTAGAGCGGTTTGTCAGATTCTATATTATGCTGTAATTCGGCAGCAAAAATATTTTTATCGTCTATGGTATAATACATGTTAAAATTCTGATTCAGCGAAATTGGCTTTTCTTCTTTATACGTATCAACTGCACCTCTTTGGGTAGAGGTAACATCGTTAAATTCAGTTTGTTTTGATGTTTTTCCAAAAATATCATAATCAATATGCATGTTAGCATTTGGCTTATAGGTGGTGCTAAATTTTAACATTCCTAACGTACTGCCCTGTATGGCTTTATTTGAACTTTCGTCTGTTAAATTAAGTTTATTGTAAAACGTATTTGATTGGGTGAACATAGCAGTTTCTGAATCATTTACAATTGCAAACCCGTTTAAATCAATAGTTTTTTTAGGCGCCATACTAAAATTAAGTGCTCCAAATTTTGAGGTAATTTCTTCTGCTCTGTTATTTTGAGCAGTCATAAATCCCAATCCGCCTGAAGAAACATTAAAGCTAGTTCCACTACCTCTCATACCACTTCGTAAACCTCCTGTAAACCTGAAATAATCTCGCATTGTAAATGGTGCTTCACCAATGTTATTGAAATCTGCTAAAACATTTACACTCTTTTCTGGGCTATAATAAAATAGCTTAGGTTTAGCTAAGTACTTTTCATTATCCCCTATTCCTCCATTTACTTCACCAAACCAAAATCGCTTTTTACCTTGTTTTAACTTTATATTTATAACAATATTATCTTCATTATTGGTAACCCCTCTCATACTAGAAACTTCGTTATAGTTTCTTAAAACTTGTATTTTATCAATAGCACTGGCAGGTATATTTTGAGTTGCTAATTTAGAATCTCCATCAAAAAACTCTTTACCTTCAACCAATACTTTTTGTACCTTTTTACCTTCTACTTCAACCTCTCCATTGTCGTCTATTTCAACACCTGGTAATTTTTTTAATACGTCTTCTAGCTTTTTTTCTGAACCGGTTTTGAAAGAATCAGCATTGTAAACAATGGTATCTCCCACTATTTTAACGGGCATTTCATAGGTGATATCTACTTGTTTTAAAGATTCATTTGATTCTTCTAAAACTATATCTAGTTTAAAATCTGTTGCGTCATTTTTAACCGCTACCTCAACATTTTTAGTGTTGAATCCCAAATAGCTAACTTTAAGAGTATAGGCTTCATTTTGAGCTAAACTTAATTTAAAATTTCCTTTCGAATCTGTTATGGAATAGGATTGTAGAAACTTTGTGTCTTTTTTAAAGGCAATAACATTGGCCATTTCCAACGAATTTCCATCCTTATCTTTTACAATTCCTTCCATTTTAACAGCTTGTGAAAAAAGAATTAATGGTAGTAATAATGCACTTAATAGACTTGCAATTTTTTTCATTTTTAAACAGTATTTAATTGAAGGGTTTGTAGTGAGTTTAGGATTTTTAATTATCAATTGATCTTTACCCTCCAATTCGCATCATATGAGTTCCTCCTCCACTTTTTTCACGTTCATTTCTAAATCTTTCTCTCATTTCTTTGGTTTTTTCCAACACCATAGCATCGTAATCTTTTTGATTCATTTCCTTTCCTTTCTTTGGTTCAGAAATTACGGCTTTTTCTTTTGGGTTAATGGTAATTTTTGTACATAACATCATAGTAGAACCATCATTAATCTCTAATATTAATCCTGGTAAACCCCAATAATCACTAGGACCATGACTTACAGGAATATCCATAGCATACCAAGCTGTTATAATAACTTGCTCCATTTTAGGTTCGGTATTCTCGTCTTCGGTTTGATTGTTATTCCCTCTTCCAAATCTAAATTCTGGCCTAGCTTGTCTTTCAATAACTGTAGTCGCTTTAAAACATAAATATTCTCCAATCATTTTTGATTCTTGCTCCATTTTCCAATCATAGATTACCAATGCATCTTTTACTAAAAAATTTTTTCCGCTAAACTCATTTTCTTTCGAAGCTGTTTTAGTCTGAGTATTCTTATAATAAACACCAGATGCACCACCGCTCATCATCATAAAACGCATACCACCAAAACCTCCAGCGCCTGCTTGTTCTAACTTTTCTTCTTGCTTATAAACCGATTCCGATTTATTAAAACTAAGCTCGTAGGTTTTTTCCAGCTGATTTTTCATCATTTCCTCAATTTGTTTAACTCTATCCGCAGGAATTCCAGAACTTGCAAGATCCATTTCGACCTTTGTTTTGGTTTGATAAATAGCCTTTCCTTGAAAATCTTGAGCCAATAATGACGAAGAAATGGACGAAATAAATAATATAAACACGCCAATTTTTATAAAAGAAATATTCATTTTTTATTTTTTTTAATTAATAATTGAACAAATATAATGTCAAATAGCTTAAATTAGAGTTATTTAATGTTAACGTCTGTTAAGCGATTATGTAATTAATTTATAAGTGCTTAATTTTGGACTATGAATAAATTCAACTATAAATATATTGTTTACTTTATTGCTTTTACAGTAGTGCTAACTATTGGAGTACAAGTGTATTGGAATTATAAAGAATATCAAGTTAATAAACAACATTTGGTGAGTAAAGTTCAGTTAAGTTTGGATAATTCGGTAGAAGCATATTACGCCAATTTAACCAAATCAGGTATTATTACACTTACCTCACGAGATGGTAAAAATTCTAGGGAAAAAATTGACACAATTGTTGTAAAAACTAATTCTAGAAGAGGATTACGTAAGCAAATTGACAGCACCTTACAAAACATTGAAAAGTCAAACAAAAAGAAACCCCTTATTATTAGTAACCATAGAGGT
The DNA here is from genome assembly GCF_030692605.1 of Lutibacter sp. Lineage (GTDB taxonomy): Bacteria > Bacteroidota > Bacteroidia > Flavobacteriales > Flavobacteriaceae > Lutibacter. Next base: position 7,361 of record NZ_JAUYUD010000063.1, read on the forward strand.
AGTGGATTTCCTTTTTTTGGATCAAACACTAATTTTCCAAAAAACATAGATAGTTTAATATCAAAAGTGGCTATTTCCATTTCAAGAGACACGTTAGATTTAAAAAAACTAGATTCATATATTGGAAAAGAGCTAAAAAGAAATCACTTATCTATTAATTACGCGCTGAAATATAACTATGAACAATGGGATGAGAATGATAGTATTGTTAAAAAAAGTACTGAATTTAAATTTGAGAATTTCCCTAAAAATTATTTGAAAACTGAGTCAAAGTCAACTTTTTTACCTCATCGAAGTTCGTTGGAGCTATTTTTTATAAATGAAACAGCATTGGTTTTAAAAAAATCGCTCATTAGTATACTTCTTTCGTTATTACTTTCAACTTGTATTATTGTAATTATATTTTATCTGCTTAAAACCATTTATAAACAAAAACAACTGGCTGAGGTTAAAAACGATTTAATAAATAATATTACCCACGAGTTTAAAACGCCAATTGCAACAATTTCAACTGCATTGGAAGCTATGAAAAGTTTTAATGTATTAAACGATAAAGTTAAAACTAAAAAATATATTGGTATCGCCCACTCTCAAGTAGATAAATTAACAATGATGGTTGAAAAAATTCTAGAAACGGCTGCCTTAACACATGAAGAATTGGAGTTAAAAAAAATACCACATGATATTGCCCAAGTTTTAATTGAAACAATTGAAAAGTATAAATTAGTGGCTAACGGAAAAAATATTACATTTATTAATAAAACAACTAATGTACTGTTGCAAATGGATAAATTTCATTTAGAAAATGCCATTGGTAATGTTTTAGATAACGCACTTAAATACGGCGGTAATTTAATACAAATTAATTTAGAACAAATTAACAAAAACATTGAAATTACAATTGACGACAACGGGAACGGTATTCCAAAGTCACAAAAAGATAGAATATTTGAACAATTTTATAGAATCCCTACCGGAGATACACACAATGTAAAAGGATTTGGAATTGGTTTGTATTACTCTAAAAAAATTATTGAAAACCATAATGGAACCATCGAATTGATCTACAATTCTAAAAATAGTGCACAATTTAAAATAAAATTACCTCTTGAATAATCCAATTAAAATATTACTAGCTGAAGATGAACCTTCTTTAGGGCAAATAATTAAAGAGAGTTTAGAAACTAGAAACTTCGAAGTTTTATTATGTGAAAATGGTGAAATAGCCTATAAAACATATTTACTTGAAAAACCATTATTACTGGTGCTCGATGTTATGATGCCAAAAAAAGATGGTTTTTCTTTAGCCAAAGAAATTAGAGCCGAAAACCCAACCATTCCAATTATTTTTTTAACAGCTAAATCACAAACTGAAGATGTTGTAAAAGGTTTTACCATTGGTGGAAATGATTACTTAAAAAAACCTTTTAGCATGGAAGAATTAATTGTAAGAATTAATGAGCTTCTAAAAAGAGATAATTTCCAAAATAACCAAGAAAAAATTGAGTTAGGTAAATTTATTTTTGATTTAAAAAAACAAACCCTTGTTTTTGATTCAATTACGGAAAACCTCACACATAGAGAAGCCAATTTATTATTTTACTTAATAAAAAATAAAAATCAAGTTTTGGAACGTTCCTTTATTTTGAAAAAATTATGGGGAGACGATGACTTTTTCAACGCACGTAGTATGGATGTGTTTATAACCAAACTTCGCAAAAAATTAAAACAAGACCCTGCCATACAGATTATCAACGTGCGTGGATATGGTTATAAATTAATCTACTAACGCATAAATAAATTGTAGGGCTAAACTTAAAAAAAATGTTAACTTTAGCACCTTAATTATTTTACAATTTAAATTATGCATGTAGCAATTGCTGGAAATATTGGGGCAGGTAAAACTACGCTTACCAAATTATTAGCCAAACATTACAAATGGGAACCACATTACGAATCTGTGGATGAAAATCCATATTTAGATGATTTTTATAGCGAAATGGAGCGTTGGTCATTCAATTTACAAGTTTATTTTTTAAACAGTAGATTCAGACAAGTTCTAGAAATTAGAGAAACTGGAAAAAGTTTAATACAAGATAGAACTATTTACGAAGACGCTCGGATTTTTGCACCCAACTTACATGCCATGGGTTTAATGCCAAATCGAGATTTTCAAAATTACCAATCTTTATTTGACTTAATGGAACGATTGGTTACACCTCCAGATTTATTAATCTATTTACGCGCATCAATTCCAACTTTGGTAGGACAAATACATAAAAGGGGTCGTGAATACGAAAACTCAATTAGCATCGATTATTTGAGCAGACTGAATGAACGTTACGAAGCTTGGATTTCTAAATATGAAAAAGGAAAATTATTAATTATTGATGTAGATAATTTAGATTTTGTTGATAACCCTGAAGATTTAGGTACCGTTATTGATAAAATTAACGCACAAATAAATGGGTTATTTTAAGTAGATAAATTTAGTTAAACATATATATGAAACAAAAAAAACTCATCAATTGATGAGTTTTTTTTGTTTTTAAAATTGAAATTAATCTCTAATTCTCATTTTATAGAACGATCTATATACAAAATACAAAGCTACTGCTAAGAAGACAATTCCAAAATATGGTGCAATCTCTCTAAATGAAGGAGAAATAGCAATTTCCATTGCTAACAAACCAAATAATGTCGTGAATTTAATAATTGGATTAAGAGCTACCGAAGAAGTGTCTTTAAAAGGATCTCCCACAGTATCTCCTACAACAGAAGCTGCGTGTAAATCAGTTCCTTTTTCTTTCATATCCACTTCAATTACCTTTTTAGCATTATCCCAAGAACCACCAGCATTTGCCATAAATATAGCTTGATATAACCCGAAAAATGCTATCGAAATAAGATAACTTACAAACAATGAAACTGGAGCCGCAGCAAGTAATAATTCTGCCTCACTCATTCCTTCCACAATACCTGTTGGAGCAGAAAAGAAAGCAAATGCCAAAGCAAAAGAAAAAATAGCAATAAAAATATTTAACATTCCCTTTTGAGCATATTGTGTACAAATTTTTACCACTGCCTTAGATTTTTCAACGTCTGCTTTTTTAGGCGCATCAGGATCTAGATTAATATTGTCTTTAATATAAGCTACCGCTTGACTTGCTCCTGTTGTTACAGCTTGTATACTAGCCCCCGAGAACCAATAAATAACTGCTCCCCCAAGTAAAAATCCGAAAATTGTATACGGGTTCAATAAATTTAAAACTTGTTCGGGTTTAATACCTAACGAATGTTCAATTACTAAAATCAACGCAAAAATCATGGTAGTGGCACCCACAACGGCGGTTCCAATAAGTACTGGTTTAGCTGTAGCTTTAAAGGTGTTACCAGCTCCATCATTTGCTTCTAAATAATATTTAGATTTTTCAAAATCTGGTGTAAAACCAAAATCACGTTCAATTTCAGGAGTAATTGCTGCAATATCTTCTTCTATTAAAGATAACTCATAGATAGATTGGGCATTGTCTGTTACTGGACCATAACTATCAACAGCAATTGTAACAGGTCCCATACCCAACATACCAAATGCAACCAATCCAAATGCAAATATGGAAGGATAAATCATAATTTCGCCTAAACCAAAATTTGAAGCATAATAAGCAACAAACATCAAGAAAAAGAACACCATTCCTAACCAGAAAGCACTGAAATTTCCAGCAACTAAGCCTGAAAGAATGTTTAAAGATGCGCCACCTTCCTTTGAAGCTTCAACAATTTCCTTAACGTGCGTTGATTTAGGGCTTGTGAATAATTTTGTGAATTCAGGAATTAAAGCTGCACCAAGAGTTCCAGCACTAATAATTACAGAAAGTGTAATCCATAAATTATTTCCCAAATCCGCTATTAAGAAATAACTTGCAATAAAAGTAACTACCATGGAGAGAATGGAAGTTATCCAAACCAACGATGTTAACGGTTTTTCAAAATCCAATTCATCTACATTGCTGTATTTGGCTTTAGTAATTGCACCATTAATCCAAAAAGAAACAATGGAAGTTATTACCATTAATATACGCATCACAAAAATCCAAACTAACAATTGAGTTTGTAATGCAGTATCTGTAATAGCTAATAAAATAAAGGAAATTAAAGCTACACCAGTTACCCCATACGTTTCAAAACCATCGGCAGTTGGTCCTACTGAATCTCCAGCATTATCACCAACACAGTCTGCAATAGTACCTGGGTTACGCGGATCATCTTCTCCAATCTTAAAAATTACTTTCATTAAATCGGAACCAATATCTGCAATTTTAGTAAAAATACCACCAGCAATACGCAATGCAGAAGCTCCTAAAGATTCCCCGATGGCAAAACCTATAAAACTTGCACCTGCATATTCTCCAGGAACAAACATTAGAATAATTAGCATAAGTAATAATTCCAAAGAAATTAAAACAACACCAATACTCATTCCTGCATTTAAGGGAATGTTTAATAATTTAATTGGTTTTCTTTCTAGCGAAGCAAAAGCCATACGAGAGTTTGCCAATGTATTCATTCTTATTCCAAACCAAGCAACCGCATAGGAACCCAAAATTCCAAGCACCATCCAACCAAGAATCATTAATACGCCTCCAATTCCAAAGGCATGTTCAAAATGTACTATACCGGTTTCTGGATCAACCACATATTTACCCGATAAAAATCCAAAGTAAAAAGCAACAGCAGTTCCAATAAATGCAAATAAAATAAAAATAAATTTCCCTTGCTGAATTAAATATGTTTTGGCTGTTTCAAAAATTACTTGAGCAACATCTAACATGGACTGGTGTGCTCTTATTTTTTTTACTTGTACAAACTGGTAATAACCAAAAAGCAAACCGGCTACTGTAATTAAAAAGCCCCAATATAAAATACTTTGTTCTTTAATTGCATCTGGAATTACTAGATCTGCTTCACTGGCCATACCACGTAATGGAGACATCAGTACAATTAAAATGGCGATAATTTTTTTCATTTGTTAAATAGATATTAATTAGTTTTATTTAAATTAGGCTAAAAATACTATTTTCAAATGTTTTCGCAACACTTTTTTAAAAAAAAATCCTTTCAAAAAATGAAAGGATTTTTAAGCTATTTTTTTATATTGTAAATGTTCTTTTTTTCTTATGCTCACTTAATTCATATCGCTCTAAGCTAGTCTCTAAAATTTCATAAGCTTCAACAGAATCTCCCCATCCCCCAACATCCACTTTTTTCTTTTCTAAATCTTTATAAACCTGAAAAAAATGTTCAATTTCTTTTACTTGGTGAGGATTCATATCTGAAATATCTCTTAATTGATTCCAAATTGGATCGGATACTGGCACACAAATTAATTTCTCATCAGGTCCTTTTTCATCAGTCATATGAAAAACCCCAATTGTACGAACTTCCATTACGCACATAGGAAAAGTTGGCTCACTACCTAAAACTAAGACATCTAAAGGATCTTTGTCTAAAGCTAATGTTTCTGGAATAAAACCATAATCACCAGGATACATCATAGATGAAAACAACATTCTATCAAATCTAATTTTGTGTAATGTAAAATCATACTCGTATTTATTTCTACTCCCTTTAGGAATTTCAATTAATACATCAAATGTTTTTCTAATTTTAGCATTCATCTTTTTTCTTTTAAATTAATTTTTCACAAAAATACAAAAATAGGTATGGTTCCCTATAAATTTTCTAACAAACTTTAGAAATGAAATCCAAAAGCTCCTTTAATGGCAAATTTGGTTGCATTTGGCATTTCCTTATAATTACCTCTCCAACTAAAATCTATTCTAAATACTTTAAAAATATTTCCAATTCCAACGCTATATTCATAATATCCTCTTGTTGGAGCTACATAGGAAATATTAGAAGCATTTAATGCCATGTTCTTATCAGAAATTTCACCCCAAACACCTTTTATTCCAACAAGTTCTCTTAAATTTAAACTTCTTAGTAAGGGAATTCTCGACAAAAATCGACCGTTAAAACTGTGTTCAATATGTAAAGAAGCATAGGTATCTGTAACAAATTCGTAATAATCTAACAACGAATAGGTGTTTTCTATCGTAAAATAAGATTGATTCCCCGGAACAACATTTAATAAACCTAGTGGTACTTCACCAAAGGTTTTACCCGCTTCAACAGTTGCAAACAGTCTTCCAAATCCACCAATTAAAATAGGTTGACGGTAGTAGAATTGTACTTTTTGATAATCAAAATCGCCATTTAACACTCCTTTTATTCCTTTTGAATAATTTAAAAATAAGGTAGAATATACATCTGTAACTTCATTTCTTTCAACTCCAAACCCAATGGTTTTTCTATTTGGAGTATATTTAATTGAAAAATCAAATTCAGACTGAACCACTTCAGATTTTTTAATATTGTTTAACTCGTCTACCCAATAATCGAGGTTAAATGTAAGTGGTGATGCCGATTTTAAAGTTCTGTAAGATGCTCCAATTTTTACTTCTAAATTGTTTTTAGGCTCAATAGATACAAATACATTTGATAAATTTATTGAAGTTAATTTACTATTGTCTCCACTCGAAAATAAAGAGGAAGATGCAAAACTTCTCCCTAAAATATCGTTGGTTGTTGTTAAGCTAACACCAATTTGTTCTATATCTCTTCTATTTCCACCACCAATAATAAGGCGCGATTTTGGTTCAATCATCCATTTTCCAGACATACCATATTTGAACTGGTTATCATTTAAACCATAAGCTGTATATCCTTGAATTCTCCATGGCTCATTACCCCCTAAATAAGTTCTACCACCAACCCTTATGCGCCATCCTTCAACATCATTTTTACCAAAAGTTGAAAATATTGGCCCATAATCAAAGTTTGTAAATTCAACATATCCAGAACCTAATATAGATGCCAAATTATAAATTTGCTTGAATTTTGGAACTGTTACCAGAGTGTCGAGCAAAGCATAAATTCCTGCTTCATCATCATTTAAAGCCTCTTGCCTGTTTTCTGACCAATAATCATTCGATTTTTTGTATATTTTCTGATCATACACATCAATTTGTTTATTGTAGAATTTTTCTTCTTTTGGTTGGTCAAAATTATAGTTTTTGAACATGGTGGTTCGTTTACCATAAATTCCAGTTGACTTATCCTTTTTGTTTAAACTAAAATCTGAAAGCATATAATCTCTTTTCAACAAAAAAACTGAATCGTTAACTACATCAAATTCTTGTTCAATATAAATGTCTTTAACCCAGTTTATGTTGGCGCTTTTATTTGCTTGTAAGTTAATTTCTTTAATTGCAAAGGTGGAATCGTTCACCCAAAAATCGCCTTTAAAGGTTAATTCATTTTTACGTCTTGGATAATAAAGTATATTATAACACCACTTGTTATCAATAAAGGCGCTGTCAGCTAAAATATAATTATAGGTTGAAACTCCTACCAATTTAGAAATTGGACTGACAAAACTCTTATCAAATATTTTAATATAATTGTCGTAAACATTATAGTCTACATATAAATCTTTAATGAAGGCAATTACATTTTGGTTTGATTCGAATCCTGAATTTTTGTTGGCGACAAGATCTTCTTTTAACTTTTTACCTTCTTTATTTTTGCCGTAAGATTTATAAACCGACTCATTTATAAATATTGGCAAATATGATTTCCCAGTAATGTGAGAGGTATCTATACCTTTAAAAACAAACTCCATTCCTTTAAAAAGTTTGCTTTTCATTAAAGAGCTATCAATATTGTTCATATCAAACTCTAACTTTTCGTACTTATCAAATTGATATTGATCAAAAAGGTAAATTCCATTTTGACGTTTTTTAGCCCAAATTTTCTCTAATATATCAATAGCAGGATTGCCCTTTTTCTTTACCTTCCCACTGTAAATAAACACTTGACTCAGCTGGTTTGCAGCTTCTTTTAGCACAATAGTTATGTTGTAATCCCTACTCTTAACTTCCACTTTTTTAGTTTCGTAGCCTAAAAATGACACTTCAATTTGTATATAATTTTTAATTGATTCTAAATAAAATTTACCGTTTTCATCTGAAACTGTTCCCACGTTTGAGCCAACAAAAACAACATTGGCAAATGGCACAGACTGGTTGTTTTCGTCTTTTACAAATCCACTTATTTTAGTTTGAGCAAATGTAGATAAGGCTACAAGTAAAAATAAAATGGGGAATATTAAAATTTCTTTCTTCATAATAAAAAAACCTTTCAAGATTGACTTGAAAGGATTTGTGTGTGCAATTGTTATACCAATTTTATTTTTTGTACAATACGTCTTTTACTGCTTTAACCACATCATTTGCGTTAGGCATCCATTCTTCCAATAATACTGGAGAATAAGGAGCAGGGGTGTCTGCTGTAGTAATTCTTCTTATTGGAGCATCTAAAAAATCAAATACATTTTCTTGTACTTGAAATGTAATTTCTGATGAAACACTAGCAAATGGCCAAGCTTCTTCTAAAATTACCAACCTATTTGTTTTTCTAACAGAGGTGTAAATAGCTTCAAAATCTAAAGGTCTAATGGTTCTTAAATCAATAATTTCAACCGAAATTCCCTCTTTTTCTAAAATATCAGCTGCTTTGTATGCTTCCTTAATTATTTTCCCAAAAGAAACAATTGTTACATCATTTCCAACTCTTTTAATATCAGCTACACCAATTGGTATAATATATTCTCCCTCTGGAACTTCACCTTTATCACCATACATTTGCTCAGATTCCATAAAAATAACTGGATCATCATCTCTAATTGCAGCTTTTAACAACCCTTTTGCATCGTAAGGATTTGATGGAACAATTACCTTTAATCCCGGTGTATTTGCAAACCAGTTTTCAAAAGATTGAGAATGGGTTGCTCCTAATTGACCTGCTGATCCTGTTGGACCTCTAAATACAATCGGACAATTTATTTGTCCGCCTGACATTTGTCGTATTTTGGCAGCATTATTTATAATTTGATCAATCCCAACTAACGAAAAGTTGAAAGTCATATACTCAACAATTGGTCTATTTCCATTCATAGCTGAACCAATAGCAATACCTGTAAATCCTAATTCTGCGATTGGAGAATCAATAACTCGTTTTGCCCCAAATTCATCTAACATTCCTTTAGACGCTTTATATGCACCATTATATTCCGCAACTTCTTCACCTATTAAATAAATAGATTCATCTCTACGCATTTCTTCGCTCATTGCCTCACAAATGGCCTCTCTAAACTGTATTGTCTTCATTTTAAATATTTTTAAGATTTGCAAAAGTAATCATTTCTAAAATTACTATCAAATAAAGGTATCAATAAATTTTTACTATGCGCGCATAGCATTTTAAAAAAAATTAGTATCTTCGTATCCTAACAATAATTCTTTTAACTTTACATCAAATAAAAAATACATGATATCAATGAAAATATTAGTTTGTATTAGCCACGTTCCAGACACCACTTCAAAAATAAATTTTACTGAAAATAATACGAAATTTGATAATAATGGCGTGCAATTTGTGATAAACCCTTACGATGAATTTGCTTTAACAAGAGCAATGTGGTTTAAGGAAAAACAAGGAGCAACAGTTACTGTAATAAATGTTGGAAACGCTTCAACTGAACCAACCTTGCGCAAAGCATTGGCTATTGGTGCAGATGACGCAATCAGAGTTAATTGCGAAGCTACTGATGGATTTGCAGTTGCAAAAGAAATAGCTTCGGTAATTAAAAATGGAGGTTATAATTTAGTATTGGCAGGAAAAGAATCTAGCGATTACAACGGAGCAATGGTGCCTGGCATGGTTGCTTCTTTAGTAGATTTTAGCTTTATAAATGCGTGTATTGGACTAGAAATTGAAGGTGAAAAAGCAACTGCAAGTCGTGAAATAGACGGTGGAAAAGAAGTAATTTCAACATCACTTCCATTGGTAATTGCAGGACAAAAAGGATTGGTAGAAGAAAAAGATTTGCGCATTCCTAATATGAGAGGAATAATGATGGCACGTCAAAAACCACTAAATGTTGTTGAACCTGTAAATTCTGAAAACGCAACAGCTATTGCCTCTTTTGAAAAATTAGAAACAAAATCGTCTTGTAAAATGATCGATGCTTCGAATGTTGAAGAATTGGTTCATTTATTACATACAGAGGCAAAAGTTATATAATATTAAAAAGATAGAGTGCTTAATTAGTTTCCAAAAATTAATCAGCCTTTCAAATAAACAATTAAACAAATAGAAAATATATGTCAGTTTTAGTATTTGCAGAATCATCCGAAGGAAAATTCAAAAAATCTGCTTTTGAGGTTACTTCCTATGGTAAAAAGGTTTCCGAATTATTAGGAACCAATATGGTGGTTTTAACCATCAATTCAAACGAACCATCTTTATTGCATAAATACGGAGCACAAAAAATTATAACAGTCACAAATTCTAATTTAACTGTATTTAATGCTAAAATAGTTTCAAACATAATAAAACAAGTTGCTGAAAAAGAAAGTGCCACCACAATTATTGTGGATTCAGGAGCAAATGGTTTGTATGTTGCGCCACTAATTGCAGTGGAATTAAAAGCTGGCTATGCGAGTAATGTAACTGCATTACCAAGTTCTACTTCACCTTTTATTATTAAAAGAAAATCGTTTTCAAGTAAAGCATTTGCTAACTGTGAAATTTCTACTGATGTAAAAGTTGTTTCATTGGCTAAAAATTCGTTTGGAGTATTTGAAAATGAAGTTGTTGGAAGTGTTGAAGAATTTTCAGCAACTATTGTTGAAAGTGGAATAACTTCTGTATCTATTGAACAAACAAAAGGAAAAGTTACCATTGCAGATGCCGATATTGTTGTTTCTGGAGGAAGAGGATTAAAAAGTGGTGAAAATTGGGGAATGATTGAAGAGTTAGCATCTGTTTTAGGTGCTGCAACCGCATGTTCAAAACCAGTTTCTGATTTAGGTTGGAGACCGCATAGTGAACACGTTGGGCAAACAGGAAAACCCGTTGCCTCTAATTTATATATAGCCATAGGAATTTCAGGTGCCATTCAGCACCTTGCTGGCGTTAATTCTTCGAAAGTAAAAGTAGTTATAAACACCGACCCTGAAGCTCCATTTTTTAAAGCTGCAGATTATGGTATTGTTGGCGATGCTTTTGAAGTAGTCCCTAAATTAATTGAAAAGTTAAAAGAATTTAAATCAAATAACGCATAATTTTACTAAATTGTGCCTTCATAAGGCTGTCTAATAATTGGGCATCAAAGTCCTTTGATTAGACCGCCTTTTTTGTTAATTTTAACTCATGACATTAGTTCGATTAAATATTCAAGGAATTTCCTATAGCCAAACTCAAAGTGGTGCTTACGCCTTAGTTTTAAGTGAAGTAGACGGAAATAGAACATTGCCGATTGTAATTGGTCCTTTTGAAGCACAATCTATTGTAATTGCTTTAGAAAAAGAAATTAAACCACCTAGACCATTAACACACGATTTATTCAAAAGTTTTGCCGATAGATTTAATATTGTAATTAAACAGGTTATTATTCATAAATTATCTGATGGCGTGTTTTTTTCATCTCTGATTTGTGAAAGAGATAAAATAGAAGAGATAATTGATTCTAGAACCTCTGATGCCATAGCCTTAGCAACTCGTTTTAATGCCCCAATATTTACCTATGAAAACATTTTAGACAAAGCTGGTATTATCTTAAAAATACAAGACGAAATAACATTTCAAAAAGTCAAAACAACAGTTGAAGATTTAATAAATGACCCGTCGTCAGCTAATAAATTAGCCGAAGAAACACTAGACCAACTAAACTCTAAATTAAACGAAGCAATTCAAAACGAAGATTATGAATTGGCTGCCAAAATAAGAGATGAAATTTCAAAAAGAACCTCATAATTATATAAACCTATGTTAAAAAAAACAAGTTTATTTGCCTTGCTTTTATTAAGTATCTCTTCTCTAAATGCACAAGAAACAATTCAAAACACTCTTATAGACAATCAAGGTTTTTCCATAACTTCGTTATGGAGAGGAGTTTTAGGAATGGCTACGTTAATACTTGTGGCTTACCTTTTTAGCAGTAACAGAAAAGCTATCAACTGGAAAACTGTTGGAGCTGGTTTAAGTGCACAATTACTTATTGGAATTGGTGTGTTAAAAGTTCCTTTTATTCAAAATATTTTTGAATTTGTTGGTGGTATTTTTACTAATATATTAGATTATACTTCGGCCGGAAGCCAGTTTTTATTTGGAGGTTTAATGAATATAGATTCGTTCGGTTTTATTTTTGTTTTTCAAATTTTACCAACTATTATTTTCTTTTCAGCGTTAACTTCTTTATTATTTTATTTAGGTGTTATTCAATTAATTGTGAAAGGAATGGCATTAATGTTAACCAAATTATTAAAAATTTCTGGTGCCGAAAGTTTATCGGTTGCCGGTAATATATTTTTAGGTCAAACGGAAGCTCCTTTAATGATCAAAGCATATTTAGAGCGTATGAATCGATCTGAAATTTTATTGGTTATGATAGGTGGTATGGCTACCGTTGCAGGTGGAGTTTTAGCTGCATATATTGGGTTTTTAGGTGGAAATGACCCTGTTCTTAGACTTCAATTCGCAAAACATTTATTAGCGGCATCAGTTATGGCAGCACCGGGAGCCATTGTAATCTCTAAAATGCTCTATCCGCAAACTGAAGAAATTGATACGAACGTTCATGTTTCACAAGATAAAATTGGTTCAAATATTTTAGACGCCATTGCCAATGGAACTACTGAAGGACTAAAATTGGCAGCAAATGTTGCTGCAATGTTATTAGTTTTTGTAGCTATTATTGCCATGCTAAATGGTATTTTAGGTTGGTTTGGAAACATTACCAATTTAAATGATTGGATGGCAGCAAATACGCCATATCAACAATTTACATTAGAAGCCATTTTGGGAACTATTTTTGCACCGCTTATGTGGTTAATTGGTGTTGCAACAGCAGATATTATGTTAATGGGACAATTACTAGGTGTTAAACTTGCTGCGAGTGAGTTTATTGGTTACATCCAATTAGCTGAGTTAAAAAATATGGCAAACGCAACTCATTTAACCTACAGTAAATCTGTAATTATGGCTACTTATATGTTATGCGGTTTTGCAAATTTTGCATCTATTGGTATTCAAATTGGAGGCATTGGATCTCTTGCTCCCGGACAACGTAAAACCTTATCAGAATTTGGAATTAAGGCACTAATTGGAGGTTCCCTTGCTTCATTATTGTCTGCAACCATTGCAGGAATGATTATTGGGTAATTTTCCTAAATTCCTTTAAGAAGAACTTAAATTTATATGCACATTGTTGAACTTGAAACTTTCAACTTTAAACTTTAAACTTTCATGAAACAATACTTAGATTTAATAAAACACGTGCAAGAAACAGGAATATTTAAAGAAGATAGAACTGGTACTGGTACTAAAAGTATTTTTGGATATCAAATGCGATTTGATTTAAGCGAAGGGTTTCCAATGGTTACTACCAAAAAACTGCATCTAAAATCTATTATTTATGAACTTTTATGGTTTTTAAAAGGTGAAACTAATATTGAATATTTAAAAGAAAATCAAGTTAAAATTTGGGATGCTTGGGCAACTGAAACTGGAGAGCTTGGACCAGTTTATGGTCATCAATGGCGTAATTGGAATAGCGAAGGAATTGATCAAATAGCACAATTAATAGAAACAATCAATACAAATCCTGATAGTAGACGGATGCTAGTTTCCGCTTGGAATCCAAGTGTTTTGCCCGACACATCGGTTTCGTTTACCGAAAATGTTGCAAATGGTAAAGCCGCTTTACCTCCTTGTCATGCTTTTTTTCAATTTTATGTAGCTGATGGAAAATTATCATGTCAGTTATACCAACGAAGTGCCGATATATTTTTAGGAGTACCATTTAATATTGCATCGTATGCTTTGTTAACTATGATGGTAGCACAAGTTTGTAATTTAATTCCTGGAGATTTTATTCACACCTTTGGTGATGCCCATATTTATACCAACCATAGTGAACAAATTAAATTACAACTTAGCCGAAAACCAAAGCAATTACCAACCATGGAAATTAACCCTTCTGTGAAAAATATTTTTGATTTTAAATACGAAGATTTCTCTCTGGTAAACTATAATCCACATCCGCATATTAAGGGTGTAGTCTCTGTTTAATTTATTAATTTTTAATTCATTTATATATAATGGAACCAACAAAAGAACAACACGAATTATACGAAAATGCAAGGTACCGAATTAAACAAAAAAAACGATTATACTTTCATTTCGTCCTATTTTTAGTAGGATCAGTATTTTTAATTATTTTAAATAAAGTTTTGAACGTGGGCGAAACAGTAATTGAAGACTGGTTTGTTTGGGCCATATTAGTTTGGTTCTTTTTATTTGTTCTGCACGTAATTAATGTTTTTATTACAGAACGCTTTATGGACAGAACTTGGGAGCGCGATCAAATTGAAAAACTAGTTAAAAAGCAAGAATTAAAAATTGCACAACTCGAAAAGGACGTGGCTGCAAAAATTAAACTTTCGGATGAATCTCAAAAAGCACTTGAAAATTTAAAAAGAAACGAAGAAATACAACAGAACCCATCTCAAGAATGATTACCATTATTGCGGCAATAGGTAATAACAATGCAATAGGTAAAAATAATCAGCTTATTTGGCATTTACCAACCGATTTAAAGCGGTTTAAAGAAACTACACTAAATCATTTTATTATAATGGGTAGAAAAACATTTGAATCATTTAATAAACCACTGCCTAATAGAACTTCTGTTATAATTACAAGAAACAAAACTTATAATGCTCCGGGCTGCTTGGTAGTAAATTCACTTTCTAAAGCACTCGAAATTGCAAAAGAAGATTCACAACCTTTTATAATTGGCGGAGCAGAAATTTACAAACAAGCCCTTGAAATTGCAGATAAGCTAGATTTAACTTTTGTACACCACAATTTTGAAGCTGATACTTTTTTTCCTGAAATTAATTTAAAAATTTGGGAAGAAACTTCCAGGGTTTTTAACAAAGCCGATGGAAAAAATAAATACGATTATAGTTTTGTTACTTTTATAAGACGTCAAACTGTCTAAAAACCCTCTTTTTTCATTCGGTACAATAATTTACTTATAATTCTTAAATAAGCGGCATTTTATTTTGCTAATTGATTGATTATCAATATATTTATATCATATTTTAACAACTTTTATTATGAAGT
>NZ_JAUYUD010000065.1 GCF_030692605.1 Lutibacter sp.
TGAAAAACTTAAAGAAAATTTAGAAAACCATATGCAAATGTTAGTTCAAAATCCAGATAGAGTTCAAAAATATTTCAATCATAAAGACATCAAATATGCAGCTTGATAAAATTCCGTTAAATAACCGTCAGGTTAATAACATTGGAATTTTTGTTCCGTCTTTTGAAGTATAAAAAACTTGTTTAGACTCGTAGTTGTCCGAATTAAAATCGATGGTTGGTTTTTTGTATAATTTTGATTCACCAATTTTAGGATTTAATGCGTAAATAGAGCCTGGAGTAATATAATTTTCAAATGAGAAATAAATAGTTTCATCTAATTTTTTTCCTCCAAAACCACGGGCAGTTCCAACACCGGGTAACTTAATTTCACGCACTAATTTTCCGTTATAATTAAATTGAATAACTTTAGAAACAGCATCAACCATATAACTTGCAAAAATAAATCCACTGGAAGTGGAAGGACTCAAAACATCTTTAGTTTCAGGCACCACGTCAACCCAATTTTTTGGCTCAGGATTTGTTGCACTTACTTTAACAATTCTTTTGTTTGGTGCGTTTAAATCAGTTACCAATAATAAAGATTCTCCTATATTATCTAATACAGAAGTGTTGTTATCAAAATTAGAAATTACAGAAATTATTTTACTATTTGGTTTAGTTAAATCTTTAATATACAATTCGTTACCAGAAGTTGAAATGGAAGCAGCAATAACCAAATAGGTGCCACCTTCAGTAATATATCCATTTACATACCTTCTTTTTTGTTCTTTCCCGAAAACAATTTCATCATTTTTTTGTTTGGTTCCAAGTTTATGATAAAATAACCTGTGTTGATCTGTTTTAGCCGAAAGTTCACTTCCTTTTGGTTTTTCGTAGCTCGAATAGAAAAATCCTTCATTTCCTTTCCAAGACATTCCACTAAATTTCACATCGATTATAGTGTCTTCTTTTATAACTTTTGAAATGGCATCCATTACAATAATTTTTCTCCAATCAGACCCTCCTTCAGAAATAGCATAAGCAACCATTTTTCCATCTTTTGAAAAAGACATTCCACCTAAAGACGTGGTTCCATCTTTAGAAAAAGTATTAGGATCCAAAAACACTTCGGGCGTTTCATTCCCTTTAGATCTATATATGACATATTGATTTTGTAGTCCGTTGTTTTTATAAAAATAAGTATAATCACCTTCTTTAAAAGGGGCACCATATTTTTCGTAATTCCATAATTTTTCCAGTCGAGATTTTAACTCTTCTCTGTAAGGAATGGTTGCTAAATAATTAAAGGAAACTTGATTTTGAGCATTTACCCATTCACCTGTTTCAGCAGAACGGTCGTCTTCTAACCAACGATAAGGATCTTTAATATTAGTTCCAAAATAATTGGTAACGGTATCTACTTGTTTAGTAATTGGGTAGGTCAATTGAATTTGATTTTTTTCTGAATTGGTTTCTTTACAAGAAATTGCTAAAACTCCAAAGGCAGCTATTAATACTATTTTTTTCATTGTTTTTATATTTAATAACAAACAAATTTAACCAAAAAAGGCATATTCAACAGAATATGCCTTTTATAATTTAATGAAAGATTTTTTTAAAAAAGCGTTTTAAATTTATTCCAATTTGCATACAGCAATAATATATTTAAAATGGCAACCACAGCAGCAAGTGCTATCCCTGCTGGAGCTAAAACCAAGTGAAATAAAACAATATTTACTGATATAATTGAAGTAAAAATTAAAGCCAAGCCGGACCATTTATTGATTAATAAAAGTGCTCCAGCAATAATTTCGGTTAATGCAATTAAGGTAAACATGTACCCTGTAGCATTTAACGCACCCATAAAATCGGCCGAAGGACCTTCCATTGGGGGCATTTCTAAAAAATGAAAAAATTTATTACTACCAAAAACCAGTAAAATTAATGCTAGTAAAATTCTAAATACTATGGTTAATTTTGAATTCATAATGTAAATTTTTAAGTTAAAGTTGGTTTAATTCGTCGTTAATTTACTACTAAATTTACACTTGTAACATAGGTTACTAAAAAAATGTAAGTTTTTATGTCACTTTGCCGTCAAATAAAGAAGTAAAATTGGCTGAGAAGCCTTAATATAAATTATGATAAAATGACAGAATTATTAACAAAAGAAACTTTTTTAAAAAAAGTTTTTGATTTCGAAAAAAATAAAGAATGGAAATTTGAAGGTGAATTGCCTTGTATAATAGATTTTTATGCCGATTGGTGCGGACCGTGTAAAATGGTAGCTCCAGTTTTAGAAGAGTTAGGAAATGATTATAAAGGTAAAGTGAATATTTATAAAGTTGATACAGAAGCCGAACAGGAATTAGCTGCGGCTTTTGGTATTAGAAGTATTCCTTCTATTTTGTTTGTTCCAAAAGATAAAGAACCGCAAATGGCTCAAGGAGCATTACCAAAACATCAGTTCGAAGAAATTATAAAAGATGTGTTTGGTGTAACTAAATAATCCCAAATTGACTCCAAAAAGAAAGCCGCACATTGTGCGGCTTTCTAATTTGTATAATTAAACAAACCTTAAACTAAATTGTTTTCTATTAAATATTCACCAATTTGAATGGTGTTTGTTGCCGCGCCTTTACGTAAATTATCTGCAACAATCCACATATTAAGTGTCTTTGGTTGTGACTCATCTCTACGAATTCTCCCAACAAAAACCTCATCTTTATTGTGGGCATACATTGGCATTGGGTACGTATTTGT
Organism: Lutibacter sp.; assembly: GCF_030692605.1. GTDB lineage: Bacteria > Bacteroidota > Bacteroidia > Flavobacteriales > Flavobacteriaceae > Lutibacter. The sequence continues at coordinate 2,745 of NZ_JAUYUD010000065.1, forward strand.
ATCTATATTATCTTGTACTATAACTCCGGGTGTTTCACTTAATAATTTACGAACTTCACCTAAATCAAAATCGTTTTCAAACTGAACATTTACAGCTTCAGAGTGCCCACCCGAAGTTGGAATACGAACCGCAGTTGCTGTTACCGAAAAAGAATAATCATTTAAAATTTTCTTGGGTTCTTTTACTAATTTCATTTCTTCTTTAGTATATCCATTTTCTAAAAACACATCGCATTGTGGAATTGCATTTCTATTAATTGGATAATGATAAGCCATTTCACCTTTTATACCTTTAGACTCATTTTCAAGTTGTTGTACGGCTTTTACACCTGTTCCAGAAACAGATTGGTAGGTAGAAATTACCACACGTTTCATGATGTATTTTTTGTGTAAAGGCGCTAAAGCCATTACCAATTGAATGGTAGAACAATTTGGATTTGCAATAATTTTATCTTCTTTTGTTAAAGTATACCCATTAATTTCTGGAACTATTAATTTTTTTGTAGGATCCATTCTCCAAGCCGAAGAATTATCAATAACAGTAGTTCCAACCTCTGCAAATTTTGGAGCCCAAAGTTCTGAAGTGGTTCCTCCAGCAGAAAATAATGCAATATCGGGTCTTGCATTTACAGCGTCTTGTAATCCTATCACAGTATAGTTTTGCCCTTTATAAGCAATTTGACTACCCACAGAACGCTCAGAGGCAACTACTAATAATTCGGTTATTGGAAAATTTCGTTCTGCCAAAACTTGTAACATCACCTTTCCTACCATTCCGGTAGCTCCTACAACAGCTATTTTCATTTATAAAAAAATTATTTATTGAATTGCGAATTTCATAAAAAACATCCAATTAGCATTTATTTAAAGAAAAATTAACATAATTATATGAACTGTTAAATTAGGTTTATAAGGTTGAAAAACAATAGTTATTTGAAATTGCGTATTTTTGCAAAAAATCAAAAAAGAATGACTACTACTGGAAAAATGGAATTAATGGCTCCTGCCGGAAATTTTGAATCGATGCAAGCTGCCTTAGATAACGGTGCTGATTCAATATATTTTGGTGTTGAGCAATTAAATATGCGCGCACGAGCTTCTATTAATTTTACGTTAGACGATTTAAAAGAAATTTCTGAAAGATGTAAAGCGAAAAATGTTCGAACTTATTTGACATTAAACACAATTATATACGACCACGATTTAACCATTGTTAAAACCTTACTTCAAAAAGCAAAAGATGCTGAAATTACGGCTGTAATTGCAATGGACCAAGCGGTAATAGCTTCTGCAAGAGCAATTGGTATGGAAGTGCACATTTCTACTCAAATAAATATTACAAACATAGAAACAGCTAGGTTTTATTCTATGTTTGCTGATACTATGGTATTAAGTAGGGAGTTGAGTTTACGACAAGTAAAAAAAATTACCCAACAAATTGCAAAAGAAAATATTTGTGGCCCATCAGGCAATTTAGTCGAAATTGAAATTTTTGGACATGGTGCACTTTGCATGGCAGTTTCAGGAAAATGTTATATGAGTTTGCATTCGTCAAATTCTTCAGCAAATAGAGGTGCATGTAAGCAAAATTGTCGAAAAAAATACACCGTAATAGACCAAGAAACTGGTTTTGAAATGGAATTGGATAATGAGTACATTATGTCTCCAAAAGATTTATGTACGATAGATTTTTTAGATGAAATTGTTGACGCAGGTGTTAAAGTGTTAAAAATTGAAGGTAGAGGTAGAGCACCAGAATATGTCGCTAATGTAATAAAATGTTATAGAGACGCTATAGATAGCATTGAAGCAGAAACATATAGCAAAGAAAAAGTAATTTCTTGGATGCTTGAATTGGAAAAAGTATACAATCGCGGATTTTGGAGTGGCTATTACTTAGGTCAAAAATTAGGAGAATGGAGTAATGGGTCTGGAAGTCATGCAACCCAAAAGAAAGTATACATTGGTAAAGGAATGCACTATTTTCCAAAAACAAGCATTGCTGAGTTTAAAATTGAAGCATACGATTTAACAGTTGGAGATACTATCTTAATTACAGGTCCAACTACTGGTGCTAAAGAAATGGAAATTACTCAAATGTTTGTGAACGATGTTAAAGGAGAAAAAGGAGAAAAGGGAGATTCTATAACTTTTCCAATAGATTTTAGAATAAGACCATCAGACAAATTATATAAAATTGTTGAAAATAAAGTAGAAGTTTAATAGGCTGAAAGTTGAAATAAAAACTTGAAACTAACTATTAACTTACAGCTTAAAACTTAAAACTAGAATATGGTAATTATAACCTTGCAAAGAGCTAAATGTATTGGCTGTAATTACTGCGTTGAATTGGCTCCTGCTCAGTTTCAAATGTCGAAAAAAGATGGGAAATCGGTTTTACTTCATTCAAATGAAAAAAAAGGTTTTTTTACTATTAAATCTCCAGACGAGTCTATTTTTAACTCAAGTGTGAGGGCAAAAGAGGCTTGTCCTGTTAAAATTATTGATGTAAAGCGAACATAAAATCTAAATTTTATCGTTTTACAATTAGTAATTAAAATCATACCTTTACGAATTAGTGTACTTTGGAAATGAAACCCATTTACCAAGTCAATAAATTATTAAAAAATAAGATAAATATGAGCTGTAATAGTTGCTCTACAGATATAAATAGTGTTCCAAAAGGCTGCAAAAGTAACGGTAATTGCGCAACAGGTAGTTGTGATAAAATGACTGTTTTTGATTGGCTTTCCAATATGACACTCCCCACGGGGCAAGAACCAATAAACATTGTAGAGGTTAATTTTAAAAATGGAAGAAAACATTTTTTTAAAAACCACGAAAACATTTCAATTTCTATGGGAGATATTGTTGCTGTGGAAGGAAATCCAGGGCACGATATTGGAACGGTTTCTTTAACAGGCGAACTAATAAAAGTTCAAATGAAGAAAAAAGGGATTGAAATTGATAGCGAGGAAATTAAAAAAATATACCGAAAAGCTAGTCAAAAAGACATAGATATTTGGCAATCTTCTAGAGAAAAAGAATATGAAACTCAACACAAAGGAAGGGAAATATTAGGAAGACTTGGCTTAAAAATGAAATTGTCTGATGTTGAATACCAAGGAGATGGGAATAAGGCAACTTTTTATTACACAGCCGATGAACGGGTAGATTTTAGACAGCTGATTAGAGATTTAGCCAGTGCTTTTAACATTCGAGTTGAAATGAAACAAGTTGGTCTTCGGCAAGAAGCTGCTAGACTTGGTGGCGTTGGTTCTTGCGGTAGAGAATTATGCTGTTCAACGTGGTTAACAGATTTAAGAAAAGTAAATACTTCTGCAGCTCGTTACCAACAACTTTCTTTAAATCCACAAAAATTAGCAGGTCAATGCGGAAAGTTAAAATGTTGTTTAAATTATGAACTAGACACCTATTTAGATGCATTAAAAGATTTTCCAAAGCAAGAAACCATTCTTAAAACCGAAAAAGGAGATGCTATTTTTATAAAAATGGATATTTTTAAAGGGCTGTTATGGTATACTTATAAAGAAGAAAGAGCAAAATGGTACAGCCTTTCTTTAGCCCAAGTTAATGAGATTATTAGTTTAAATAAAAAGAATGTAAAAGTTTCTTCATTGGAGGAATATGAATTTGAAGTTGTTGTAGAATCTAAAGTACTTTTTGAAGATTTAGCAGGGCAAGAGAGTTTAACTCGCTTTGATGCTCCAAAACGAAGAAAAAAGCAACGAAATAAAAACAAATTGAAAAATGTATTAGGAGATGCAAAAACAGCAGATAAAAAGAATGTTGTTCATATTAAGCCTAACAAACCGGTACAAAAAGTTACTGATGCAAGCGGTAAAACTGTAAATCCTAATCAAAAAAAAGCGACAAATAATAATCCAAATAGCGTTAATAATCCAATCGAAAATGGTCCTAAAAAACCATCTAAAAAAAATAAAAGAAGATCGCCAAAAAAAAATAACAATCCGCCCAAAAATGAATAGGAATTTAATTTTGATAGTTAGTGCTTTTGTATTTCTTTCTTGCAATTCCAATGAAGTTTACAATATGTATTTTCCTATTGAAAATCATGAATGGCATTCAAAAAACAAGATTGAATTTGTTTTTGAAAACATTGATACAATTTCAAAAAATAATATATTCATAAACATTAGAAATACTAAGAGTTACGAGTATAGCTCACTTTTTTTAATTGCTAAAATTGAATTTCCAAGCGGTTTGACAGTTATTGATACTTTAGAATATGAAATGGCTGACCCTAGTGGTAACTGGTTAGGATCAGGTTTAACCGATTTAAAAGAAAATAAGTTGTTTTATAAAGAAAGGGTGATGTTTCCTGAAATGGGAAATTTTGAAATAAGCATTCAACATGCAACAAGAGGGATTAATGACATTGAAGGTGTAAATCCTTTAAAAGGAATTTCGGATGTAGGTTTAAGTATAGAACAACTAAAAAATGAATAAAAGAGTAACGGATAACAGTCAATTTACCAAATATATTAAATGGTTTTGGGGAACAATATTTGCAGGTTCTATTGCCATTATTTTTTTATTTTTATTGGCTTTTTGGGGTTTTTTAGGCCCCTTGCCTTCATTTGAAGAATTGGAAAACCCTGAAAACAATTTAGCTACTGAAGTTATTTCTATAGATGGTAAAACCCTTGGAAAATACGCTTACGAAAATAGAACTCCCATTAAATTTAAAGATCTTCCTCAAAATTTAATTGACGCATTAACCGCTACTGAAGATGAGCGCTTTTTCGATCATTCAGGTATTGATATTAAAGCATCAGTTCGTGCCGTTGTTATGCTTGGAAAAGGAGGAGGAGGTAGTACCATTACACAGCAATTGGCAAAATTATTATTTCATGGAGAAGGGTCAAAAAACCTTATAGAAAGGGTACTTCAAAAAGTAAAGGAATATGTTATTGCTATAAAATTAGAGCGGCAATATACCAAAGAAGAAATTTTAACGATGTACTTAAACAAGTACGATTTTTCAAATTTAGCTGTTGGTATTCGATCAGCATCTCGAATATATTTTGGAAAGGAACCAATAGATTTGAAAGTAAATGAATCTGCTATGCTCGTTGGGATGCTTAAAAACGCTTCATTATTTAATCCATTAAGAAGAGGTGAACGAGTTTTAGGAAGGCGAAATGTAGTATTAAATCAAATGTATAAAAACGATTTTATAACAGAAGAAGAGAGAGATTCATTGCAATCATTAGATTTAAATTTAAATATAAATAGGGAAGGACATAGCGATGGTACTGCCACTTATTTTAGAGAATATTTACGCGATTTTATGAAAACTTGGATTAAGAATAATCCAAAACCAGATGGGACTGATTACAATTTGCATAGAGACGGACTCAAAATATATGTAACCTTAGATTCTAGAATGCAACAATATGCTGAGGAGGCAATGGCAGAGCATATGGCAAATCTTCAAAGAGTTTTTAATAAAGAACAAAAACGAAATAAAAACGCTCCTTTTTACGATTTAGATGAAGTTCAAGTAGCTACAACTATTTCACAATCAATGAAGCGTTCTGATAGATGGATAAGAATGAGACAAAATGGTAATTCTGAAGATGAAATTTTAAAATCATTCAACGAAAAAACAGACATGAGGGTATTCTCTTGGAAAGGAGAAATAGATACTATTATGTCGCCAAAGGATTCCATTTTATATTACAAGCATTTTTTAAGAGCGGGTGTTTTTTCAGTAGAACCTCAAACCGGTCATGTAAAGGCTTGGGTTGGAGGTATCAACCACAAACATTTTCAGTTTGATGCAGTTAAACAACAAAAACGTCAAGTAGGTTCAACCTTTAAACCTTTTGTTTATGCAACAGCAATTAATCAATTAAACTTGTCTCCTTGTGAAAAATTTCCAAACATGCCATATACCATTTCAAAAGAAAAATACGAAATGCCTGAAGATTGGACCCCAAAAAACTCAGATAATAAGTATGGAGGAGAAATGACTTTAAAACAAGCCTTGGCAAATTCGATAAACGTTATTACGGCGCAATTAATAGATATGGTTCATCCTGCCAATGTTGCAAGTTTTGCAAAAAGAGCAGGTATAGAAAGCGACATACCACATGTACCATCCATTGCACTTGGTTCGGTTGATTTATCGTTATTTGAAATGGTAGGAGCGTATTCCACGTTTGCAAATAAAGGATTGCAAATTGTACCCATGATGGTGCTTAGAATTGAAGATAAAAACGGATTAGTTTTAGACCAATTTTTACCAGAATCGAAGGAGGTTTTAAGTGAAGAGTCGGCTTATGTAATTATTAACTTATTAGAAGGTGTTACAGAATCAGGTTCAGGAATTAGATTAAGAGGAGGGTCGGGAGGTTATCCAGATAATGTTGTAACAGGTTATCCGTATGCATTTAGAAATCCAATTGCAGGTAAAACAGGGACAACTCAAAATCAATCTGATGGGTGGTTTATGGGAATTGTACCAAATTTAGCCACAGGAGTTTGGGTTGGAGGAGAAGATAGAGCAACTCATTTTAAAAGTATAACTTATGGGCAAGGAGCCACTATGGCATTGCCAATATGGGCATTGTATTATAAAAAAATATATGCAGATAAAAGCTTATCTGTTAGTGCTGGAGCGTTTGAAAAACCAAAAAACATTACTATAAATTTAGATTGTTCAATAGCGAATCCAACTGAAAATGTATTAGATGGTAAAACAGATACACCAGAATTTTAAAAATTTAATTATATGATAAATAAAGTTGTTAAAAACGTTCAAGAAGCCCTGCAAGGAGTTGATGATGGTATGATTTTTATGCTTGGAGGATTTGGATTATGTGGAATACCTGAAAATTGTATTTCAGAATTAGTGAGATTAGGAGCTAAAGATTTAACCTGTATTTCAAATAACGCAGGAGTAGATGACTTTGGTTTAGGTCTTTTATTACAAAAGCGTCAAATTAAAAAAATGATTTCTTCTTATGTTGGAGAAAATGATGAATTTGAAAGACAAATGCTTTCAGGAGAATTAGAGGTAGAATTAATTCCACAAGGAACTTTAGCTGAACGTTGTAGAGCTACTGGTGCTGGAATCCCAGCATTTTATACTCCCGCAGGATATGGAACTGAAGTTGCGGAAGGAAAAGAAACCAGAGAATTTAATGGTAAAATGTATGTGTTAGAACATGCATTTAATCCGGAATTTGCTTTTGTAAAAGCTTGGAAAGGAGATGCTGCAGGAAATCTTATTTTTAAAGGAACTGCACGTAATTTTAATCCAATGATGGCTATGGCAGGAAAAATTACTGTAGTTGAAGTTGAAGAATTGGTTGAGGTGGGAGAATTAGATCCAAATCAAATTCATACACCAGGTATTTTTGTACAACGAATTTTTCAAGGAAAAGATTACGAAAAGAGAATTGAACAACGAACAGTAACTCCAAAATCTTAATATCATGGCTTTATCAAAACAACAAATAGCACAACGTATTGCTCAAGAATTACAAGATAAAACATATGTAAATTTAGGGATAGGAATACCAACCTTAGTGGCTAATTATATACCACAAGGAATAGATGTTGAATTTCAGTCTGAAAATGGAATGTTGGGAATGGGACCTTTTCCAATGGAGGGTGAAGAGGATGCCGATTTAATAAATGCAGGAAAGCAAACGGTAACTATTTTAAAAGGTGGTTCCTTATTTGATTCTGCACTAAGTTTTGCCATGATTCGTGGTCAACACGTTCAATTAACTGTTTTGGGTGCTATGGAAGTTTCTCAAAATGGAGACATTGCCAACTGGAAAATTCCAGGTAAAATGGTAAAAGGAATGGGTGGCGCAATGGATTTAGTAGCCTCGGCAGAAAACATTATTGTAGCCATGATGCATACCGATAAAAGTGGTGCTTCAAAATTATTAAAAAACTGTTCGTTACCATTAACAGGTGTAAATTGTGTTAAAAAAGTAGTTTCAAATTTAGCAGTTTTAGAAATTAAGAATAATGCGTTTTATTTGTTAGAAAGAGCTCCAGGAGTTTCAGTTGAAGAAATAAAAGCAGCTACAGAAGGAACCTTAATTATTGAAGGAGATATTCCTGAAATGAAATTTTAATACGATTTAATGAAGATAATCTCCTATAATGTAAATGGCATAAGAGCGGCAATAAACAAGGGTTTTATAGCATGGCTTCGAGCTGCAAACCCAGATGTTATTTGCCTTCAGGAAACAAAGGCACATAAAGATCAATTAGATTTAAGTTTATTTGAAGAGGCAGGTTACCCGTTTCACTATTGGTTTTCAGCACAAAAAAAAGGATACAGCAGCGTTGCTATTTTATCTAAAATTAAGCCAAATCACGTAGAATATGGAACAGGTATTGAATCAATGGATTTTGAAGGAAGAAATTTACGTGTTGATTTTGATGAATTTTCTGTAATGAGTTTATATTTGCCTTCAGGAACAAATGACGATAGGTTAGATTTTAAATTGAATTACATGGCTGAATTTCAGGAGTATGCGACTCAATTAAAAAAAGAAATTCCTTATATCATTATTTGTGGAGATTACAATATTTGTCATACCGAAATTGATATTCACAATCCTAAGCAAAATCAAAACACATCTGGTTTTTTACCAATTGAAAGGGAATGGTTAGGCACATTTATTGATAGTGGTTTTGTAGATTCTTTTCGGCATTTAAATAAAGATCCACATCATTACAGTTGGTGGAGTTATAGAGCGAATGCTAGAAACAATAACAAAGGGTGGCGAATAGATTATCATATGGTAAGTGAACCTTTGAAAGATAAAATTAAAAGAGCATATATTTTACCAGAGGCAAAACATTCAGACCATTGTCCAATTGTTTTGGAAATAAATTAAATTTATAAAAATTAAATGATGTATAAAAAAGCAATTCTTTTCGTATTAATAATTGGAATTACCAGTTCTTGTGTATCTAAAAAAGTATATCAAGAATTAGAATCAAAATACAATCACCTTCGAAAATCCAATACAGAACTACTTACTGAAAAAGAAATATTAGGAGCTGCAAAAAATAAATTATCTGCAGATTTAGACCAATTGAATAAAGAATACGAAGCATTGACTGTTTCTAAAAAAAATATTTCGAATGAATTTGAAACACTTAAAGCCAAACATCAAAGCTTAGACGAATCGTATAAAGCGTTGGCGACACAAAGTTCAAAAGAACTTTCAGATCAGTCTAAAAAAAATCAAGAACTTTTGGCCAAATTAAATGAAAAAGAAAAATTGTTAGCTGCAGAAAGTTTCAGATTAGAAAATCTTCAAAATGAATTAAATAAAAGAACTGAGCAAATTGATGAGCTTCAAAATTTAATAAAATCTAAAGAAAATCAAATGCAACTTTTGAAAAATGCAATTTCAAAAGCATTGCATAATTTTGAAGGAAATGGATTAACTGTGGTTCATAAAAATGGGAAAATATACGTTTCTATGGAAAATAAATTACTGTTTGATTCAGGAAGTTGGGCTGTAGGAACTGAAGGGAAAAAAGCAGTTGAGCAACTAGCTGAAGTACTTTCGCAAAATTCAGATATAAATGTTTTAATAGAAGGGCATACAGATAATGTTCCATACACAGGAAGCACGCTAATTGATAACTGGGATTTATCGGTTAAAAGAGCTACCGCAATTGTGAGAATTTTACAAAACAAAGGCGTTAACCCAACCCAAATTACAGCTGCAGGTAGAAGCGAATTTGTAATGGTTGAATCTAATAAATCCACTGAAGGAAGAGCAAAAAATAGACGAATTGAAATTATATTAGCACCAAATTTAGATGAAATATCTAAATTACTAAAAGACTAATAATGAGATGCATAAATTTTCTTTTATTTATAGTTATGTCTTTTTATGGGTTTTCCCAAGAAAGCAATTCCGACAATAAAAAATCAGGAGATACTGTAATTGTAAATTCAGAAAAAATTGTTTTAAATAAATACCCTGAAATTATTCAAATAGATAGTCTTTGGAAAAAGGAAATGGATAATTCTCCTTTAACGGTATTTAATAATTTCGAAAAATCGTCTAATAAAGTAGATGAACAGGAACTCACCACCGAGTTATTAAAAAAGAGGCTCAAATTACTTAATAGCAAAACCCCTTTTCATATTGATTACAATATTGAATTGGAACGTACTATTAGGTCTTATTTAAAAACAAGAAGGCGTATGTATGCTCAAATTATGGAAAGAGCACCGTACTATTTTCCTTTGTTTGAGGAAAAGCTAGATTTACATGGGATTCCATTAGAAATGAAATATTTGGCGGTTATGGAGTCGGGCTTAAATCCAAATGCGAAATCACCGGCAGGTGCTGCCGGATTGTGGCAATTTATGTTTCAAACAGGAAAATTGCTTAATTTAGAAATAAATTCTTATATCGATGAACGGGCAGATCCTTGGAAATCAACAGAGGCAGCTTGTATTTATTTTGATAAACTTTACACTATTTTTGGCAACTGGCATTTGGCTCTGGCAGCTTATAACGCAGGATCTGGGAATGTAACAAAGGCAATGCGTAAGGCTGGAGGGAGCACTAATTATTGGAAAGTAAGAAAATATTTACCTAAAGAAACAGTTAATTTTGTGCCATCATTCTATGCAACAGTTTATATTTTTGAATTTGCCAAAGAGCATAATATTATAGCAAACGAAAGCACTATAAAATATTATGAAACCGACACTATTCAGATTAAAAAAGAAATTAGCTTTAAAAGAATTAGTCAGTTTTTAGAAATTGATGAAGAAACTATTTCATTTCTAAATCCACAATATAAAATAAATGTGATACCATTTGTTAAAGGGAAAAATTACAATTTGGTTGTTCCTATTGAAGAAAAAGGAAAATTTATTGCAAATGAAGATTTAATCTATGATAGAACTCCTTTAGTTGCTGCTGCACAAGAAAATCAATCAAAAATTGAAAAAAATACAAAAAACAGCATCACTTATAGTGTTAAAAGTGGCGATTTTTTAGGTAAAATTGCCAATAAGTATGGTGTAAGTGTTGAGAAAATAAAAAGTTGGAATAATTTAAAATCTACGAATTTAAAAATTGGACAAAAACTAATTATTAATCCAAATAACAATTCAAGCTCATCAAATTCAAGTCCTTCAAATAGTTTTGTTACCTATATAGTTAAATCTGGAGACTCACTGTGGACGATAACTAAAAAATTTAAAAATGTTTCTGTTCAAAATATCAAAGAATGGAACAATATTTGGGATATAAATAGTTTGAAAAAAGGGTTAAAACTAAAAATATACAATAATTAAATATGAAAAAAATAGCATTAATTATAGGTGTAATTATATTATTTACTTCGTGCGATTCTGGTAATAACAAGAAAGTGTTACGGCAAGCAAACGGACGAATAAATCACGTTTTAATTGTAATGAAAAATAGTGAGTGGGAAGGCGAAATAGGAGATGAATTGCGAAAAATTATTGCTGAACCAGTACTAGGATTACCACAACCAGAAGCCGTATTTGAAGTTTCACAACTTCCACCTGAAAATTTTGGAAACATGATTCGCGCAAGTAGAAATTTACTTCAAATAGGTATTGGAACTGAAAATAAATTTTCAGAAGCAATAAATGTATATGCGGCTCCTCAAAAAATTATTACTATTACAGCTAAAACTAAAGAAGAACTTATTGAAATTATTAAAACAAATAGCAAAAAAATAGTGAATGGTTTTAGAAATTCAGATTTACTTTCTGTTCAAAGAGAGGTGACTAAAAAACATTGGACTGTAACTAAAATGGAGACCTTTAAAAAACAAGGATTTAGTATTAAAATTCCCCAAAACTACAGAAAAGTTGAAGACAATGGAGAGATTGTGTGGTATAGAAATCATTTAGATCAAGGAAATAGTATTGAATTAATTTGCTATACGGTTCCAATAAAATCTATAGATGACGAAAATGGAAATAATATAGTCGCTATTAGAGATTCTATTGGACAAAAATATATTCCAGGTCAAATAGAAGGTTCTTATATGATTACAGAAGAAGCTTATAGCCCTCATATTTTTGAGGTATTATTAGGTGGGAAAAAAACATTTGAAACAAGAGGGAAATGGGAAGTAAAAGGAGTGTATATGGCAGGTCCATTTTTAAGTTATACCGTAGTTGACAAACCTAATAATAGATTGGTAATTGTTGAAGGTTTAGTTTATGCGCCCTCTATAAATAAAAGAGACTATATGTTTGAAATAGAGGCGATTTTAAAGACTTTGAAAATAAATTAATCTCATTCTAAATCCTTCCCTTTCAGAAGGCCTTTTTAATAAATTGAAGTTGTACGTCCAATATCCAAAGGCTAACACAACTCTACCTTCTGGAGATTTATTCACTCATTTTCGTCCAACTATCTCGTAAAGGGACTGTTCTATTAAAAACTAACTTGGTTGAGGTAGTATCTTTATCAACACAAAAATAACCCAATCGTTGAAACTGGAATCGGTCTAAAACCTTCGCTTCTTTTAAACTCGGCTCTATAAAAGCATCAATAATAGTTAAGGAATCTGGATTTAAAAATTCTTTAAAATCTTTGTCTTTTTGGCTGTCAGGAGCTTCGTGAGTAAATAAACGGTCGTATACTCTAACTTCAGCTTTTAAAGCATGTTTAATAGAAACCCAATGCAAGGTCCCTTTTACTTTACGTGTGCTTGCTTCAGTACCACTTCCACTTAAAGAATCCTTATCATAGGTACAATGTATTTCAGTTACTTCGCCATTTTCATCTTTTAAACAACTTTCAGCTTTAATAATGTATCCGTTTTTTAATCGTACTTCACCGCCGAGTTTTAATCTAAAAAACTTTTTATTAGCCTCTTCCTGAAAATCTTCTTGTTCAATATAAATTTCTCTGCTAAAAGGCACTTCTCTATATCCAGCACGTTTATCTTCCTGATTGTTTTCAGCAGTTAGCCATTCCTCTTTTCCTTCTGGGTAATTGGTTATGACCAATTTCACTGGATTTAAAACAGTCATAACACGTGGAGCTGTTTTGTTTAAATGATCTTTAATACAAAATTCTAATAAGGCAACATCAGTAACATTATCTCTTTTTGCAATACCCGCAATTTCACTAAAATTTCTTAAAGATTCAGGAGTATAACCTCTTCTGCGTAAACCAGAAATTGTTGGCATTCTAGGATCATCCCAACCTGTTACAATTTTTTCTTCAACCAATTGCAGTAATTTACGCTTACTCATTACGGTATAACTTAAATTTCTTCGGGCAAATTCACGTTGTTTTGGTCTAAGTAAATTAGGGTCATAAACTTGATCTACATACCAGTCATATAAATCTCGATGACTTTTAAATTCTAAGGTACAAATAGAGTGCGATATTTGTTCAAAGTAATCCGATTCTCCATGTGTCCAATCGTACATTGGGTAAATACACCAATCGTTACCTGTTCTATGATGATGTTTTTTTAGAACTCGGTACATAATTGGATCGCGCATATGCATATTTACATGCTTCATATCAATTTTAGCACGCAACACATGGGAACCTTCTTCAAATTCACTATTTTTCATTTTCAAGAAAAGTTCTAAATTTTCTTCAACACTTCTATTTCTGTTTGGGCTATCAGTTCCTGGTTCAGTTGGTGTTCCTTTTTGCAGAGCCATTTGTTCCGATGATTGGTCATCAACATATGCTTTACCGTCTTTAATAATAGCAATGGTCCAATCGTATAGTTGTTGAAAATAATCTGAAGAATACAAGACTTTATCCCATTTAAAACCTAACCATTGTACATCGTACATAATAGAATCTACGTATTCTTGTTCTTCTTTGGCAGGGTTTGTATCATCAAAACGCAAATTTACAGGCGCGTTGTATTTTAAACCCAACCCAAAATTTAGGCAGATTGATGCTGCATGCCCAATATGTAAATAACCGTTTGGTTCTGGCGGAAATCTAAATCGTAATTTTTCTTTCGGCAATCCATTTGCTAAATCTTCTTCAATAATTTGTTCAATAAAATTCAGCGATTTTTTTTCTTCATTCATAATAATAGAAACTAATAGTTTGCAAAAATATTGAATTTTTTTGGCAATACAACCACAAAAAAATCTCAAACACATCGTTTTATCACTAACCCTTAATTTTTGTTGAAGTGTTGAAGATGGTAATTGGTTTATTTTTAGTTAACTGTTTTAAGTATGTTAAGCAATAGGAAATGGATTTATAAAGATTTTATATATCAATAAGTTGCAATTATTCTTTGAGGATATGGTAAGGAAAGTTTTTCTGGATGTTAACCAGCAAATTATCCAAATACTTGTTAAAATATGCCAAATAAAAATTTTAATTTTAAAAGATTTGGCGTAATTATTGATTAAAAAAAATAGAGGAATTTAAAATAATTTTTAAATAAAATAACTATGAAAAAAATTACAATACTAATATTAGCACTAATTTTAATAAGTTGTAGTAAGGAAGAATCGATTTCAGAACCTGATTATTCAACTTTTTTAAACAACAATGACCATATTTTTAATTTTAAAACCAATTTAACTACTTATAATTGGAGTTTTGAATCTGCTAAATTTCAAATGAGATCAGGATATTCTCCTATTCAGTATACTCCTCCTACAGCAATTTTTATGTCTGGTTTAATTTCAAATGATGGGTTGAATTATTTCAATTTATTAACACCAGAAATTGATATTTCTAACAAAACAGCAATTGATAATGTTTTGAGTGTTGGGAAAAAGAAATTTGGTGATGTATATGAACATTTCAATTTGACAATTGCAATTAATAAAAATGAATACGTTACTAAACCAAATGATAATTTTGAATTAGAAATATTAAAGAAGGAAGAATTTCTTAATTATGATAATAAAAAAAGGTTACTTGTTTGGATTAAAATTAACAATCTAGTAATAGAGAATATAAATCAAAATGGTGATTTTTTAGAAATTAAAGAAGGATTTATGGTTGCAGAATTTGGTGATTTTAAATAAAACTTTCCATAATATAAATGGTTTTTTTTGAAAATGGCTATTTTCAGTAATCTCACCAAGAATACAGTTAAAACTAGCAGTTTTGAAGAGTTTAATAAATAAAAAGGCTGTATTGTGTGTTTTAACTCAACAAAGCGTTGCTAATTTTTAAGTCTCATGAATCTTGATACCAAACCTATACGTGTTGCCCATTAATAAAAATCGCAATTTGTAATTCGAAATTCGTAATTTGCAATTCATAATTTATAAAATGGGAACCATAAAGTTAACAAATATTAGAATATATGCATATCACGGCTGTTTATTAGAAGAAGGTAAAATTGGATCCGATTACAGAGTAGATGTAGCTGTTAAAGCAGATTTAGCTAAATCTGCTAAAACTGATAATCTAACAGATACGGTAGATTATGTTCATTTAAATAAAATTGTAAAAGTAGAAATGGCAATTCGATCTAAGCTTTTAGAAGAAGTTGCTAATCGCATATTAGACCGTATCTTATTAGAAGTTGAAATGGTTAAAAAGGCAACTGTAGAAGTTTCTAAAATAAACCCACCAATTGGAGGTAATGTTGCTATGGTAACTGTAAAAATGATGAAAGAAAGGAAATAAAAATGAGTATTAGGATTAAGTATCTAATAATTAGCATCAAGGAATACATAATTTAGTTTTTTAATTTTCTCTAGCATTAGGTTTCAATTGAAAACAATCACCTAAAATAAAATGCCTATCTCAATTAATATCCTGCTACCATCAACCAGCTACTCTAAAATTTTTCTATAAAAATATTGTCAACAAATTAAAAATTCTTAAATTTGCAATCCAAATAAGGCGTCGTGGCCGAGTGGCTAGGCTGGGCTCTGCAAAAGCTCCTACAGCGGTTCGAATCCGCTCGATGCCTCTTCAAAAACCTAAGCATTTGCTTGGGTTTTTTTGATTTATTTAACTTTTTTGATCCCTCATTATTCTTATCTTTGTAAGATTAAATGTATTTATGAGAATATATCCTATTGAAACAGGAAATTTTAAACTAGACGGTGGCGCTATGTTTGGGGTGGTTCCAAAGATTTTGTGGCAAAAGTCAAATCCAGCAGACAGTAATAATTTAATAGACATGGCACTTCGTTGTATGTTAATTGAAGATGGAGACCGCCTTATTTTAATTGATAATGGAGTTGGAAACAAACAACCCGATAAATTTTTTAGCTATTATTTCCTTTTTGGCGATTTCACCTTAGATTCTTCACTTGCAAAGCATGGTTTTCATAGAGACGATATTACCGATGTGTTTTTAACACATTTACATTTTGACCATTGTGGCGGGAGTATTCAGTTTAATAAAGATGGAACTGGCTATGAGCCAGCATTTAAAAATGCTAAATTTTGGAGTAATAAAAATCATTGGTATTGGGCAACAGAACCAAATGTGAGAGAAAAAGCCTCCTTTTTAAAAGAAAATATAAATCCTATTGAAGCAAGTGGACAATTAAATTTTGTTCCAATTCCACAAAATAAAATGCTTTTAAATTCTGAATTGGGTTTTGATGTGTTTTTTGCAGATGGACATACTGAAAAACAAATGATTCCTCATATTAATTATAAAGGAAAAACCATTGTTTATATGGCAGATTTATTGCCAACTGTAGGTCATATTCCTTTACCATATGTAATGGGTTATGATGTGCGTCCACTGTTAACAATGGATGAAAAAGCACTTTTTTTAAACAAAGCCGCAGATTACAATTACCTTTTGTTTTTTGAACACGATGCAATTAATGAATTGTGTACCGTAAAACATACAGAAAAAGGAGTTAGACTAAACGAAACTTATAAATTTAACGAAGTATTTAATTAAAATCACAAAAAATGAAAATTGTAAAAACTATATTTTTAACAGCGGCGGTAGCTGCTATTTTAACAAGTTGTAGCTCGCTAAAAAACATGGCGGTTCCAACAATGGAAACCAAAGTATCTATGGTTGCCAAAAATAAACCATTAACAGAAGACCAGTTTAATCATTGGGCACATAAAGATTTAGTAACAGATACGGTTCCTGGAATGAGCTTAGATAAAGCATATAAATTTTTAGAAGGCAAAAAAGGAGTAACTGTGATCGTTGGTGTTATAGATTCTGGAATAGATATTGAGCACGAAGATTTAAAAGAGGTGCTTTGGATGAATGAAAAAGAAATTGCAGGAAATGGAATTGATGATGATAAAAATGGTTATGTAGATGATATTTATGGATGGAATTTTTTAGGAGGTAATGGTGTTGATGCACCTGAACAATTAGAAATTACACGTTTGTACGCACCGTTACATGTTCGATTTGAAGGAAAATCTAAAGGAGATGTAAACGCTGAAGATCTGGGAGATTTCGAAAAATATTTGGAGTATTTAGAAGCTTTTAAAGCATCTTCTGCGAGACATTTTCAAACAATGGATCGATTGTCTCAACTTGAATCCATGTTTAGTGCTGTAAAGAAATTTATAGGAAAAGAGGAGTTAACAATTGACGATTTAAATAACGCAACAACTGAAGACGAATTATTAAAAGCTCAAATCAAAGAATTATCTGGCTTAATGAGCAGAGGTTTTGATGAAAAAGCTTTTGTCGAATACTACGAAACTCAGAAGAAAAATAAAAATTACGATTTAAATTTTGACGGTAGAGCTATTGTTGGGGATAATCCAAACGATATTACAGATGTAAAATACGGTAATGGTAATGTAATTGGTTCCAAAGAAATTGAATCTCATGGTACACATGTTTCAGGAATTATATTAGCAAAACGCAATAATGGTATTGGAATGAATGGTGTTGCTCATAATGCAAAATTAATGTCAGTTAGAGCAGTGCCTGATGGAGATGAACGTGATAAAGATGTTGCTTTAGCAATCAGATATGCGGTAGATAATGGTGCAAAAGTTATTAATATGAGTTTTGGAAAAAGTTTTTCACCACAACGCCATTGGGTGTTTGATGCAATTAAATATGCTCAAGAAAAAGATGTTTTACTTGTTCACGCAGCAGGTAACGATGCTAAAAATATTGATGTGAGTAACAATTGGCCAAACGACTCAATGGATAAAGTAACCGAGATTGCTGATAATGTACTTACTGTTGGAGCTATGAGTGTTAGTAATAATGAAAATATAACAGCTACTTTTACAAATTATGGTAAACTAAATGTTGATGTATATGCGCCAGGTGTTCAAATTTATTCAACTGTTCCTAAAAATGAATATGCAAGATATAACGGAACATCAATGGCCTCTCCAGAAGTTGCAGGTGTTGCGACTTTAGTTAGATCTTATTATCCTCAATTATCAGCAAGTCAGGTGAAACATATTATCATGAACTCAAGTACCAAATTCGATATGGTTGTTTTGGTACCAGGAAAGAATACTGAAAAAGCAAAATTAACTGACATTTCAATTTCAGGAGGTGTTGTAAATGCATACAATGCATTGGTTTTAGCAGATAAAATGGTCAACAAAAAATAAGTATTAGATAATATTTTGTTAAAAAGCACGCTGTAAAAAGCGTGCTTTTTTGTTTATACAATACAAATTACAATTAAAATTATATATTTGGTTTATTTTAATAAATAAACGTAAATATTTCATACATTTATAAGTCATAAAAGTAACAGTTAATTAAAGTAGTTTTGAATTATTTTTTTCACAATATAATTAATTTCCATTTTAATAAAATTTTGTTTAGGAGTTTTATGTTTATAATTATTGGAACGTTTTTAAGTTGCAAGCAAGAACCAAAGTATCAAGGGCCTATTTTTAGTGATTCTCCAACATCTCAAACACTTCCTGTTTATCACTTTGCAATTCATCCACTTCATAATCCAGCAAAATTAATTCAAGAATATAAACCACTTATGGATTATTTAAATGAAAGGATTGAAGGTGTAAAATTTACTGTTGAAGCTTCTAGAGACTACGCTAATTTTGAAGAAAAATACACTAATAGAAAATCAGAATTTATACTTCCAAACCCTTGGCAAACACTTCAAGCTATAAATGTTGGGTATAATGTTATTGCAATGGCTGGAGAACCAGAGGATTTTAAAGGAATATTTATTGTTAGAAAAGACTCTAATATAAATGAACCAATAGATTTAAAAGGTAGCGCTGTGAGTTATCCTTCACCAACAGCTTTAGCGGCATGTATTATGCCTCAATATTTTTTATATACCCATGGAATTAACATTAATAATGATATTGAAAACAAGTATGTAGGTTCTCAAATGTCTTCAATTATGAATGTATATCTTAAAAATACATCAGCTGGAGCAACTTGGCCTCCACCATGGAGAGCATTTCAGAAAGAGTACCCAAAAGAAGCTTCAGAATTAAAAGTACTTTGGGAAACAGAATCTCTTATTAATAACTCAGTGATGGTACGAGATGACGTTCCTAATCATATTAAAGAAAAAGTGATACAAAGTTTAATAAACTTACATAAAACAAAACAAGGAAAAGAGATATTGGAAGGAATGGAAACAGCTAAGTTTTTTTTAGCAACTAATAAAAATTATGATTTAGTAAAAAATTATATACATACATTTGAGTTGGAAGTACGTAAAATTGAATTGAAATGAAAGTAGGTAAATTCTTATTTGGAACACTTCGTGGCCGTCTAATTCTTAGTGTTGCAATTGTACATGCGGTAATGATGTCAATTTTTATTATTGATTCAGTTATGAGGCAGCGGGATGCACTTCTTAATCAACAAATAACAGACGCTAAAAGTCTTTCTCAAACGCTTTCAAATTCAGCTGCAGGCTGGATATCTACTCATGATATTTCTGGGCTTCAAGAACTGGTTGAAAATCAAAGTAGTTATCCGCAGCTTAAATATGCAATTCTTACTGATCAATACGGTCTTGTTTTAGCTCATACAGATAGAACTAAAATAGGAAAACACATAATTGATCTTCCAAAAGAAGCATCGTTAAAAGTTTTGAATGAATCACATGAATTAGTAGATGTTGTTGCACCAGCAGTACTTAATAATATACTTGTTGGTTGGGTTCGTATTGGATTAGATCAAGAAGAAACAGAAAAACAACTTTCAAAAATAATTATTGATGGTTTAATTTATACTCTTTTAGCAATAATTATAGGTTCACTAATAGCTTGGTTTATGGGGAAACGTATTACTGAAAGATTATATCTAGTTCAAAACGTAATGAACAAAGTAAGTAAAGGAGATTCATCTGTAAGAGCTCATGTAACAGGTTCAGACGAAGCTAATTTGTTAGCAAAAGAATTTAATTCAATGCTCGATACGTCAAACTGTCTAAAAACCCTCTTTTTTCATTCGGTACAATAATTTACTTATAATTCTTAAATAAGCGGCATTTTATTTTGCTAATTGATTGATTATCAATATATTTATATCATATTTTAACAACTTTTATTATGAAGT
>NZ_JAUYUD010000067.1 GCF_030692605.1 Lutibacter sp.
CATGAAAAACTTAAAGAAAATTTAGAAAACCATATGCAAATGTTAGTTCAAAATCCAGATAGAGTTCAAAAATATTTCAATCATAAAGATATTCAATATGCAGCTTGATAATTATAGATATAATGCCGTCGGGTTAATATCATATAACAAATCTATAAATTTAGATTTGTTGCGTTAAGTTATTGAACTCAGGGAACAGAAAAATTATTATTAAAAACGGTTCTCGATACATTTTTTGTTTCGGTTTACTTCACAATAAACAGACATTTTTAATAATTGCACCCAGCGGGTTAATATAAATCAATTTCTTCTAATTAATTAAAGGGTAAATTAATCCTAATTGTTGCATATATGCTACTAAATTTTAGATCAAAAAATGGTATATTTGTTACCCTTTATTGGGCTATGAAAAGCTATTTAATTTAACTATAATGACTATTCAAAAATGAGAGATTTAGAAATATCAATGAACCCTAATAAACTGGTTAAACATTTAAAAAAACCAGCACGAGAATTCACCAAATACGACATTATTAAATTTATCGACGATCACCATATTGAAATGCTAAATTTTAGATATGTTGGTGAAGATGGCAAATTAAAAACCTTAAATTTTGTAATTACAAGTAAAGAATATCTTGAATCCATATTATCTACAGGTGAACGTGTTGATGGCTCCAGCTTGTTTTCATATATAGATGCAGATTTTAGCGATTTGTACGTTATTCCAAGATTTAGAACCGCTTATGTAAATCCGTTTACGCCACAACCAACCTTAGATATTTTGTGCTCGTTTTACACTAAAGAAGGAAAACCACTCGAAAGTGCACCTGAATATATTCTTAAAAAGGCTTCTGCTCAATTTACAAAGGACACGGGCTATACTTTTAAAGCGATGGGAGAATTGGAATATTATATAATAAGTGAAAAAGATGATTTATATGTTTCTAAAGACCAAAAAGGGTACCATGAATCTTCTCCATTTACCAACTGGGAAAATCTTAGAACCGAAGCGTTATTAATTATTGCTCAATGTGGTGGAAAAATTAAATATGGACATTCTGAAGTAGGAAATTTTCATACCGATACCCATAAGTACGAACAAAATGAAATTGAATTTACTCCTGTTGATGCCGAAGAAGCAGTTGAACAACTTATAATTTCTAAATGGATACTAAGAATGTTAGGTCAAAAATATGGAGCAACCATAAGTTTTGCCCCTAAAATTACGGTAGGAAAAGCAGGAAGTGGGTTACACATTCATATGATGATTGAAAAAGACGGCACAAATTATATGGTAAATGAAGTTGGCTTAACCGATATTGCAAAGAAATTTATTGCAGGAATTTTGGGTAAAGCACAATCATTAACTGCTTTTGGAAATTCAATTCCAACGTCTTACTTGAGACTAGTACCGCACCAAGAAGCGCCAACAATGATTTGCTGGGGAGATAGTAATAGATCGGTTCTTATTAGAGTTCCATTAGGTTGGATTGCAAGAACCAATATGATTAAAGATGCAAATCCACAAGAAAGAGCCGATGTTCCTTATATTCCTGGTAAACAAACTGTAGAGCTGAGATCACCCGATGGTTCAGCAGATTTATATCACTTAATGGCTGGCATTATATTAGCTGCTAAAGATGGTTTAACAACAAAAGATTCATTAGAAAAAGCGAACAGAATGTATGTTAATGTGAATGTTTTTGATGACAAACACAAAGAATTATACGATTCATTAAATAGCCTTCCAATATCATGTTATGAATCTGCCGAATGGTTAGAAAAAGATAGTGATTTCTATCAAAAAGATGGTGTTTTTCCACAAGGAACCATCAATGGGTTTGTAAAAAGACTAAAAGCTTTTGATGACAAAGATATGAATGAACGATTATTTAAAAATTATGAAGAGATTAAAAAAATTGTAGATCAATACATACACCATATGTAGTTTTAGAATAGAATATTAATTGCTTAAAAAAACCTTTAACCATGTTGTTAAAGGTTTTTTTTATTTCTATTGCTAACCTAATGGGTTTATAATAGTAGCTTCACATATACTATTGGTTGCCTCTTTTGTAGGCTTCTTATGTCTTATTAAACCCTAAAATAGCACCTTCAAATTCACAATTTAGGTTAAAAAAACAACTAAAAAAAGGGGATTTTAACCCTTCTAAATAAAAAATTTAAAGTGAAAATTTGAAGTGCTAACTAAAAATTAAAATTTATGTTGACTCTAAAAATATTTAGAAAATCGAAATCAATTTGTATTTAGAGAAAGTAACCAATTGCTATCGTAATTTTAATTATGCCAATTGCACTTTCTCAAACAGCACCAACTTTAACTATTAAAGAGACTGTAGTTCTTATCAATGGTAGTTTAAAAAAATAGTTGAAGTGTAAACTAGGAAATGTAGCAAAAGTGTATGATTATCCAATAAAATAGTAGTAATAATCAGTATATTTTATACTGTCATAATAAGTTGTGGTTTATATTCACAGAAATCAAACAGAAAAATTACAATTTGTTAAAAATATTGAAAATTAAAAATTAATCACTAAATTTAAACACTATGAGAAAGATGAAAATTAACAAAAAAAGGAAAATCAAAAACTATTTTAAATTCGGAATCCTGTTAATCGGAATCCTGTTCACTCTTACAAATTGTGACAAAGACCATTTAATAGAAACTTCTAATTCAGAAGACTTGTTGGTAACTGAGAAACTTGTAGCCTATATTTCTTCAAATGAAATTCCACATATTGTAAAAGCAATTACATCCTTAACAGGGGCATCTACTTCAAAAAATGCTACAAGTCTTAAAACCATCAATTACCAAAAAGCGAAAATCGACATTCTAAAGGTGCTAAAAGTAAAAAATCGACTTGGTTTTACCAATTATACATTTAATGTTATGGTTGAAAATGCACCACCAAATGAATTCTACAACTTAATTGTGTATGAAGATTTAGAGAAAAAAACTAAAAAACCTTATGTTATCAAATACGTGGTAGATCAAGATGCTCTCAATACCTTTTTAGCAAATAACAATGACTTTAGCTTCTTTAAAGGTAAAAGACATATCGTATCATTTGACAAATTTTTTAATGAACTTGGTCCAAATAATAAAACAGCCTCTGAACTTTGTCCAGAGCCTAATGATTATACTATAACCATAAATAATATTCTAAGTGGTGTTAGTGGTGGTCTAGGAGGTAGTGGAGGATTTTACAATATTTCTTCAAGTAATTTCTTGCAAATAAATCCCAATAGTTTTTCCTATGGTTTATTAAGTGGCTCAGGATTTTATTCTTTATATCTCAATAGCTATAATACTTCTACATTACAAGCAACTTCATATGGTGCTGTTGTTAATAATATAGAAGTTAATGTGTCTCCTTTAGCCCCAATATATGGGGGTTCAACTTTAGGAACATTAAGTATATCTCTTCCATTAAGTAATCAGAGTTCATCTGGTAGTGGTACTGTTAGAGAATGTACCACCGTTATAATTGAGAGAAAGTATCTAGATGGACCATCGACCTATGAAGTTATTACAACATGCCGTGATGTTCCTCTAAATCGCTCTGCAAATACAAGTACCTCTGATTGCCCAGAACCTGTAGGGGAAATAGGTGTTATAACACCTGAGAAACCTTGTTATCCTGGTTATACCAAAGATGCTAATGGGAGTTGTGTGAAAGTTGACCAAATTATTGACAACCTTACTGGGAAAGAAAAATGTATTAACGGTTTACTTGACGAAACAGGAAACTCATATGTAAAAAATATATTGAATAAATTTGATGGGGAATCTGAATTTGATATTAAAATTGAGTCTAAGGAGAGAGTCTATAAAGAAAATGGTGATGAAGTTAATGGAGTTACAAAACCACCAATAAATAATGTAATTACTATTCAAATAAATTCATTTCAAATGTCATCAAATAAAGCACTTCAAGTAGCAAGAACAATTTTACACGAATATATTCACGCTGATATGTTTAGAAAATTGAATACAAAATATCCAACAAGTGGAGATTTAGATTTCAGAACAACCTATGAAAGTTTTAAATCAGACAATTTCAAAGCTTCTGCACAACACGAAACTATGGCTGATTTATATGTAGGAGAAATGACAAATGCACTAAAGAATTTTCATAAATATGCTTTAGTAAGTGATTATAATTATCTCACAAATAATGGAGCTAATCCATTACCTGATAGCTTTTATGAAGCTTTAGCTTGGCAAGGCTTAAAACAACATGACGTAAAGGCTTATACAGACTTATCTGACAGCAAAAAAGAAGAGTTAAAAAACAATTTAGAGTTTCATTTACCTACAACTACACCAAATTGTCCAAATAATTAATCATGAAAAATATATTTTATCTAACTTTTATTACAATACTAATATCAATTGTTTGCAGAGCACAATCGAAAGATAGAGATACACTCTTTTTTAAATTTGACAAGAATTATATATTGCAATCAAAAAATGGTTCAGGCAATTTTATTCTTGTAGATAGTAATTCTAGCGGAACGTTTTATTTTGAAAGAAAGGAAACAACATATAACTTAAAACCAAAGAAAGTAAAATGCTTAAAGAAAATTATACGTAGTTCAGAATTTTACAGAAAAGATTATCATAGAAGATTAGAAGATTATTCAGCATATGAGTATTTTAGAAAATATGTTATTTTTTTGGTTCATAAGAATGAATTTATTCAAGTAGAATCAAGCTTTGAAATAGATTAATACAAACCACAACAATGGCTATAGCAAATGTGATATTATATATTTAAAGAAAAAATCAGTT
Source organism: Lutibacter sp. (assembly GCF_030692605.1). Lineage (GTDB taxonomy): Bacteria > Bacteroidota > Bacteroidia > Flavobacteriales > Flavobacteriaceae > Lutibacter. Next base: position 4,821 of record NZ_JAUYUD010000067.1, read on the forward strand.
TAAAAACATGATTATTCCTTACTGAAAAATTCAACAATAAATATCACACTTGCCATAGCCTAAGCCGTCAAACTGTCTAAAAACCCTCTTTTTTCATTCGGTACAATAATTTACTTATAATTCTTAAATAAGCGGCATTTTATTTTGCTAATTGATTGATTATCAATATATTTATATCATATTTTAACAACTTTTATTATGAAGTT
>NZ_JAUYUD010000089.1 GCF_030692605.1 Lutibacter sp.
GAATATACGTTATATGTTACCGATAGTAACAATGGTTGTGTGTCTGTAAGTAGAATTGTAATTACTCAAGATATAACAGCGGTTGTAGCAACAATCACTGGAAATGCAGAATTGACTTGTTCAACTACCAGCATTACTTTAAATGCAAGTGGATCAACAGTACAAGGAACTGCAAGTTACTTATGGAGCACAGGAGCAACTACAGCTACAATAGCAGTAACTACACCGGGTGTATATTCGGTAACGGTAACAGATAGTGATAATGGTTGTTCAGCTATAGTAGAAGTAACAGTGTTACAAGATATTAAACCTGTTGTTGCAACTATTACAGGAAATTCGAAATTGACCTGTTCAACTACCAGCATTACTTTAAATGCAAGTGGATCTACAGTACAAGGTACTGCAAGTTACTTATGGAGTACAGGAGCAACTACGGCTACAATAGCAGTAACTACACCTGGAGTATATTCAGTAATGGTAACTGATAGCGTTAATGGTTGTTCAAATTCTGTTGAAGTTACAGTAACTCAAAACATTTCTGTTGTAGTAGCGAACCTTGTTGGAAATACAGTATTAACATGTAATGAGCCATCGAGTGTTTTAGATGCAAGTTCATCAACTGTTAGTGGCACTATAAGTTATTTATGGAGTACTGGAGCTACAACACCACAAATTACAGTGACAAATGCTGGAGTTTATTCAGTTGTTGTTGTAGATATTGAAAGTGGTTGTTCCAATACGAAGTCAATAACAATTACTAAAAATATGTCTGACGTTATTGCAATAATAACAGGAAATCAAATATTAACATGTGAAACAAAAAGTGTAACATTAAATGCTTCGGGCTCAACCAATCAAGGTACTGCAAGTTATTTATGGAGTACAGAAGCAACAACTGCGTCTATTACGGTTAGTACTCCTGGAGAGTATGTAGTAACAGTTACTAATACTGCGACTGGATGTTCAAATTCTGTAGCTGTTACCGTAGGACAAAATATTGTTCCTGGTATTGTAACAAGTGGATCAGTGATTTTATGTAGTTTGGATGCTGCATTTGATATATCAACACTATTGGTTAATAATTTTGTTGCAGGAGGTACTTGGAGTGACGATATGAATAGTGATGGCTTAACAGGAAATATGTTTAATCCTTCCGTTGTTAATTTAGATAATTACCAATTTACATATACTGAACCAGGCGCATGTGGAAGAAAAATAATTGTAAATGTTAGTGTAAATGATGACTGTGTGGTTTTACCTTGTGCTACAATTGATGATATTTCTAAAGTTGTAACTGCAAATAATGACGGAGTAAATGATACATTTATAATTGGAATATTGAATGGAACAGGTGGTTGTAAATATGAAGTTAACATATTTAACCGTTGGGGAAAAATTGTATTTGAATCGAAGGATTATCGAAATAATTGGGGAGGATACCATAATAATTCAGGTATGACATTGAATACAGATGCGAAATTACCTTCAGGTACTTACTATTACGTTGTTAATGTAATTGATACTGGAGGAGATAGGTTAAAGCCAATAACTGGATATATTTATTTAGGAACTCATTAATAATAAAATAAAAACTATGAAGCGTTTAATAATAATTATAGCAATATTAGTTGTTGGAGTTGAAAATTCTAACGCCCAACAATTACCGCAATTTACACAATACATGTATAATACAATTTCGGTAAACCCTGCATATGCTGGTAGTAGAGATGCTCTTAGTATTGTAGGATTAAACAGAAACCAATGGGCTGGATTTGATGGTGGACCACAAACCCAAACCTTGTCGATTCATTCACCTTTGAGAAATGAAAAAATAGGATTAGGATTGTCTTTAATAAATGATAAAGCGGGATTTGAAAATTTTACCTATGTATATGGAGATTTTTCTTATACCATACAAGCAAATGATGAAGTGGATGTAAGTTTTGGTTTAAAAGCGGGTTTGTCTTATTATAAGTTATCGGACGAGTTGTATAATGCAACTGAAGTAAATCAGGATCCTTATTTTAATGATCGATTAGATAGATGGAATTCTAATTTTGGTGCCGGTATTTTGGTTCATTCTGATCGATGGTTTTTAGGACTTTCTGTTCCAAAGATTATTAATCATGATAGAAATAATGACACACAATATGCAGCTTTAGAAACGGTTCATTATTATGCATTAGGAGGTTATGTTTTCGATTTAAGCAAAACCGTAAAGCTTAAACCATCTTTTATGTTTAAATACACAAAGGGAGCGCCAATATCGACCGATTTAACAGCTAGCTTGTTGTTTAATGAGAAATTTTGGTTAGGAGGATCCTATAGACTAAATGGTGAGCAGAGAGATATTGGTGCATTGGTAGATTTTCAAGTAACCGATCAATTCAGAGTGGGGTATACCTATGAGATACCAACGGGTGAAATTAGACCATATACTTCGGGTTCACATGAAATTTTATTGATGTATGAATTTAAGTTTATGAAGAAAAAACAAAAATCACCAAGATATTTTTAACTGAATAAAAATGAATAGTATGAAAAAATTAACACTTTTAAGTATTGCTTTTGTTTTGCTAACCACATCTATATTTGGTCAAACTGCAAGGCAAAAAAGAGCAGACCGAGAATTTAACAACTTTTCATTTGTAAAGGCTATTAATACCTATGAAAAACTTATAGATACCAGTTTTAATAAGTACTATGCAATGCGAAAATTGGGAGATGCTTTAATAATGTTGCGTCAACCTGAAAATGCATTACCTATTTATGAAAAAGTTGTGCAACAAGAAAATGTTCCTTCAGAATATTTTTTATATTATGCCCAAACTCTTAGAGCAACAGGAGATTATGAAGCATCTAAAAAATGGATGAAGAAATATAAAGAGGCTGGAAATGAAAAAGATTTTAGAGTTGAAAGTTTCTTTAAAAATGATGATTTGGCAAGTGGTATTTTTAATGCTTCTGAAAAAAACACTCTTAGTAAAGTAAATTTTAATACAAAGTATAACGATTTTGGAGCAATCAACTGGAACGATAAAATTGTTTTTTCATCTTCTAGAGATGCTGGAGTTTCCGTAAAAAGATTGTATGCTTGGGATGGTCAGCCTTTGTTAGATTTGTATCAAGCGAATAATGGAGGTTTAGCAGATTCAGCAACAAAATTAGATGGAGATGTAAATACTATTCATCACGATGGACCTGCTACATTTAGTGCAGATGGGACTAAAATGTATTTCTCTCGAAATAATTACCATTCAAGCACAAAAGTTATTGATGCTCAAGGAATTATGCATATTGGTATTTATTCAGCCGATTTGGTTGATGGAAAATGGGTAAATGTTAAACCGTCTAATTTAAATAATGCGTCTTTTATTGTTTACCATCCTTCTTTAAGTAAAGATGGCAAAAAATTATATTTCTCTTCTGATATGCCAAAAGGATTTGGAGGAACGGACATTTATGTTTCCGACGTAAATGGGGATGGATCTTTGGGAACCCCGTTAAATTTGGGTGGAGTTGTAAACACAGAAGGTAATGAAGCTTTTCCTTTTATCCATTCTGAAGACGGAACCTTATATTTTTCTTCAGATGGGCATGTTGGTTTTGGATTGATGGATGTTTTTGCGACGGTTCAAAATGCAAATGGAGAAATAGTTAACGTTATTAATTTAGGAGATCCGATTAATAGTAAAAAGGATGATTTTGGTTATTATCTTTCAGATGACGGTTTTAAAGGGTTTATTTCATCAAATAGAAAAGGTGGTGTTGGTGGTGATGATATTTATGCTTTTACCAGAATACCTCCATTAATGTTAAAAGGAACTGTTTATGATGCCGTTAATAATCAACCAATAGAAGGGGCAAAAATAGTTTTAGCTCGTAAAAATGGCGAAGAGATTGCTTACTTTATCTCTGATAAAAATGGTACTTATGAACATTTAATTGAAAGAGATAAGGATTTTATTTTAAAAGGAACAAAAGAAAAATATACAGCTGCTCAAAAAGAATTTAGTTCTTTTGGATTAGAAAAAGAAGTAGAGGTTATAGTTGATTTAAATTTACCTTTAGCACCAATTGAGAATGTGGTAATTTTAGCAGATCTTGAAACAATTTATTTTGATTTGGATAAATGGAATATAAGACCAGATGCAGCTATTGAGCTTAATAAAGTGGTTGATTTAATGAATAAATATCCTGAAATGGTAATTCGTTTAGAATCGCATACAGATAGTAGAGCAAATGATAATTATAACATTACGCTATCCTATAATAGAGCAAAATCTACGTTTAAGTATATAGTTTCAAAAGGAATCAATTCTTCAAGAATAACAAAATATGAAGGATTTGGAGAATCTCAATTAGTAAATAAATGTTCTAACGGAGTTAAGTGTTCAGAAGCTGAACATCAGCTCAATAGAAGAACTGAGTTTGTTATTATTAAAATGAAATAAAAAATAAAATTAAGGCAGTCGTACATTAATAATTCTTGACTATACTACCGTTGTGGGGACGACAATTTCTCAAGTTATTAGTTGCGACTGCTCTTTTTATAATAAAACACAATTGTTTGGGCAATTATTAAAATGAAATAAAAAATAAAATTAAGGCAGTCGTACATTAATAATTCTTGACTATACTACCGTTGTGGGGACGACAATTTCTCAAGTTATTAGTTGCGGTTGCTCTTTTTATAATAAAATACAATTGTTTGGAGTAATTAAAGTCCCTTTTTTATTTTCATAGCTAAAGCCTGGCAATAAAGTATTTATATATATACCCCTTGCTGAATTATCTAAAGATTTTGTTACATTATTTTTAATAACTTTTAAATGAGTATTGATGATGCTGTTTTTAAGAGGTGTTGCTTGCATGTGAGGTTTTTTTTAGGGTTAAATTAAATATTTTTTATGGTGCTTATTTTTTAATAAAGATATGTGTAAAGTAGTTTCTTCCTTGACCATCGCATTCAGTTGAAATTCCAAAATGGGTAAAATTTGGACTTTCGATAATACTTTTGTGAGAGCTACTATTAAGCCAAGCATTCACAGTTCCTTGTGCAGTGCTGTATCCAAAAGCGACATTTTCTGCTACATTATTTGCATTCGCGGTTGTTATTAAAGTATGTGAACGTTCAGCGAAGTTATCATGACTTGCTTTGCCTTGGCTAATCATATAATTTGTGTGTCCATTGGCAACTCCAGAAATTAAGTCTAACGTATTTAATGTTGAAATATTTAAAGTTTTTCTGTGGTTGTTAACAAGGTTTAAAATTTCAAGTTCAATCGCAGAGTACGATTTTTTTTCTACAATAGTTTCAACATTTTTACTAAAATAGATTTCATCATCATCTTTAGAGCAAGATATTAGCACAGAACTAAAAAGTACTAAGGAAAGAATTGTTGCGGGTAGTGTTTTCATAGGAGAGGGGTTTTGGAACTTGTCTTTTGGTTTATAACTCAAAAGTGATTATGTTCTAATGCTAAACTAGCAAATACCACTATCCCATAATCACTAATGAATTAACATCTTATTAAATTTTATTTTCAATAAACTAAATATTTAATTGGTTTTACACTACAAAATTAAACAATAATAAGTTATAAAAAAATAAAAATCACATAGAATTACCATTTATTAAATAAAATAATCCATTTATATATCAAAACGTACCATTTAAGTTTTTTAATTATAAATTTATGTACTATTTATCTATCAAAATATTCCATTTATTAAACTAAAGAATTGTAAAATGAATTTTTTATTTCTAATGAAATTGGATATTTCAATACGATCTTTTTGCAAAGGATATACGGTTATATTACTAAAATATATTACTATAACAGAAGGTTATAAATTGTGACATTATTGATGTTCGGGTAAATACAGTTTTTAATTAGGAAAAATTAATTTTTATTGGATTTTTTTTGTGAGTATTCAGATGAGGACGAAAAACAAAATAGTTAAAATTAATAATTTGTTTTAATTAGGGTTAGATCTATTTAGTTGTTAACGCCTATTTTACGACGTTGTTGTTTGAAATGGAGTTGTTATTTAGTTTAATTTAAAAAGAAGAAATGATTAATAAAGGGCCTGAAAATGTAAGAATTTAAATAATTATTTAAGATAAAGTAATTTTTTTAGAGATTAAATTATACTATTATAATTTTTAAAAGAAATCTAAAAATGAAAACTTGTTAAATTGCGTTGAAAATCTGAAGAATAACAAAAATATAGAAGTATTGAATTCAACTCCATTAAAGTTTAAAAGTCAAAAAAAAGAAGGTGTGTTATTAAAATAATTTTACTCAAAAAAAAGTTGTGGGGACGACCCATTTTTTAAGTTATTAGTTGCGGTAATATTTGATTAAATCAGCCAATTATACTATTATTTACTTGTTTATTCTTTATATGTTAATATTACCTTAATTGGCGCAAATAATTATGTTACTGCCGTTGTGGGGACGGTCATTTTTTATAGTTATTTGTTAGAGATTATTTCATTAAATTTGTCAATTATTATATTGCCGCTGTGGGGACGGTCAATTTTTAAAGTTATTTGTTATCGTCTATTTGATTAAATCAGTCAGTTATTCTACTGCCGTTGTGGGGACGACATTTATTCAACTTAATTTTATTCGCCGCTATTTGTATTAAATCATATTCATTTTATGTATTACTAAATTTCCTGTTTTATTAGTATAACTAAATCCAGGGAATAAAGTATTTATATAAATGTTTCTTGCGGAATTAATTAAAGAATTTGAACTGTTGTTTTTAACATCTTCATGCGAAGATGATACAGGGTTGTGTTTTAGGGGTTTAGTTCGCATCGCTATGGGGTTTTAAAATGAAATAAAATTTTGAATTTTTTGTTAATGGGTTTATTTGGTTATAAAAATATTGGTAAAGTAATTTCTGCCATTGGCATCGCGTTCTGTAGAAATTCCAAAATGGGTAAAATAAGGATTTTCAATAAGGCTTTTGTGGGTACTGCTATTTAGCCACCCATTTACTGCTCCTTGTGCAGAGTTATATCCAAAAGCTACATTTTCACCTACATGTTTAGCATTCGCATTTTTGCTTAGGATTTGTGTTCGCTCCATGAAGTTATCATGATTAGGTGCTCCTTTTTCAATCATATATTTAGTATGTCCATTGGCCACACCTGAAACAATGTTTAAAGGAGTTAAGTTTGAAAGATTTAAACTTTTTCTATGATTGTTTATTAAATTAAAAATTTCAAGCTCAATGTCAGAGTAGGAACTTTTCTCGAATAATGTTTCTTTTGTTTCACTAAAATATATTCCATCATCCTCTTTTGAGCAAGAACTGAAAATAAAACTAAAAATCAATAAACAGAAAATTGTTGGGGATAGAGATTTCATTGTTGTGGGGTTTTGGAATTGGGGTTTTTTAATTTGTAATTCCAAGGTGATTATATCTAAGTTTAACTAGCGGAAATACTTCTACATAATCACATTGGAATTAGTTTTTTTTCTTAAAATTCATTCAATAAATAAAAAATCTTTTGGTTTTTATGGTACTAAAGTAAGTAATAAAATTGAATTTAAAAAATAAAATTTAAAAAATATACCATTTATGTAAAAAAAAGCGCCATTTATAGCTTAAATAAACAAAATACGTAGATAAATATGATTAATAAGTCGCAAATATGTTGTTATTTATTTGAAAATAACAACCATTTATATGTAAAAAAAAACATAAAAATGTGAAAATTAAAAAAAAAGGTTATTTTTTTAATAAATTTCTAGCCTAAAAATATTTGAAAAAGGTGTTATATTATTTTTTGCTGAAAATATTTTACCGATGCTGGGATGATCATTGAAATGAGTTAATGATGTTATATAGACTTATAGTAAAATACATTTATTTGGTGAAATTAAACAACCATTATTGTCGGTATAATTAAACCCAGGCATTAATGTATTTATATATATATTTTTAACCGTGAAAGGTACAGATTGTATAATATTATTGCTAACTACTTTTAAATACGTGTTAACAGAGCCGGTATTAAGGGTTGATGCTTCCATTTTTTTAGAAATTTAAATTTGATAGGTGAGTGTTTATTTTGATATAAATAAATGAGTAAAGTAGTTTCTGCCTTGCCCATCACTTTCAGTTGAAATACCAAAATGAGTAAAGGAAGGGTTTTCAATAATGCTTTTGTGAGAACTGCTATTTAACCAACCATTTACAACTCCTTGTGCAGAGTTATAACCGAAGGCAACATTTTCTCCTACGTTTTTTGCATTAGTCATTGTAATTAACGTTTGAGAGCGTTGAGAAAAATTATCATGATTTACCTCGCCTTTGGAAATCATATAATTAGTATGCCCATTTGCCACGCCTGAAACGAAGTTTAATGTGTTTAATGTAGAAAGATTTAAAGTTTTTCTATGATTATTAATTAGGTTTAAAATTTCTGTTTCAAGAGGTGAGTAAGAGTTTTTTTCTACAACTACTTCATTGGCTTTGCTAAAATAGATTTCATCATCTTCTTTGGAGCAAGAAACCATAAAAGAGCTAATTAGAATAAAAGATAAAATTGTTACGGTTAGAGGTTTCATGACGGAGGGGTTTTGGATTATTTACTTTTTAATTCAAAAGCAATTATGTAGATGTTAAACTAGCAAATCCACTTCTACATAATCACAATTGAATTATTTTTTACTTTATTTTTTCAATGAACTAATAACCTATTTGATTATTACATGGTAAATGTACAAAGATAATTTGTATAAAAAAAATAAAATTACCATTTATTTTAAAAAACTAACTGTTTATAAGATAAAACATACCATTTAAAAGAATAAAACGAAATACATTTTTATAATATTTGTGATTTTTTATTAAAAAAAAGCAGTATGGATCAATTTGCTCCATAAAAAAATCCGATAGTCCATACTATCGGATTTTTTTTTATGAGTTGAATAAAACTTATTGGACCAGTCCAGATCGTTTTAGAAGAGCATCAATGGTAGGTTTTTTTCCTTTAAATTTGGTGTACAATTTCATCGGCTCTTCTGTACCTCCTTTTTCCAAAATGAATTTCTTTAATTTATCTGAAGTTTTTTTATCAAATATTCCTTGTTCCAAAAAAACTGAAAAAGCATCAGCATCTAAAACTTCTGCCCATTTGTATGAGTAATAACCAGAAGAATAACCACCTTGAAAAATATGAGAAAATGAAGTGCTCATGCAATTTTCATCAACATCTGGATAGAACTGGGTATTTAAGAGTGAGGTTGATTCAATTTCTTTTACACTTTTTAGAGATTGAACTGCATTATTATGCCACTGCATATCTAAAAGACCAAAGCTTAATTGACGAACCGTTTGTATGCCTTCTAAAAAATTAGAAGATTCCTTTATTTTTTCAATAAGTTCCATTGGAATTAATTCGCCAGATTCATAATGCTTTGCAAAAAGGTTTAGCGCTTCTTTTTCATAACACCAATTTTCTAATAGTTGACTTGGGAGTTCAACAAAATCCCAAAAAACATTGGTTCCTGATAAACTGGGATAGGTAGTATTTGCTAACATACCGTGCAATGCGTGTCCAAATTCATGAAATAGGGTTGTAACTTCATTAAAAGTTAATAAGGATGGTTTTGTTTGAGTTGGTTTTGTAAAATTACAAACGATGGATATTTGTGGTCGTGAATTTTCATTAAAACGTTTCCATTGTCCTTTGTAAGAAGTCATCCAAGCACCATTTCGTTTTCCTTTTCTCGGAAAAAAATCGGCGTATAGTATTGCAATATAATTGTCTTTAGAATCGGTTACTTTGAATGTTTTTACATCTTTATGATAAGTGTCAATATCATAAACTTCTTCAAATTTAATATCGAAGAGTTTTGATGAAATTGTAAAAACTCCTTCAATAACATTTTCAAGTTTAAAATAAGGTTTCAATTGCTCATCGTCAAAATTAAAGAGCTGTTGTTTAAGTTTTTCGGAATAAAAGCCACCATCCCATTTTTGTATTTTTTCAATGCCGTCATTCATTGCCAAATCTGAGAGTTGTTTAAATTGTTTCTCGGCAATAGGTTTTGCTTTTACCAAAAAATCCTTTAAAAAAGTTACTACATTTTCTGGATTTTCAGCCATTCGTTCTTCTAAAACAAAGTGTGAATGATTTTTATATCCCAATAGTTGTGCTCTTTTATGTCTGTTACCTACTATATCTAAAACAATTTGTTGATTGTCATACTCATTGTTTTGAAATCCTTTAGAACCAGAAGCAATTGTTATTTCCTTTCTTAGATTTCTGTTTTCACAATAGGTAACAAACGGAATAAAACTTGGGTAATCTAAAGTAAAAATCCAACCATCTTTATTTTTTTGAACAGCTTCCATTTGCGCAGCTTCCAAACAACTTTCAGGCAAACCATTAAGTTGATTTATATCGGTAATATGTAGCTCATATGCATTTGTTTCTGCCAATACATTTTCTCCAAATTTTAATTTTAATTTGGAAAGGGTTGCGTCTATTTCTCTTAATATTAATTTATCTGTTTCATTTAAATTTGCCCCATTTCTAACAAATGATTTATATTTTTTAGAAAGGAGCATATCTTGTTCGGTAGTTAATTTGAGATTTTTTTTATTGAGATAAACCGTTTTAATTCGTTCAAACAACTGTTCATTTAAGGTAATATCATTCGAAAATTCAGTTAACAAAGGAGAAACTTCTTGTGCAATTTTCTGTATTTCATCGGTTGTTTCGGCAGCATTTAAATTGAAAAAAATACTCGAAATTCGATCCAATAATTGTCCACTAAATTCCAATTCTTCAATGGTGTTTTCAAAAGTTGGGATCTTAAAATTGGCAGTAATTGTAGCAATTTCTTTTCTGGCTAGTTCAATTGCTTCTTTAAAAGCAGGGATAAAATGTTCTGATTTAATTTTAGAAAATGGGGCAGTTGAATATGAATTTTTAAAAGGTGTTAATAATGGATTTGTCATTGAAAAAATGATTGCTTTAAGTTTTTAAAAAAGGAATTTTATTTTATTTATCTATTTTTAAGATCGTCTGAAGATTTTTGAACCTTTAACTTTAAACCTTCTTTATAGATTAAAATTTTATCAAGGGTAAATTTATCAGAACTTCCTATAATTTGAGCAGCTAAAATTCCAGCATTCAAAGCACCATCAAGAGCTACAGTGGCAACTGGAACTCCTCCAGGCATTTGAAGAATGGATAGCACAGAATCCCATCCATCTATAGAATTTCGAGATTTTATAGGCACACCTATTACAGGAAGTGGACTCATAGAAGCTACCATACCGGGTAAATGAGCAGCGCCTCCAGCACCAGCAATTATAACTGAAATACCTCTTGTGTGCGCATTACTTGCGTAATTTACTAGTTTGTCTGGTGTTCTATGCGCAGAAACAATATCTACTTCATATTCAATATTAAATGATTTTAAAATATCTATGGCTTCTTGCATAATTGGAAGATCAGAAATGCTTCCCATTATAATTCCTACTTTACTCATAATTTATAATTATTTAATAATTAAATATTTGAAATATAGCTAATTAAATCTTTCATTTACTACTTATTACTCTAATTGTTTGTTTAACTTTTTCAGCCAATTCTCTTGCTTCTTCCATATTTTCATGAACAATGGTAACATGCCCCATTTTTCTAAACGGACGTGTTTCTTTTTTTCCATAAATATGCGGCGTTACTCCAGGCATTTTTAAAATTTCATCCATATTTTTATAAACTACTTTTCCTTCATAGCCATTTTCGCCTACTAAATTTACCATCACTGCAGCAGCTTTACTTTTTGTTGAACCTAAGGGAAGGTTTAAAATACTTCTTAAATGCTGTTCAAACTGATTGGTATAAGATCCTTCAATGCTATAATGACCACTATTATGGGTTCTTGGAGCAACTTCATTAACTATTATTTCATCTTCATCTGTTTGAAACATTTCAACGGCCAGCAACCCAATATGTTGAAAAGATTCTGCTACCTTTTTGGCTGTATTCATAGCTTTTTTGGCTACTTTAGGAGAAATTCTTGCAGGACAAATAACGTATTCAACCTGATTTGCTTCTGGATGAAATTCCATTTCAACCACTGGATAGGTTTTTATTTCACCATTTTTATTTCGAGCAACAATTACTGCTAATTCATTTTTAAAAGGAATTAATTGTTCAGTAATACATTCAACATCGGGTAAATTAATTAAATCGTTTTCATTTTTTACAATTTTAACGCCCATTCCATCATATCCAAATTGAGCCGATTTCCATACAAATGGAAAACTGAAATTTTCATTTAATAATTCAGATTTTAAAAGGTATCGTTTAAATGGTGCTGTTGAAATATCGTTTGAGGCAAAAAAATCCTTTTGTTTTCCTTTATGTTGAATAATTTCCAAAACTTTAGGCTGTGGAAATATTGCTAATCCTTCTTCTTCTAATTTGAACAAGGCTTGCACGTTAATATGCTCAATTTCAATAGTTAGTAAATCAACTTTTTTGCCAAAATCATATACGGTTTGATAATCTAATAAGCTTCCAACATAAAATTCATTGCAAATAGCGGCGCACGGTGCTTGATTAGACGAATCTAAAACAGCAGTATAAATATCAAACTTATGAGTTTCAGCTAATAGCATTTTGCCTAATTGGCCACCGCCCAAAATACCTAATTTAAATGTTGATGAGAAATAGTTTTTCACTTTAATTGCTTTCGCACAAAAATACTAATCTGTTTTTAAAATACTTACATTACTTTTTAAAAATTAGAAATGTAAATAGTATTATTATTTAAAACTACCACTTTATACTCTCTGGCAAAACGGTTAAACCCTTTGGTTTGTGATGATCCATCAATTATACTGTACTCACTTTGGTCACAAGAGCATTTCATTTTTAAGCTTCCGTCAAAGTTCATTGGAGTGGCACAATCATTATTTGGGCAGGCTCTTTCAAATGCTTTATATGGAGGATTTCCAATTCCTGTATTTTGAATAAGAATACCTCGGTAGCCACCTTTGCTATAGACAGAACCTGTTGGTGTGAGCAAATTTATATATTGTGGAAGGTTTAAGTTTATGGTTTCATCAACAACCACTTTTGGTAAAAGATCATTCACTTCATTTTTTTCACATGAATACAAAGTGGCAACAACAAACAAAATTGCTATTTTTTTTAACATAAAACTTCAAGTTTAAATGTAAACGGTTGCAATTTACAAATATTTTGTACATTTGTGTTAAATCTCATTCTGGTATACAGTTGTGAGATTTTTTGTATTATTTAAGCAGATTGATTATGAGTAAAATTTCGTATTATTCCGAAGAAGGAATGAAAAAATTAAGGGATGAGTTGGACCACCTTGAACACGTTGAGCGTCCTAGAGTGAGTAACGACATAGCAGAAGCACGAGATAAAGGTGATTTAAGTGAAAATGCGGAGTACCATGCTGCTAAGGAGGAGCAGTCTATGTTAGAATTGAAAATCGCAAAATTAAAAGAAGTGGTTTCAAATGCTCGTGTAATTGATGAATCTTTATTAGATAATTCTAAAGTACTAATACATTCAAGAGTTAAACTAAAAAATATTACAAATAAGATGGAGCTAACGTATACGTTAGTTGCAGATTCTGAAACTAATTTGAAGGAAGGTAAATTATCTGTAAATTCTCCTATTGGTAAAGGCTTATTAGGTAAAAAAGTGGGTGATATTGCAGAAATTCAAGTGCCGAATGGTGTTATTACGTTGGAAGTATTAGATATTTCAAGAGGTTAAAATTAGTTTGAAATTATATTGAAACCCTTTTCAATTGACAAATTGAAAAGGGTTTCTTATTTTTGATAAAAAAAATCATGTCTATTTTTACAAAAATTATTTCAGGAGAAATCCCTTCGTACAAAATTGCAGAGAACAATCAGTTTTACGCATTTTTAGATATTAACCCAAATGCAAAAGGGCATACATTAGTAGTTCCAAAAAGGGAAGTAAACAAGCTGTTTGAATTAGATTCTAAAGAATATTCCGATTTAATGGCATATGCTAGAAAAATTGCAATTGCTTTGGAAAAAGCAATTCCGTGCAAACGAATTGGGATGGCTGTTATTGGGTTAGAAGTGCCGCATGCACATGTTCATCTAATTCCTTTACAAGCAATGGAAGATATTCAGTTTAATAAAAAAGTAACTTTAAAGCCAGAGGAATTTGAACAACTAGCAAAATTAATTGCTGCTGAACTTTAATTATTTTTTTAGATGAACAGTAATAGTAGTTCCAATACCAATTTCTGATTTTGAAATCATAATTTTACCATTGTGATAATCTTCAATAATGCGTTTTGCTAAAGATAGACCCAACCCCCATCCTCTTTTTTTTGTTGTAAAGCCAGGAGAAAATATTTTGTGGTATAAGTTTTTTGGGATTCCTTTACCGGTGTCTGAAACGGAAATTTTTACAGTTTTATCTTCTTCAATTATGACAATGTTTAAAGTGCCTTTTCCAGCCATAGCATCAATAGAATTTTTAACTAAATTTTCTATAACCCAATTGTAAAGTTGAATATTAATTTTAGTTTTTATATTAGATTTTTTTGAACGAAAGTTGAAAATCACATTTTTTGAGCTTCGTGATTGTAAATAATTTAATGCTGTTTTTGTTGCCTCAACAATATTTTCAGTTTTTAAAACAGGAACTGATCCAATTTTTGAAAATCGTTTTGCAATAGTATCAAGCCTTAACACATCATTTTCAATTTCTTTAACGGTATTTTCATCAGTGTTTTCTAATCTTAAAATTTCAATCCAACCAAGTAAAGATGATAAAGGCGTTCCAATTTGATGTGCAGTTTCTTTGGCCATTCCGGTCCAAAGTTTGTTTTGTTCTGCTATTTTATTAGATTTAAAAAAAAGGTAAATAACACTAGCAAATAAGATCAAAATTAAGATTAAGGCTACTGGATAATATTTTAATTTTGTTAATAAATCAGAATCTCTATAATAAATAAATTGTTTAGTCTGACTTTCTTTATGACTCACAATTATTGGCTTATTTTGATTTTTCATAAGCCTTAATTGATGGTTTAAATAATCGGTATTGTCAATTTTTGAATCGTCTAAATTAGACCATTCAGTAATATTGCCTTGATTATTGGTAATAATCATCGGAATATTACTGTTGCTCAAAATAATTTTATCTTCTAAAGTAAAATCGGCATTTAGGTCCGAAGTACTAAACGATTCAAAAGCTTTTGCTAAAATTTCCATTTTAGCTCTCTCTTCATCTTTAAATTTTAGAAAGAAATCATAAGTATTCCATAAAATTAGGGCAACAATAATAAAAGATGACGCTACAACAGCTCCTCTAATTAATAATGTATGTTTTTGTGAAACCATCTTCAAATATAATTGATATGTAGTTATAACATAAAATTTAATGTGTTATTATTTTAGATTGAAATAATTATATTTGTTTTAAAATAATAAATATGCTTAGTATTAATCCTTCAGAAATTTCAACAGTACAATTACACGGTTATTTATTGAGTGCAATCGCACCAAGACCTATTGCTTTTGCAAGTACGATGGATGAATTTGGAAACCCTAACTTATCACCGTTTAGTTTTTTTAATGTATTTAGTGCTAACCCACCAATTTTAGTTTTTTCGCCAGCTAGAAGAGTTAAAGAAAATACAACTAAAGATACTTTTGAAAATTCAAAAAAAACAAAAGAGGTTGTAATTAACGTTGTTAATTACAATATGGTACAGCAAATGTCTTTAGCCAGTACAGAATATCCAACAGGAATAAATGAGTTTGAAAAAGCAGGCTTTACCATGTTAAAATCGGATATAGTAAAGCCTTTTAGAGTTGCCGAATCTCCTATTCAGATGGAATGTAAAATAACTGAAATAATTGAACTTGGAATCGAGGGAGGAGCGGGAAACTTAATTATTTGTGAAGTTGTAAAGATGCATATAAAAGAAGAATTTCTAGGAGATGATGGGACAATAAATCAGCATAAACTAGATTTGGTATCTAGGGCAGGAGGAAGTCTTTATTCGAGAGCAAATTGCGGATTTTTTGAAATTCCAAAACCATTATTAACAATGGGGATAGGAGTAGACGCTATTCCTGCTGCTATTCGAAATAGTACTGTTTTAACAGGGAATGACCTAGGAATGTTAGGTAATGTTGAAGCGCTTCCTGAAGCTAATGATGTTGATAAGTTTGCAAAAGAACATGCCAAATATATAGGTTCAAATTTGCTAAAAAAACATACATTTGCCAAAGACTTTTTAACTAAAAACGACATTGACAGTGCTTGGAAGGCATTATTGATGAAATAATTTGAAATATGGAAATTACAGGAAAAATTAAAAAAATTGGAGAAGAAAAAACATTTGGAACAAGTGGTTTTAGAAAAAGAGAATTAGTTGTTACAACTAATGAACAATACCCACAAATGATAATGGTTGAATTTGTTCAAGACAAATGTGAACTATTAAACAATTACCAAGCTGGACAAGATGTGAAAGTTGCTGTTAATTTAAGGGGTAGGGAATGGATTAACCCACAAGGTGAAGCAGTATATTTTAATACTATACAAGGGTGGAGAATAGAAGCTTTGCAAGATAATGGAAATGCTGGAGCATCTGCAATGCCACCAATGGATTCTTTTGAAACTACGTCTAATATAGATGACGCTGAACCAGATGATTTGCCATTTTAATGGGATAAAATAAATAAAAAAGGGGAAAAGAAATTTTCCCCTTTTTTATTTAAATTGCATAAAATAATTCTAAATGTACTTACTTTCTAAAAAACTAATTTTTCCTCCAGTAGCATTGGCAGATAGAGATGGATTGCTAGCCGTAGGTGGAGATTTATCAGTTGAAAGATTACAATTGGCCTATAAAAGTGGTATTTTTCCTTGGTATAACACTAACGAACCAATTTTTTGGTATAGTCCAAAATTGAGAATGGTTTTGTTTCCTAGTCATGTTGTGATTTCAAAAAGTATGCGAAAAGTTATTGCTAAAAACAGCTTTGAAATATCATATAATCAAAATTTTAGTGAAGTAATAGCAGCTTGTAAAAATGCATTAAGAAATGGTGAATCTGGAACTTGGATAACTGATGAAATGGAACAAGCATACTTAAAACTACATCATTTAGGTATTGCAAAATCTGTTGAAGTTTGGCAACATTTCGACTCAACTCAAGGTGACAAAAAATTAGTTGGAGGTTTGTATGGAATTGATTTAGGTACAGTTTTTTGTGGAGAAAGTATGTTTAGCAATGTTGATAACGCTTCTAAATTTGCACTTATTAAACTTGCTCAAAAGTTAGAATTGGAGAAGTATCAACTTATAGATTGTCAGCTTTATAATAATCATTTAGCAAGTTTAGGTGCTGTTGAAATTTCGCGAGAACGCTTTTTGGACTTTCTAAATAAGTAAGTTAGGTTTCGTAATTCTTTAGTATATTTACTCTTAATAAATAGTTTAATTTATGGATATTAAAAACGCACAGCTTGTTGTAGATGAATGGATTAAAAATCATGGAGTTAGGTATTTTAACGAATTAACCAACATGGCTCAATTAACTGAAGAAGTTGGAGAGGTTGCAAGAATTATTGCACGTAGGTATGGCGAACAAAGTGAAAAGGAAAGTGATAAAGATAAAGATTTGGGTGAGGAATTAGCCGATGTAGTTTTTGTGGTTTTGTGTTTGGCAAATCAAACAGGAATAGATTTACAGGCAAGTTTCGATAAAAAAATGGATGTAAAAACAAAAAGAGATCATAATAGGCATCAAAATAACCAAAAACTAAAATAACATGAATTCTTATAAAAACGCTTCGTTCTTAAAACTTGCAATCCGTTTTGGATTGATATTTTTAGTGGTAATTTCCTTAATTAAAATAGTTGTTTCTTTATTTAGCGCTGGTGGATTTGAAGGAATGATTGTCACAAATTTTTCTGC
Organism: Lutibacter sp.; assembly: GCF_030692605.1. Lineage (GTDB taxonomy): Bacteria > Bacteroidota > Bacteroidia > Flavobacteriales > Flavobacteriaceae > Lutibacter. The sequence continues at coordinate 18,010 of NZ_JAUYUD010000089.1, forward strand.
AGAAACTTGGAAACCATTTGTAATAAATAATTTAATTATTTCTTTAATGTATGGTCTATTTATGGGCGGTTATTATAAATTTATTAAAAATGCGAATTAAGGGTTAACAATTGGCTTTAAAAAACAAGCAGCAAGTTTTCCAAATATATGTACAATTAAACCTTTAAACGACCTGACTTTACTTGCATTTTGGATTTGAGTTTTTTCATTTATCCAATTAAAAAACGAT
>NZ_JAUYUD010000090.1 GCF_030692605.1 Lutibacter sp.
TTTCCCTGAAATTGATATTGATAAAGTAAACAAAATTTCAGGTATGGATATTACTTTTGTAACTACTGCCAAAACAGATAAGGAAGCAAAATCATTATTAGCAGAATTAGGATTACCTTTTAAAAAGAATTAAGTTATGGCTAAAGAATCAATGAAAGCCCGTGAGGTTAAGAGAAAAAAATTAGTTGCTAAATATGCTGAAAAGCGTAAAGCTTTGAAAGAAGCTGGTGATTATGACGCATTACAAAGCATTCCAAAAAATGCTTCTCCAGTTCGTTTACACAATCGTTGTAAATTAACAGGAAGACCTAAAGGGTATATGAGACAGTTTGGATTGTCACGTGTTACATTTCGTGAAATGGCAAACCAAGGGTTAATTCCGGGTGTTAGAAAAGCAAGTTGGTAATATTATAAATTGGTTTTAGGTTCAAAATAATTTTGAAAACCGAAGCCGCAAAATAAAAATAAATGATTACAGATCCAATCGCAGATTATCTAACTAGAGTTAGAAATGCAATTAGTGCAAACCACAGAGTTGTTGAAATTCCATCTTCAAACATTAAAAAAGAAATAACCAAAATTTTATTTGATCAGGGTTATATCTTAAGTTATAAATTTGAAGAAAGCGAAGTTCAAGGAACTATTAAAATAGCTTTAAAGTATAATAAAGATACAAAAGCTTCGGTTATTAAAAAATTACAACGTGTTAGTACTCCTGGTTTGAGAAAATATGTTGGTGCAGATGAAATGCCCCGTGTTTTAAACGGTTTAGGTATTGCAATAGTTTCTACATCACATGGTGTTATGACTGGTAAAAAGGCCACACAAGAACATGTTGGAGGAGAAGTTTTATGTTACGTATATTAATCAAGAACTAAACAGAGATGTCAAGAATAGGAAAAAACCCGATTACTTTACCTGCAGGTGTTACAATAGACATAAAGGATAATGTAGTTACTGTGAAAGGAAAATTGGGAGAGTTAACTCAGGAGATTACAGGAGATATTACAGTTAATGTTGAAGATGGTATTATAGTTTTAGATCGTACTTCTGAAAGTAAAGATCAAAAAGCAAAACATGGTTTATACAGAGCTTTAATTAATAATATGGTTGTTGGTGTTTCTGAAGGATGGACAAAACAATTAGAACTTGTGGGTGTTGGTTATAGAGCTAGCAATCAAGGTCAAGTATTAGACTTGGCTTTAGGTTATTCGCACAATATTATTTTAGAATTAGCTCCTGAAGTTAAAGTGGAAACTGTTTCTGAAAAAGGAAAGAATCCAATTATAAAATTAACTTCATTTGACAAGCAATTAGTAGGTGAGGTTGCTGCAAAGATTCGTTCTTTCAGAAGTCCAGAACCTTATAAAGGAAAAGGAGTTAAGTTTGTTGGAGAATTATTAAGAAGAAAAGCAGGTAAATCTGCATAATAAGTTATAGTATTATGGCATTATCAAAGCTTGAAAGAAGAGTTAGAATTAAGCATAGAATTAGAAAAGTTATTTTTGGAACAGCTACAAAACCACGTTTGTCTGTTTTCAGAAGCAATAAAGAAATTTATGCTCAGTTAGTAGATGACAATGCAGGTGTAACTATTGCATCAGTATCATCTAGAGATAAAGAAATTGAATCAACTGGAACAAAAGTCGACATTGCGAAAGCTGTTGGAAAGGGCATTGCTGTAAAAGCATTAGATGCTGGTTTGGAATCAGTTTCATTTGATAGAAATGGATTTTTGTATCACGGTAGAGTTAAAGCTCTAGCAGACGCTGCAAGAGAAGCAGGTTTAAAATTTTAATTGAATTATGTATCAAAAATACAATAACGTAGAAAGAGTTAAACCTAGCGGGTTAGAACTTCACGATCACTTAGTTGGTGTACAAAGAGTTACGAAAGTAACTAAAGGAGGTAGAGCATTTGGATTTTCAGCTATTGTTGTAGTTGGAGACAAAAATGGTGTTGTTGGGCACGGATTGGGAAAATCTAAAGATGTTGCATCTGCTATTGCTAAAGCAATTGAAGACGCAAAGAAAAACTTGGTAAGAATACCAATTTATAAACAAACCTTACCTCACGAACAAAAAGGTAAGTTTGGAGGGGCAAAAGTGTTTTTAAAACCGGCGTCACATGGTACAGGAGTTATAGCAGGTGGTGCTGTTCGTGCGGTACTTGAACAAGTAGGTATACATGATGTACTTTCAAAGTCTCAAGGATCATCAAACCCTCACAATGTTGTAAAAGCAACTTTTGATGCTTTATTACAATTGCGTAGTGCTGTTACGATAGCAAAGGAAAGGGGAATCTCTTTAGAAAAGGTATTTAACGGATAAAATCGAGGATTAAGATGACAAAAATTAAAGTTAAACAAGTAAGTAGTAAAATTAGACGTCCACAAAGGCAAAAAAGAACTTTGGAGGCTCTTGGTTTGCGTAAAATGAATCAAGTTGTTGAACATGAGGCTACTCCTTCAATCCTTGGTATGGTAAATAAAGTTAAACACTTAATTTCTGTTGAAGAAATTAAATAATATAAAAACTTATGACATTAAATAACTTAAAACCTGCAGAAGGTTCAGTTAAAACTCAAGGTAAACGTATTGGTAGGGGTCAAGGATCAGGAAAAGGAGGAACTGCTGCAAGAGGTAATAAAGGAGCTAAATCTAGATCTGGTTATTCTCGAAAAGTAGGATTTGAAGGTGGTCAAATGCCATTACAAAGACGTGTGCCTAAGTTTGGATTTACAAACATTAACCGTAAAGAATATGTAGGTATTAACCTTCATAAATTACAAGAGTTAGTTGATAATAATAGAATTTCAGATACTGTGACTATTGAAACTTTAATAGAAAATGGTTTAGCTGGTAATAACGACCTAATAAAAATATTAGGAAACGGTGAATTAAAAGCTAAATTAAATGTAACTGTTCATAAATTTACTGCAACTGCAAAAGCTGGAATTGAAGCTGCTGGAGGAACTGCAGAAACATTGTAATTATTATTATAGATGAAAAAATTTATTCAAACCATAAAAGATATTTGGACAATAGAAGAACTTAGAAATAAGATTTTATTGACACTTGGATTTATGGCTATTTATCGTTTTGCCGCACAAGTGCCACTTCCTGGAATTGACATTACTGTTGCTCAAGCTGCGCTTCAAAATCAAACTAGTGGTGGAGGAATTTTAGGACTTCTTGATATGTTTACTGGTGGGGCTTTTGCACAAGCATCAATTGTTGCACTGGGTATCATGCCTTATATTTCTGCATCTATTGTTGTTCAGTTAATGGGAATTGCGGTTCCTTATTTACAAAAACTTCAAAAAGATGGTGAAAGTGGAAGAAAGAAAATCAATCAAATAACTCGTTGGTTAACCATTGCAATAACAATGGTACAAGGACCAGCTTATATTACAAATATTTATCAATTAATACCTTCTGATGCTTTTTATATTAGTGGTGGTATGTTTTGGATTACTTCTATGGTAATTTTAACTGCTGGAACTGTTTTTGCAATGTGGTTAGGTGAAAAAATAACTGATAAGGGTATTGGTAATGGTATTTCACTATTGATTATGATTGGTATTATTGCACGTTTACCAGAATCATTTATTCAAGAATTTGCTGCAAAAATGACCGCTTCTAATGGTGCTTTGATAATGATTCTTTTAGAAATAGTTATATGGTTATTAGTTGTAATGATTTGTGTATATTTAGTAACAGCAGTTAGAAAAATTGCAGTACAATATGCTAGAAAAACAGTAGCTGGAAACATTAAGAGTGTGGCTGGAGTTAGAGATTATATTCCATTAAAGTTAAACTCATCAGGTGTAATGCCAATTATTTTTGCACAAGCAATTATGTTTGCTCCTGCTTTAATGGCAGGATCAGATAATGACATTGTTAAATCTATTGGAATCGAATTTTCAAATATGTTTGGTTTTTGGTATAACATGTTATTTGCCTTTTTAATTATAATTTTTAGTTATTTTTATACTGCAATTACAATTCCAACAAATAAAATGGCTGACGATTTAAAAAGAAGCGGTGGTTTTATTCCAGGAGTTAGACCAGGTAAAGATACAGGTGAATTATTGGATAGGGTGTTATCGTTAATTACATTCCCAGGGTCGTTAATGTTGGCAGCTGTTGCTATATTACCAGCACTTGTCGTTAAATTTGGATTAACACAATCTTGGGCATTATTTTATGGTGGAACATCACTATTAATTATGGTTGGAGTTGCAATAGATACTATTCAACAAATTAATTCTCATTTATTGAATCGTCATTATGATGGCTTAATGAAAAAGGGAACCAAGAGAAAATTATTATCATAATGGCCAAACAATCAGCAATACAGCAGGATGGAACTATTACGGAAGCATTGTCTAATGCAATGTTTCGGGTAGAATTGGAGAATGGACATATTGTTACAGCTCATATTTCAGGTAAAATGCGTATGCATTATATTAAGTTATTACCTGGAGATAAGGTTAAATTGGATATGAGCCCTTACGATTTAACAAAAGCAAGAATTACTTACAGATATTAAAGTATACAGGATGAAAGTTAGAACATCAGTTAAAAAGAGAAGTGCCGAGTGCAAAATTGTACGTAGAAAAGGCAGATTATATGTAATCAATAAAAAGAATCCTAGATTTAAACAAAGACAAGGATAATTATGGCAAGAATAGCAGGTATTGATATTCCAAAAAACAAAAGAGGTGTTATTGGGTTAACATATATTTTTGGAATAGGTAAAAGTAAATCGAAAGAAATTTTAGCGGCAGCTAAAGTTGACGAGAACACGAAAGTTCAAGACTGGACTGACAAGGAGATTAACGAAATTCGTGAACAAGTTGGTAATTCAACTATTGAAGGTGAATTGCGTTCTGAAATTCAATTAAACATTAAACGTTTAATGGATATTGGTTGTTACAGAGGTATTCGTCATAGATCAGGATTGCCTTTAAGAGGTCAAAGAACCAAAAACAATTCTAGAACTAGAAAAGGTAAACGTAAAACTGTAGCTAACAAGAAAAAAGCAACTAAATAATAACTAAATATTATGGCGAAAGTAAGTACTAAAACTAAAAAACGTAAAGTTATTGTTGAGGCAGTTGGAGAAGCGCACATCACAGCATCATTCAACAATATTATTATTTCACTTACCAATAAAAAGGGTGATGTAATTTCTTGGTCATCAGCAGGGAAAATGGGATTTAGAGGTTCAAAAAAGAATACTCCTTATGCTGCTCAATTAGCTGCTGAAGATTGCGGAAAAGTTGCACATGATGCAGGAATGAGAAAAGTAAAGGTTTATGTAAAGGGACCAGGTAATGGTAGAGAATCAGCTATTAGATCAATTCACAATTTGGGAATTGAAGTTTCTGAAATTATTGATGTTACTCCATTACCACATAATGGTTGTAGACCTCCAAAAAGAAGAAGAGTATAATAAAAATAAATTTAACCGATAGGATAAAAATGATTATCGAAGGACTAAGCCTTAATTCATAATCCCTATCATTTAACAATTAAAAATGGCAAGATATACTGGACCAAAAACAAAAATTGCTCGTAAATTTGGTGAAGCAATTTTTGGAGACGATAAGTCTTTTGAAAAAAGAAATTACCCTCCGGGGCAACATGGTGCTAATAGACGAAGAGGAAAAAAATCTGAGTACTCTGTGCAGCTAGCTGAAAAGCAAAAAGCTAAATATACGTACGGTATTTTAGAGAGACAATTTAGAAATATATTTAAAAAAGCTTCAGCATCTACAGGTGTTACAGGTGAAATATTACTACAATTATGTGAATCTCGTTTAGACAATGTGGTTTATAGAATGGGTATTGCTCCGTCAAGAAGCGCAGCACGACAATTAGTATCGCACAGACATATAATTGTAAATGGAGACTTAGTAAGTATTCCATCATTTACATTAAAAGCTGGTGATGTTGTTGCAGTTAGAGAAAAATCGAAATCATTATTAGCAATCGAAAACGCTTTGTCAAATAGAAGCGATGTTTACGAATGGCTTACTTGGAATTCAGAAACTAAACAAGGTAACTTTGTTAGTATTCCTGAAAGAATTCAAATTCCTGAAAATATTAAGGAACAATTAATAGTAGAGTTATACTCTAAATAATTTTAAAGACACCAAATTAATTATGGCAATTTTAAATTTTCAAAAGCCCGACAAAGTAATAATGATTGATTCTACCGATTTTAGTGGTAGATTTGAATTTAGACCTTTAGAACCTGGATATGGTTTAACAGTTGGTAATGCTTTAAGAAGAGTTTTACTTTCTTCACTAGAAGGTTTTGCAATTACTTCACTTCGTGTTGAAGGAATTGAACATGAATTTTCTACAATTAAAGGTGTTGTAGAAGATGTCACTGAAATAATCTTAAATTTAAAACAAGTACGTTTTAAAAAACAAATTGAGGATTCAGATAGAGAAACAGTTTCAATTTCAATTTCAAATCAAAGTCAGTTAACTGCAGGTGATTTACAAAAATATATTTCAAGTTTTCAAATTTTAAATCACGATTTAGTAATTTGTAATATGGAAAAATCTGTTAAACTAGATTTTGAAATTACAATAGAAAAAGGAAGAGGATTTGTTACAGCTGAAGAAAATAAAAAATCAGGTGTTGCTTTAGGAACAATTTTCACAGATGCAATTTTTACACCTATAAAAAATGTAAAATATAATGTAGAGAATTTTCGTGTTGAGCAAAAAACAGATTATGAAAAATTGGTTTTTGATATAAACACTGATGGTTCTATTGCTCCAAAGGATGCTTTAACAGAAGCTGCAAAAATTTTAATTCATCACTTTATGTTATTCTCGGATGAGCGTATCACTCTTGAAGCTGATGAAATTGCACAAACAGAAACATATGATGAAGAGTCTTTGCATATGCGTCAGTTGTTAAAAACAAAATTAGTTGATATGGATTTATCTGTTAGAGCACTAAATTGTTTGAAAGCGGCAGAAGTTGATACCTTAGGAGACTTAGTATCATTTAATAAAAATGATTTGATGAAGTTCCGTAATTTCGGTAAAAAATCTTTGACTGAATTAGATGAATTAGTTCATAATAAAGGATTGAATTTTGGAATGGATTTAAGTAAATATAAATTAGATAAAGATTAATTTAAAACGAACGTTTTAAATAAGATAAGATAAGAGATGAGACACGGAAAAAAATTTAATCATTTAGGAAGACAAACTGCTCATAGAAAAGCAATGTTTGCGAATATGGCAAACTCTTTAATTGAGCATAAGCGTATTAATACTACTGTTGCTAAAGCTAAAGCGATACGACAGTTTATTGAACCGCTAATTACAAAATCTAAAGAAGATACTACACATAATAGACGTGTTGTATTTAGTTATTTAAGAAACAAATTTGCTGTAACAGAATTATTTAAAGAGATTTCTTTAAAGGTTGCTGACAGACCAGGAGGATATATACGTATTATTAAATTAGGAAATCGTCTAGGAGATAACGCTCCAATGGCAATGGTAGAACTTGTTGATTATAATACAACCTATAATCCAAAAGGAACAGCTAAGAAGAAAACTACGAGAAGAAGCAAATCTAAAAAAGAGGATGCTGTGGAGGTTGTAGTTCCAACTGAAGAGCTAAAAGGAGATAATTAATGATAAATCAATAATCATATAAAAAAGGATAAATTAGCAATAGTTTATCCTTTTTTTTTAACTTTAAAATCAAAAAAAAAAACAATCTTAACAGTTTAATTTAAATGAAATACATTACACAAAATAAAGCAGTGTTATTATTGGCCGACGGAACAATTTTTGAAGGAAAATCAATAGGAATTGAAGGAACAGCCTTTGGGGAACTTTGTTATAATACAGGAATGACTGGCTATCAGGAAATTTTTACTGATCCATCTTATTTTGGACAGTTAATGCTCACAACCTCACCACATATTGGCAATTATGGTGTTCAAAGAGAAGAAATTGAATCTGATTCTATAAAAATTTCTGGGCTTGTTTGTAAAAATTTTAGTACAGAATTTTCTAGACCCTCTGGAACCGACAGTTTGAAGAATTATTTTATTGAACATAAAATAATGGCAATATCTGATATAGACACTAGAGCTGTGGTTAGATATATTAGAAATAAAGGTGCGATGAATGCAATTATTTCTACAAACACCAATATTGAAGAATTAAAATTAGAATTAGATAAGGTGCCTAATATGGAAGGCTTAGATTTAGCTTCAAAAGTTTCTACTAAAACTTCATATTATTTTGGCGATGAAAATGCTCCTATTAAAATTTCGGCGTTAGACTTAGGAATTAAGAAAAATATATTAAGAAATTTAGCTGCAAGAGGATGTTACATTAAAGTTTTTCCTCACAACAGCACATTTAAAGAAATGAAAACATTTAATCCAGATGGTTATTTCTTGTCAAATGGTCCTGGTGATCCAGAACCATTAAAAAGCGCCCAAAAAGTTGCGACACATATTTTAGCTGAAAATCACCCTTTGTTTGGTATATGTTTGGGGCACCAAGTTATAGCAATAGCAAACGGTATTTCAACATATAAAATGCACAATGGTCATCGAGGTATTAATCATCCTATTAAAAATTTAATTACAGGAAAAGGTGAAATAACTTCTCAAAATCATGGTTTTGTTGTAAATAAAGAAGAAGTTGAAAGTCATCCTGATTTTGAAGTTACACATATTCATTTAAATGATAATACATTAGCTGGTATGCGAATGAAAAATAAAAATTGTTTTTCAGTTCAATATCATCCAGAAGCCAGCCCAGGACCTCATGATTCTTCCTATTTATTCGATGAATTTATTGAAAATATTAAAAAAAAATAAAAATATAAGTTTCAGTCTGTTAGTCTTTTATCGCACATCCATTTTACTTTATAATTCGAAAACGTTATCGTATTAAAGAGGCTAATTTCTGCATATATTACTCAAAATTATTGTAAATTTGGAGGAGATAAATAATATTAAAACAATTATAAAATGAGTATGATTTTAAGCGTTCACGCGCGTCAAATATTTGATTCAAGAGGAAATCCAACAGTAGAGGTTGATGTAGTTACTGAAAATGGAATTTTAGGAAGAGCAGCAGTTCCATCTGGAGCGTCTACTGGAGAACATGAAGCTATGGAATTGAGAGATGGAGGAAAAGATTACATGGGAAAAGGTGTTTTAAAGGCTGTTAAAAATGTAAATGAAATTATAGCGGAAGAAATTTTAGGAATTTCAGTATTTGAGCAAAATTTTATTGACCAAACAATGATTGAATTGGATGGCACTAAAAATAAATCTAAATTAGGTGCAAATGCAATTTTGGGGGTTTCTCTTGCCGTTGCAAAAGCCGCAGCTAATGAATTAGAAATGCCATTATATCGTTATGTTGGTGGTGTTAGTGCAAATACGTTGCCAGTACCAATGATGAATATTATCAATGGAGGTTCACACTCTGATGCACCTATTGCTTTTCAGGAGTTTATGATTATGCCAGTTATGGCTAAAAATTTCACTGAAGCTCTGAAAATGGGAAGTGAAATTTTTCATAATCTTAAAAAATTAATTCACGATAGAGGTTTAAGCACTGCTGTTGGTGATGAAGGTGGTTTTGCTCCAAAATTTGACGGAACAGAAGATGCTATTGAAACCGTTCTAAAAGCTATTGAAAATGCAGGATACAAACCAGGAGAAGAAGTTAAATTGGCATTAGACTGTGCAGCAGCGGAGTTTTATGTGAATGGAAAATACGATTATACAAAATTTGAAGGCGATAAAGGTGTTGTAAGAACTTCTGAACAACAAGCAGATTATTTGGCAGAATTAGCCTCTAAATATCCAATTATCTCGATTGAAGATGGGATGGATGAAAATGATTGGGAAGGTTGGAAATATTTGACTGAAAAAATTGGACACAAAGTTCAATTAGTAGGTGATGATTTATTTGTTACCAATGTTGAACGATTATCTAGAGGAATTGAAAATGGTATTGCAAATTCAATACTGATTAAAGTAAACCAAATAGGAACTTTGACTGAAACAATTGCCGCTGTAAATATGGCGCACAATGCAGGTTATACATCTGTAATGTCTCATCGTTCAGGAGAAACGGAAGATAATACAATTGCCGATTTAGCGGTTGCCTTAAATTGTGGTCAAATTAAAACAGGATCTGCCTCACGTTCAGACAGAATGGCAAAATATAATCAATTATTACGCATTGAAGAAGAATTAGGAAGTGTTGCTTATTTTCCACAAGACAAAGCATTTAAAATTTAATAAATAATGCAAGCATTAAATAAATTAGAAGCTAGGTAGATACCTAGCTTCTAATTTAATGTAACATCAACTACATTGGCATATCTCCTGATAAAAATCATCTATTTTCAGTTAAAAATCATTAAATTCGTTAAATGATTAACAATTTAATAATATTTATACAATTATAGATTATGCCAAATAAAGCCACATTAGAATTAGACGGTAAAACATTTGAATTTCCTGTTTACCTAGGAACTGAAAATGAAATTGCGATGGATATTAGTTCTCTTAGATCGGTTACTAAAGGATTAATTACTTTAGACACTGGTTTTAAGAATACAGGCTCTTGTTCAAGTAAAATTACTTTTTTAGACGGTGAAAAAGGTATATTACGTCATAGAGGTTATTCCATAGAAGAACTTACCCAAAAAGGAACTTTTTTAGAAGTTGCATTCTTAATTATTTTTGGTGAATTGCCTACAACAGCTCAATTTAAAAAATTTGAGAATGATATTAAGGGGCAATCAATGATTAATGAAGAAATGAAAGACATTGTAGTTGGTTTTCCAAAATCTGCTCACCCTATGGGTATGTTATCTGCTTTAACTAGTGCTTTAACAGCTTTTAACCCAGGAATTGTAAATGTTAATTCAGAAGAAGACATGTATAATGCCGTTGTTAAAATTTTGGGAAAATTTCCTGTTTTAGCTTCTTGGGCGCATAGAAGAAGAAATGGACTCCCATTAAATTATGCAGATAATTCACTAGATTATATTTCAAATCTAATGCAGTTAATGTTTAAAATTCCAACCGAAGAGTATAAAATAAATCCTATTGCGGTTAAAGCAATGGATGAATTATTAATTTTACACGAAGATCACGAACAAAACTGTTCTACATCAACAGTTCGAATCGTTGGTTCATCTGGAGCAGGTTTATTTGCTTCATTGTCTTCTGGTGTTTCTGCCTTGTGGGGGCCATTACATGGTGGTGCAAATCAGGCCGTAATTGAAATGCTTGAAGCTATTCAGGCAGATGGCGGTGATGTTGATAAATACATAGACAAAGCAAAGGATAAAGATGATCCATTCCGTTTGATGGGATTTGGACATAGAGTTTATAAAAATTTCGATCCAAGAGCACGGATTATTAAAAAAGCGTGTGATAATCTGTTTGAAGATTTGAATTTAAACGATCCAATTTTGGCTATTGCAAAAAAATTAGAAGCAGTTGCACTTGAAGATCCATATTTTGTAGAAAAAAAATTGTATCCTAATGTAGATTTTTATTCTGGAATAATATATAGAGCATTAAATATACCAGTTGAAATGTTTACTGTAATGTTTGCGATTGGAAGATTGCCAGGTTGGATTGCACAGTGGAAAGAAATGCGTGAAAACGGAGAACCAATTGGAAGACCTCGTCAATTATATATTGGAGAAACATTAAGGCCTTTTAAACCTTATAACGAAAGATAGTTTCATTTTAAATATTTTTAAAATTATCGTAAAAACCTCATATTAATCTATGAGGTTTCTTTATTTTTACACAAAAAATTATAAATATGTTAAAACTAAATGTTAAGGATGAAACTTCTAGTTTAAAGGCAGTAGTATTAGGAACAGCGATCAGTAATGGACCTACGCCAAAAATAGAAGAAGCTTATGATCCTAAATCATTAAAGCATATTATAGCAGGAACTTACCCTATTGAAAGTGATATGATAATTGAAATGGAAGCTTTTTGCGATGTTCTAAAAAAATACAATGTAGAAGTTTATAGACCTGAAGTAATAAAAGATTACAATCAAATATTTTCCAGAGATATCGCTTTTGTTATAGAAGACAAAATTATCATATCAAATATTTTACCAGATAGAAAAAAAGAAATTGAAGCAATCCAATATGTTTTAGATAAAGTAGATTCAAATAATATAATTAAAACTTCTAATGATATCCATTTTGAAGGAGGAGATGTAATGCTTTGGAAAAATTATATTTTTATTGGAACTTATAAAGGAGATGATTATAAAAATATAATTACTGCTAGAACTAATATTAAAGGCGTTAATTTTATTAAAAATTTATTTCCTAATAAAATTGTTAAAGAATTTGATTTGGTTAAATCAAATACTATTGCTAATGAAAACGCATTACATTTAGATTGTTGTTTTCAGCCGGTTGGCAAATATAAGGCAATAATACATAAAGAAGGATTTAGAGATGAAAATGATTATAAGTTCCTCGTAAATTTATTCGGTGAAGGAAATTTATTTCACATTACAAAAGATGAGATGTATGCAATGTTTTCGAACGTTTTTTCTATTTCAAATGAAGTTGTAGTTTCAGAAAAAAACTTCACGCGGTTAAATAATTGGTTAAGAGATCAGGGATTTATCGTTGAAGAAATTCCTTACGCTGAAATTTCAAAACAAGAAGGATTATTAAGATGTTCAACAATGCCTTTAATAAGAGATTAATTTATGGAACAAATTACAAATACTATTTTAATGATACGTCCTGTCTCATTTCGAATGAATGAGCAAACTGCCGTGAATAATTACTATCAAAAGGTTTTGGAAAGTCTAAATTCTGAAACGGTTCAGTTAAAAGCCTTACAAGAATTCGATAATTTTGTTGATAAACTTCGTGAAGCGGGTGTTCAAGTAATTGTTATTGAAGATTCTAAAGACTCCAATACTCCAGATTCTATTTTTCCAAATAATTGGATTTCATTTCATGAAAATGGTGATGTGGCACTATATCCAATGTTTGCTGAAAATAGGCGATTGGAAAGAAGAGAAGATGTTTTCACTATTTTAGAAGAGCAAGGTTTTGAAATAGAAAATGTCATCGATTATACATTGGCAGAAAAGGAAGGTTTATTTTTGGAAGGAACAGGAAGTTTGTTGTTAGATAGAATAAATAGGAAAGCATATTGTGCTTTATCCCCGAGGGCTGATGAAGATTTATTTATTGAATTTTGTGAAGATTTTGAATATACTCCAGTTCCTTTTGTTTCTTATCAAACAGTAAACGAAAAGAGGTTACCTATTTATCATACAAATGTAATGATGTGTATTGCAGAGGAATTTGTTATTATTTGTTTGGATAGCATTGATGATAAAAAAGACAAAAAAAATGTGATTAAACATTTGAAGGAAGATTATAAGGAAATTATTACAATTTCAGAAACACAAGTAGCACAATTTGCTGGTAATATGTTACAAGTTTTAGGGAACAATGGTGAGAAATATATTGTGATGTCACAATCAGCTTTAGATAGTTTGAACAAAGGTCAACTGAATGCTATTTCAAAATATTGTAAAATTATTTCATCGCCAATAGACACTATAGAAGCATGTGGTGGTGGAAGTGTACGTTGTATGATGGCAGAAGTTTTTTTACCAAAGAAATCTTAATTTAATTTTAATAATTTGTATTTTTAAAAATGCTTTCAAAAAAAACAAAATATGGACTTAAAGCTTTAAGCTATCTTGCCAAACAAGATGAAAATATGCCTATTTTAATTTCTGACATTTCAACATCAGAAAATATTTCAAAAAAATTTTTGGAAAATATTTTATTAACATTAAAAAAGAGTGGAATCCTTTCATCGAAAAAAGGTAAAGGAGGAGGTTATTTTTTGTTAAAAAAACCAAGTGAAATTAAAATTTCCTTTATTATTCGAGTTCTTGAAGGTCCAATTGCTATGTTACCTTGTGTAAGTTTAAATTACTATGAAAAATGCGATGATTGTGTAAATGAAGAGCGCTGTAGTTTAAATAGATTAATGGCAGAAGTACGTGACAGTACTTTAAAAATTCTTGAAAATAAAACGCTGGCAGATTTTCATTGTTAATTCAAAAATTGAAGATAGTGTCTCATATAAATTAAAAGAAGCTGTCTCACAACTAGAGACGGTTTATTTATACTTTTATTTGGAAGTTTTATTAGTTTTTTGTATATTTAATCATTGATATACAGATACTTAACTATGAATTTCAGACATTACAACCAACAACAAACGAT
>NZ_JAUYUD010000092.1 GCF_030692605.1 Lutibacter sp.
ATCGTTTGTTGTTGGTTGTAATGTCTGAAATTCATAGTTAAGTATCTGTATATCAATGATTAAATATACAAAAAACTAATAAAACTTCCAAATAAAAGTATAAATAAACCGTCTCTAGTTGTGAGACAGCTTCTTTTAATTATCATACTCATGATTATTCTTCATCAAAATCATCATCTTCATCCTCTAATTCAACTTCTCCAAAATCTAAATCATCAGGATCAGATACATAATCTTCATCGTCTTCAATATCAATTATGTGATTATCCATACTGTCTACTAATTCATCACTAATTTTAACCAAATAAACGGTGTCATCAGTTTTAACTTCAACAGCTTCAACGTATTGACCCTTTGGATTTGTAAATTTAATAACATCCTTAATGCCATATCCATCAGGAAATTTTTCAACCAATAAATTTAATATTTCTGGTGTTAATTTTTTAAAATCTACAATTATTCTATTCATAACAAAATAGTTATTAGGTGATTAAAAAACTGTTTTTTGAAGTGCTTTTTTTTAGTGATGTTCAAATATAAAAAAATATTATTATCTTAAAAATATTTAACACAAATAAGCTGTTTATTTTAAAAAAAAAGCCAATTAAAAATTGACTTTCAAATGTTATAACATTCTTAGATTATTTAGTTCCATTTCGGTTAAATGGCGGTAATGACCTCTAGGTAAATCTTTTTTTGTAAGTCCAGCAAAAATTACACGATCTAATTTAACAACAGTATATCCAAAATTTTCAAATATTCTTCTAACAATTCTATTTCTTCCCGAATGAATTTTAATTCCGATTTCACTTTTCGATTGGTTTGTAATATATGCAATTTCATCAACCCATACTGGCTTCCCTTCTAATACAAAACCTTCGGCTATTTTTTGCAAATCGCTAGCTGCTAATTTTTTATCCAACGAAGCGTGGTACAATTTCTGAATTTTATGCTTCGGGTGTGTTAATTTTTTAGCCATATCACCGTCGTTAGTAAATAACAATAACCCAGTTGTATTTCTGTCTAACCTTCCAACAGGGTATACTCGCTCTTTTGAAGCATTTGCAATTATGTCCATTACAGTTTTTCTTCCTCGTTCATCTTCCATAGTTGTAATGTAATTTTTAGGCTTATTTAGTAGCACATATCTTTTTTTCTCTGGATTTATTAAAGAACCATCAAATTTTATCTCATCGGTTGGCTTCACCATATAACCCATTTCGGTCATAATTTTTCCGTTTACCATAGCGTTACCGGCTTTAATATAAACATCAGCTTCTCTACGAGAACATATTCCTGAATTTGAAATATACTTATTTAATCGAATTCCATCTTCTGTAGAAGTATTCAACTTTTTAACTACAGATTTTTCGGTTTGAGATTTTAATTTTTCTTCTTTACTAATAGGTCTAGCCTTTTTAAAGACAGGTTTATCTTTTGAAGAATTTCTTTTACCCGCAAATTTGTTGGTTGGAGATTTTGAAGGGCTTTTCTTCTCTGGTTGTCGTCCTCTCGACGAGTTTTTATTTGATTTCATTTTTAATATTTTTGCAAAAGTAAATTATTCATTTGGTTATTAGCTAAATAGATTTTTTATTTTAAAAGTAATTTTTCAATTATTACAGTATAATCAATCAATGCTAGACTTAAAACACCTGTTAAAATTATAATTTTTATTAGGATATGGAGCAACACATAATGTCGTTTATTGGTACTAAACCAAAGTAAAACTGCAAAAACACTCAACAACAAAATACTACCATAAAAATAATATCTCATTCCTCCTATTTCGGGATATTTTAAAAGAAAATAAATTGGATTAAATGTAAGAATAACCAAAATCGAAATTAAAATTTTAGTGAAATGCTCTCCATATTTAACAGCTATTGTTTGGTAATTTTGAATAAAATCTCCTTTAATTCGTTGTAAATCCTTAATTAATTCTCTAATTAATAACATAAAAAACAAAAAAGCAGCGTGTGTAAATACTATTTCAGAAAAGTTTTTAAAATATACAAATACCGCAAAAAATGGTAAAATTGTTAAAATTGCAGCGGAAAACAATCCTGTTAACGGATACTTTTTCAATTTATGCGAATAAAACCAAATGGAAAAAATATACACCGAATAAAATAATGCTGCTCTCCATGATACTACTAGACCAAAAATAAAACCCAGAAAATTCAAGAAAAAATAGAACTGCAACTTAAATTTCTGACTAACAATGGCATCAATTTTCGATTTTAAAGGTCTGTTTATTTTATCCGTTTCAACATCATAAAAATTATTGATAATGTACCCCGCAGCAACAACACAAAGCGTAGCAAGTACTATAAAATATAAATTGAGGTCTAATAGGACGTTTCGTAAAGATCTTTCAGGTGCAAAAATAAAAATGGATGCTAAATACTGAGCTATTACAATTAAAAAAATATTATAACCTCTAACCACTGAAAAAAGACTCAGAAGTTTTATATAAATAGGTTTATTTTTTTTAGAATTATTTTTTGCGATTTTAAGTAAATCCATTGGAAGAATTAATTAAACTGTAGAATTTAAGCAATAGCAATTTGACTAAAATCTATAAACCAATTCTAGTTTGTAGTCTTTTAAAATAGTTTTGGTTTTGTCATAATCTTCAGTAAACCCTAATATATAACCACCACCTCCAGAACCACAAAGTTTAAGATAATAGTCATTCGAATCTAAACCATTTTGCCAAATAGCATGAAAAGATTCTGGAATCATTGGTTTAAAATTATCCAAAACAACCTTAGACAACTGTTTTACATTTCCAAACAACGATTTTACGTTTCCGTGAAGAAAATCATCAATACAGGCGTCTGTATGTCTTGCAAAATCTTCATTTAACATTTTTCTGAATCCTTCATTTTTCATTTTATTCATAAAAATGGTAACCATTGGTTCTGTTTCACCAATAGTTTCAGAATCTAATAAGAAAACTGCTCCTTTACCTTCCTTTTGGGAAGGAATACCCGTAGCTTCTAAATTGTCTTTTGAATTAATTAAAATTGGAATACTCAAATAGGAATTAAGTGGATCTAAGCCTGAACTTTTTCCATGGAAAAAAGATTCCATCAAAGAAAATATTTCCTTTAGTTTTAATAATTTATCTCTAGTTAAATTTTCTAAAACAGTAATTTTATCGAGGGCATACTTGTCATAAATCGAAGCAACTAGCGCTCCTGAGCTTCCAACTCCATATCCTTGTGGAATGCTTGAGTCAAAATACATACCCTCTTCAATATCAGCTTTCAACTCTTCCAAACGAAAAACCACCATTTCGGTATCTAAACCAATCAAATAATTATAGAATTTTTCTAAACTTATCGTTGACTTTTTTGCTTCAATAGAATTGTTTTCATCTTTTTTTAGTGCACCTTTATAACAGTTGTATGGTATTGCCAAACCTTTGGAATCTTTGATGATTCCATACTCTCCAAAAAGTAAAATTTTCGCGTAAAAAAGAGGTCCTTTCATTATTTTGAATTAAAAATGAATAGTTAAAAATGAAAAATTATCCTTTTGAAGATTTAACAATGCTAACTAATAATTTCAATATTTCTGATGATTTAATTTTATATTCTTTAAACGTCATTTCATCAATAAAATTAGTTTTAAAAAGAAGTTCTAGCCAATAATCTGTTTCATTTGCTTCCTTTAAACTAATAGACATTTTGTTGATAAAATCTAATTTACTTTGTGCGAATTCTGCTTCCCTAACATTTGCTCCAATTGAAGTTCCAGATTTTAACAATTGTCTTGACATAACAAACTCCTTCTTTGTTTCAGACAAATACTTGAACAATTCAACTATTTCAATAGCAAAAGAAAAACTCTTCTCTTTAATTACATTATCCTTCTTGCTTTCAGTATCCAATTTTTAATTGTTCATTTTTAACTATTAATTGGGTACCCCCATTTCCAATGATGTCGCAAATATAATGTTTTTTATAACAAAATTGAATTAACTCATTTATTATAAAATTGTTAACACTTTCCTTTTCACTTTCAGGAAACAACACATGAACATTAGCACCTGCATCTAAAGTAAAACAAATATTCGCATTTGTTTTTGACCTAAATTCCCAAATTTTATTGATAATTTTCAACGTATTGGGTTTCATTAAAATAAAATAGGGATTGCTTGTCATCATCATTGCGTGTAAACTCAACGCTTCGCTTTCTACAATTTTAATAAATTGTTTTAAATCTCCTTTTTGAATTATTTCTGAAATCTTAGAAATATTGTCGTTCGCCTGTTGAAAACGTTGTTGTGCAAAAGGATGATTGTTCATTAATTGATGTCCAACCGTACTTGAAACTTGCTTTTCATCTTCATCAACTAATAATATAGTATCATGGTAATTTTTAAAGTTCTCGTGAATTTTAAATGGAAACTTCGTTCCAAATAAATTTGAACTTCCTTCAATTTCAGTATGGTTTCCCCAAACAATTAATTCTCCTTCAATACTTCTACACGCACTTCCTGATCCTAAACGTGCCAAAAACGATGCTTTTTTATTAAAATATTCATCTGTCATTTCGGCTCCGTTCAATAACCTTTCCAAACTCATCACACACAAAGCTAAAGCACTCATCCCGCTTGCCGAAGAAGCAATTCCGCTGCTATGAGGAAAAGAATTACGTGATTTTATAATAAAATCATAATCTTTCAAAAAAGGTACATATTGTTCAATTCTTTCGAAGAATTTTTGAATTTTAGGTTTGAAATCTTCTTTCTTTTCACCTTCAAAAAAGATTTCAAAATTAAATTCACTTCCTGTAACAGGTCGTTTTTTCTTCAACCTAAATTCCAAAGTAGTTAACGTAAAACAAGCATCTAACGTAAAACTTATAGAAGCATTCTCAGGAATTTGAGGTTCTTGTTTCCCCCAATATTTTACCAACGCAATATTACTTGGCGTTTTCCAAGTTACGCTTCCATTTGAAGCTTTTGATACATCAAAATTTGATAAAATGAAATCGGTTTCAGTCAAAACAATAATTTTGGCAAAGATAAATGTTTTAGCTAGACATTTTCTAATCTATTGAGCACATCTTTTTTATAACTTCTACTTATTGGAATTACCTTTTTATTAACCTCAATAAATTCATTGGTAAATGAATCAATTTTAGTTTAAATTAAAAATCTTATTTTCAAATTTTGAAAAGAATATCTTTACAAAAAAACTTGAATAGAAAACTAAAACTTATTTGGGATTTCAAAGGTTCTGTTTCACAAAAAACAGCTGAACATCACTGCATTCATTTAAAAGAATTTGCTGTAACTGAAAAACTCCATTTTTATGAAATTGATTTTTCTGTTATTTCAGAAATGCATTCGATTGCTTTTATTGTGGTTGATGAAGCGGATATGAAAACGTATAGAGACGCGCTGAAACCACATAGAGGACAGGTTTCAATTAATAATGAATAATTAATAATTGAAAAGAATAGGGAAAAAGAAAACTTTAATTTTTAACTTTTATGCCAATTCCCCCTTCGGGGGTTAGGGGGCTAACTGAATTTGCCACAATCCAACCACCTGTCCAAGCATTTTGAAAATTAAATCCACCCGTAATAGCATCAATATTCAATACTTCACCAGCAAAAAATAAATTTTTATGCAGTTTGCTTTCAAAACGTTTAAAGTTTATTTCTTTTAAATCGACGCCTCCTGCAGTTACAAATTCATCTTTAAAAGTGCTTTTTCCGTTTACTTTAAAAATACATTGTGTTAGTTGTTTTGCTAAATCTTCCAATTGCTTGTTTGTTAGTTGTGCCCATTGTGAAGTTTCAGAAATTTGAGCAGCTATTACAAATTTTTCCCATAGACGTTTTGAAATTTCTTCAAAAATAGAATGTAAAATAATTTGCTTTTTAGAATTTTTATCTTTTTCCGATTTCAAAAAATCTAATACCTCTTCATACTTTTTAGATAACCAATTCACTTCAATTTCAAACTGATAGTTTTTTTCAAATAATTCGAACGCTCCCCAAGCCGAAAGTTTTAAAATTCCTGATCCGCTTAAACCCCAATGTGTAATTAATAAAGAACCTTGTTCTTCTAATTTTGAATTCAATACTTTTACGGAAGCTTTTGGAACAGAAGTTCCTGGAATAGCTGCCAATCTATTATCTTCAATATTAAACGTAAACAATGAAGGAACTGGCTGAACAATAGTATGCCCTAAATCTGAAATCATATTCCAAACTTTTGCGTTGCTTCCGGAAGCAACCAATAAGTAATCTGCTATAAAATTTTCATTAGCTGTTTTTACAACAAATTTTTCTTCATTTTTTTCAATAGCATCAACTCGTGTACTAGTTTGTTCTTTTACACCTGCATTTTTTGCGGTTTCTAAAAAACAATCTATAATAGTTTGTGATGAATTTGACTCAGGAAAAATGCGATTATCATCTTCAATTTTTAGTGAAACGCCTCTATTCTCAAACCATTCTATTGTATCTCCTGTCATAAATTGATGAAAAGGCCCTAATAGTTCTTTTTTACCTCTTGGGTAAAATTCCACCAATTCTTTTGGAGTAAAACAAGCATTTGTAATATTGCATCGACCACCACCACTCACTTTTACTTTTTGCAACACGTTATTACTTCCTTCCAAAATAATAACATCTAAATCCGAATTTAATTCAGCGGCATTTATAGCAGCAAAATAACCAGCAGCTCCACCTCCAATAATAATAAACTTTTTTGCCATAATTATTGCAAAAATAGCGTTTTATATCCAAATTTTATCGACTGTTAAATCTAACAAAAAAATAAAAAAATAAACTGTTTCATAGATTGTTTAAAATTGATTATTTTTACCATCATTATATTAAATAACAGCTTTACTTTAAATTATATCTTATGAAAAAATTAGTTTTATTTTTATTTCTTTCAGTTTTATTAACTTCAACTACCTATTCTCAAGAAGGTGTAAAATATGGTAAAAAACTTACCTTAAAAGAAAAAACATCCATTTCTGAATTGTATAAAAATCCAAAAAAATACGTTGGCAAAACTGTCCAAGTTGAAGGATTAATAATTAAAGTTTGTGAAAAAAGAGGCTGTTGGATTGATATTGCAAGCGATAAGGAATTTGAAAAAATCAGATTGAAAGTTGAAGATGGTGTTATTGTTTTTCCATTAGAAGAAAAAGGAAAAAAAATTATTGCTGAAGGTGTTTTTGAAGAACTTATTTATACCAAAGAAGATTTAATTGAACAAGGTGAGCATCAAGCGAAAGAATATGGAACCAAGTTTGATCCAAAAACCATTACAAAAGGTAAAACTGAATACCGACTTAAAGGACTTGGAGCTATTGTTAAATAGCTAAACTAAATTCATATTTTTGATGCATTGGAGAAAACTACTACGCATACTGCATAGAGACTTTGGTTATGTTGCTGCTGGGTTAACAATTATATATGCTATTTCTGGTATTGCCGTAAACCATATACAAGATTGGAATCCTAATTATAAAATTGAAAAAACGTTTTTAATTTTAGACTCATTACCAAAAAATGCTACTCAAGAGGAAATAACTAAATTTGTTTTAAAAGCTGTTGGAGAAACTAGAGAAGTAAAAAATACTTATAGATCTTCACCCGATGAATTAGAAATTTTTGTTGAAGGCAATTCTATTTTGGTAAATTATCTTACAAAGGAAGTAAAACAAGAAAAAGTAAATTCTAGATTTTTTTTAAAAGAAACAAACGATTTACATTTAAACAAACCAAAAGGAATATGGACCTATGTTGCTGATATTTTTGCTGTTGCTTTACTATTTTTAGCAATTTCCGGATTATTTTTAATTAAAGGTAAAAATGGCATTAAAGGAAGAGGCTTATGGCTAACATTAATTGGTTTAGTAATTCCGTTATCGTTTTGGCTTTATTATTATTTGTAAAAGATTATAAAATTAAATCTTGATAAGGAATTACCGTTTGAAAACCTTTTTTGTTAAAATATTTTTGGGAATCGCTATTTCCTGATGCTAATATAAAATCGCCCCCCCAAGCTCCTAAGCTTTTTATTTGACCAAAATAATCTGAAAACATTAATTCTTGAATTGGTTTTAACTGAATTGTTTTTGAAACGATTTGTTCGTGTTCAGCTATTAATTTCTCAAATTCTTTTAAATTATTACATATTACAAATGCATCTGTCAAATTCGAAATTTGACTAATTTCTGAAGTTAAATTTCCTTTTAATGTTTTATATCGTTGAATTCCCTCTCGGCTATTTTGCTTTTTGTTTAAATACACAAAAAACAATTGCTCTTTAAATGAAGGATTGAAAGCTGCATTTTTAATAATTGGATTAAATCCGTTATTGGTAAATAGAATTGGATTGTTATTTTGAGCGCATGCTATATCATAACCACTACCTCCAAATGTACTCTCTAATAATTGATATGGATTAATTTTCGCCCAATTCGCTAAATTATTGATTAAGGTTGAAGAAGTTCCCAATCCCCAGTTTTTAGGGAAAGTCAGATTTGTTTTTACAAAAAATCCTTTATTAGAATTTAAAATTGAAGGATTTAACTTTTTAACTTGCAACAATATTTCAAATAAATCTTCTGCCAATGTGCCTTTTCCACCATCTTCTTCCGAATCATAGGTAGCGCTTATAAGTCTTAATTTAGGTAAATCAAAAACAGCTTCTAACCAACATTTCCCTTCATTTGTAAAACTATTCCAAATTAATTGAGGTTCATTAATTGATTCAACAATCATATCTTGCCCACAAGTTGTTGGAACAGCCAATGATTTTGCTCCTTCTAAAACAAAATATTCGCCTGTGAGTAATAATTTTCCATTGCTATAAAATTCTTTCATTATTTCTCGTCAACCAACTTATTGTATGCCTCAACCACAGCATTATGTGTAATGGTTTTGTTTTCAAAATAGTTAATTAAAAATTCTTTTTCTTCCTCACTTGCTCCTAACTGTTTTATAATATTTGTTAAGTGCATTTTCATATGTCCTTTTTGTATTCCTGTTGTTGTAAGTGCTCTTAACGCTGCAAAATTTTGTGCCAAACCGGCAACTGCAATAATTTGCATTAATTCTTTTGCGGGAGGATTTCCTAATAAATTCAACGATAATTTAGATAAAGGGTGTAACGATGTTAATCCACCAACAGTTCCTACCGCCAAAGGGATTTCAATCCAAAATTTGAAGATTCTATTTTCAATAGTTGCATTGGTTAAACTTTTATAAGTTCCGCTTTTAGCAGCGTACGCATGAGCACCTGCTTCTATTGCTCTAAAATCATTTCCTGTTGCAATAACCACTGCATCTATCCCATTCATAACGCCTTTGTTATGGGTTACAGCTCTATGAGGTTCAGCATTCGCAATTTGGATAGCTTGCACAAATTTTTGAGCAAATAATTCAGAATTTTCAGCATATAATTCATCTACTTTACAAGTTACCTCAGCACGTACCAAGCATTCCGGAACATAATTCGATAAAATACTCATTACTATTTGAATATCATCTTTTTCAAACTCATGAGAAATTGCTTCCAAGCAAGAATTTATAAAATTTGCTCCCATACTGTCAGCAGTTTCAAACGTAACATGAAGCTGGTAATAATTCTTTAATTCTGCCGTTTTATCTCTTAATTCAATGCCCAAAATACCGCCTCCACGATTACGCATGTTTTTGGTTATTTCTTCGGTCACTTTATAAAAATTTTCCTTTTTTGAATTGAAATAATTTGTTAATTCCACTTTTTCCCCTTGGTACATAAAATGAACTTGCCCAATTTTTGTAGTTGAAATAACTTCCGCTTTAAATCCTCCTCTAGTACTCCAAAATTTAGCAACTAAGGAAGCCGCAGCAACTACAGAGCTTTCCTCAATAACCATAGGAATTGTATAGTCTCTTCCATTAATTACAAAGTTAGGCGCAATGCCTAAGGGCAAATAAAAGTTGGAAATAGTATTTTCAATAAAATCGTCATGTAAATCTTGTAACACTGGGTTAGAATTCCAGTATTGCATAAACACCTGCTTCACCTTTTGGTTATTTTGAAAATACGTTTCAACCAACCAATCAATTTTTTCAATTTTATTTAATTTTGAAAATCCGTTTATAATTTTAGACATTTGAATTTGTTTAATCTGAAACAAAGATAATTGAATAAAACAAAAATCTCATTACTAACATATTGCTAATTTAATGACTTATTTCAGCTATTTTTTGATTATTTTTTCTTAAACTTGGCACTTAATTATGAATTTACATTTTTAATGAAAAAAGCACTTCTTCTATTTATTGTTTTTACTACACTTGTAACAGCTCAAAAGAAAGAAATTACCATCGAAGAAATTTGGAACGGCACTTTTAGAACCGAAAGAATGAATTCCTTAAACTCAATGAATGGTGATTTTTATACTTTATTAAACACCAATCAACTGTTTCAAAATACCACTATAGATAAATATAGTTATAGCTCTTTGGAAAAAATTGAGACTATTGTTGATAGTAAAGATTTGAATGAAATAGCAAGCTTCGATAGTTATTTGTTTAATAATAATGAAACAAAATTAATTTTAGGAGTTGATTCTGAACCAATTTATCGCCACTCCAGTATTGGATTGTTTTATGTGTTTGACATTGCCTCTAAATCACTGAAACTTATTGATTCAGCTAAAATTCAAGAACCTACTTTTTCTCCCGATAGTAAAAAAGTGGCTTATGTTAAAAATAACAACCTTTTTATTAAAAATTTAGAAACGAATGTTGTTATACCAATAACAAATGATGGGAAAAATAATTTTATTATTAACGGTATTTGCGATTGGGTTTACGAAGAGGAATTTTCTTTTGTGAAGGCTTTTGAATGGAGTAACGATAGTAAAAATATAGCTTTTTTGAAATTTGATGAAACCGAAGTGCCAACTTTTTCTATGGATATTGTTGGAACAGACTTATACCCAAAAGCAGGTGAAAAAAATGCAATTGTAACCCTTCTTATTTTCAATACAGAAAAAAGTAGTACTTCAACCATAAAACTAGGAAATTACGAATATATTCCTAGAATAAAATGGACCAACAAATCCAATTTATTAAGTGTTATTACTTTAAACCGTCATCAAAATAATTTAAATCTATATCTAGTAAATTCAACCGATTTATCTTCTAAAATAATATTGAATGAAGCCGATAAAGCATATGTTGATGTTCACAATAACTTAACTTTTTTAGCCGACAATAGCTTTATTTGGACAAGTGAAAAAGATGGATTTAATCACATTTACCATTATACTGAAAATGGAAAATTATTAAACCAAATTACTAAAGGAAATTGGGAAGTAACTAATTTTTATGGCATTAACGAAAAAACAAAGTCAATTTACTATCAATCCGTTGAAGATGGTTCCATTAATAGAACGGTATATTCCATTAAGTTAAATGGAAAAGACAAAAAACGGTTAACAAATTCTTCTGGAGATAATGATGCTTCATTTAGCAAAAATTTGGGCTATTTTATAAATACTTTTTCTGATATAAATACTCCTCCTATGTATTCACTATATAATGGGAATGGAGTTTTACTGAAAGAAGTTTTAAATAATACTAGGCTTTCAAAAAAACTAGAGGCATATCTCATTTCAAAAAAAGAATTTTTCATTTTAAAAACCGAAAATGGAGAATTTAATGCTTGGATGATAAAGCCTTCGGATTTTGATGCATCTAAAAAGTATCCTCTATTTATGACTCAGTACTCTGGCCCTGGTTCACAATCAGTTAGTAATAGCTGGAATAGTGCAAACGATTATTGGTACCAGCATTTAGTCCAACAAGGGTATATAGTTGTTTGTGTTGATGGAAGAGGAACTGGATTTAAAGGTGCCGAATTTAAAAAATCTACCTATTTAAATTTAGTAAAATACGAGACTATTGATCAAATAGCTGCTGCTAAAGTATTAGCTAAAAGACCTTATATTGATGCCAATGAAATTGGTATTTGGGGGTGGAGCTTTGGTGGACATATGAGTACCAATGCTTTATTAAAAGGTGAAGGTACATTTAAAATGGCAATTGCAGTTGCTCCTGTTACAAGTTGGCGTTTTTATGATTCCGTTTATACTGAACGTTTTTTAAGAACTCCACAAGAAAATCCTACTGGATACGATGAAAATTCACCAATAAACTATGCTCATTTATTGAAAGGAGAATTTTTATTAATCCACGGAAGTGGCGACGATAATGTACACGTGCAAAATTCTATGAGGTTGCAAAACGCCTTAATTGAAGCCAATAAGCCCTTTGATTCTGAAATATATCCAGATAGAACTCACGGCATTTATGAAGGAAAAAATACAAGGATACATTTATTCAATAAAATGACTATTTTTATCAAAGAAAATTTAGGTAAAAAATAAAACAAATAAAAATTATTATAAAAACTATTTAATTTTAATACGAGTAATAATCAGATCAACTAATTTTTAAATAATCATTATGACAGATACACAAATTAAAGTCGGGCATCCAAAAGGACTCTACGTATTATTTATGGCAGAAATGTGGGAACGTTTTTGCTACTATGGTATGAGAGGGTTGTTAACCTTATACCTTATTAAAATTTTATTATATCAAGGTTCAGATTCTTATCTAATTTATGGTGCTTATACTGCATTGGTATATCTTGCCCCTGTTATTGCAGGTAAAATAGCCGACTCCATAATTGGTTATCGAAAAGCAGTAATTTTTGGAGCGCTCTTAATGGCTCTTGGTGAATTTATTATTCTTGGTGGAACTTCTGACGCTTTATTTTGGGGGATGGGCTTTTTAATTGTTGGTAACGGTTATTTTAAAGCAAATATTTCAAGTATTGTTGGAAAATTATATGATGAAGGAGATGAAAGAAGAGATTCTGGTTTTACCATTTTTTACATTGGAATTAATATTGGGGCGCTTTTAGCAACTACTGTTTGTGTTTACGTTGGAGAAACGTATGGGTTTAAATACGGATTTGCATTGGCAGGTTTTGGAATGTTATTAGGCTTATTATTTTTCTTATTAGGACAAAAACATTTTATTGAAAAAGCATTGCCTCCATTTCCTGAAAAATTAAAAGAAAAAGTACTTGGCTTTTTACCTAGAGAATATGCTGTTTATATCGTTTCTATTATGGTTGTTCCTGGTATTTACTATTTGGTGAATCACAATTCATTAGTTGGATATTTACTTGCGTTTGTAGCACTTGGAGCAATTATATATTTACTTATTGAAGGTGCTAAGGGAGGAAAAGTTTTAATGGATAGAATGATTTTATTCATTATTTTATGCGTATTAAATATTGTGTTTTGGGCTTTATTTGAACAAGCTGGAACTTCTTTGACAGTTTTTGCTGATACAAACGTAGATAGAAATATTTTAGGTTTCGAAATGACTGCTGGTAATACTCAGTTTTTCAACCCTCTGTTTATCATTTTATTTGGTTCTATTTTCTCAATGATGTGGATTAAATTATCAAAAATAGGAATGAATCCTTCTATTCCAATGAAATTTGGTTTAGGTATTATTCAACTTGGACTTGGATATTTAGTTGTTTTATTAGGAAATGAATTTGCCGTTGAATATAGAGTTCCAATTTGGACCTTAGCTTTTTTATATATGTTACACACCACTGGAGAATTATTCATTTCACCTATTGGATTATCTATGGTTACCAAATTAGCACCATCCCATTTAACAGGTACGTTAATGGGTGTTTGGTTCTTGTCTTTCGCTGGTTCCAATTATGTAGCTGGTTTTTTAGCAACTTTAACTGGATCTGGTCATGGAGAAAATGGTGTTGAATTAACTGCAGCAGAAAGTTTAGCAAATTATATTGATGTGTACAGCACCATGGGTTATGCTGCTATAGGAATTGGAGTATTGCTCTGTTTGGCTTCCCCTATGCTGAACAAATTACTTCACGGAATTAAATAATAATGAATAAATTATAACTATCATATAAATGAGTACAGATAAAAAATCTTTTTTTGGCGTAATGAAGTCTTATAACAAGACTTTTTGGGTTGCAAGTGGAATGGAATTATTTGAACGTTGGGCATGGTATGGTTTATTTGCTGTTCTGGCATTATACCTAACAGGTTCAACAGATGAAGGGGGATTAGGATTTTCACATACCGAAAAAGGTCAAATAATGGGTATTGTAACAGCAATATTATACCTTTTACCAATGATTACAGGAGTAATTGCAGATAAAATCGGTTATAAACGCTCCTTAATAATTGCCTATGTTTTATTAATATCAGGTTACTATTTAATGGGTGAAGTATCTAGTTACACACAAGTATTTTTAGTGTTTCTGTGGGTTGCTGTAGGTGCTGCAATGTTTAAACCAGTTGCATCAGCAATTATTTCAAAAAACACAGATGAATCTAATTCAACATTGGGTTTTGGAATTTTTTATATGATGGTAAATATTGGTGGTTTTATAGGGCCAATGTTTTCTTCGACATTAAGAACTCAATTTGGCTGGAAAATAATTTTCTTACAAGCAGCCATTGTAATTGCAATCAACTTAGTTATTTTATTACTTTTTTACAAAGAAAAAGACAGAATAAAAAGTAATGACACCATAGGAGAAGCAATTCTAGGTTCCTTAAAAAATATGTGGGAAGCGGTGAAAGATAGTCGTTTATCCGTTTTATTGGTTATTATGGTTGGTTTTTGGACCATGTTCAACCAACTTTTTTACACGTTGCCAACATTTATTGAAGATTGGGTAGATACCATCGCATTACACAACTCCATTGCCGAAGTTTCTCCCTGGTTAGCAAGTTTAATGAGTGGTGGTGGAACTTCTGTAAATCCAGAAATGTTAATTAATATAGACGCTGGAGCCATTATTTTATTTCAACTTATTGTTTCTTATTTTGTTTTGAGAATGCGCCATGTTAGTGCAATGATTACCGGATTTATTATTGCATCAATTGGTATTGGAATCACATTCTATACAGGTAATGGTTTTTATACCATTTTAGGAATTGTTATTTTTGCTATAGGTGAAATGATGACTAATCCAACATTCTCGTCATTTATTGCTTTAATTTCTCCGAAAGGAAAAGAAGCCCTTTATATGGGTACTTACTTTTTACCAATTTTCTTAGGTAATTTTTTAACCACATTTATCTCAGGAAATTTATATCAGGCTTGGTCGGATAAATTGAGTTTATTACAATCTGAAATGACAACAAGGGGAATTGATATGCCTGAAATTACCAAGGAATTTACAAAGAACGATTATTTTACAACAGCTTCAGAAAAATTAGGTATGACCCAGGTTGAAATGACTCAAATGGTATGGGATACGTATCATCCAAATAAAATATGGTATGTTATTGTTGCCATTGGTATTGTTACTATTATTGCCTTAACTATTTACGACAGATTAGTAATTCGACCTAAAGAAGCAGCAGCAAAAGCTGATTAATTTATTGAAATTCAAAATTTATGAATACATCCTCAAATGATTTTTTTAAATCACAAGTCTTAGGTCATCCTTCTGGACTGTTTGTGTTATTTTTTACTGAAATGTGGGAACGTTTTTCATTTTATGGAATGCGCGCCTTATTAGTATTATTTTTAGTTAGTTCTTTAGGTATTGGTGGTTGGGATTGGCCACGTGAAAATGCATTAGCACTTTATGGTACCTACTTGGCTTTACTATATTTAACTCCTATTATTGGAGGAACATTAGCCGATAAATATTTAGGAAACAGAAAAGCAATAATTATTGGAGCACTTATTATGACTTTGGGTCATGTGAGTATGGCAATTGAATCGAGTCCAATTTTTTTATATTTAGGGTTAGGTTTATTGGTTGTTGGAACTGGGTTTTTTAAACCTAATATGACTTCGTTTATTTCTGTTCTTTACAAAGATTTTCCAGAAAAAAAAGATGGTGCTTATACTATTTTTTATATGGGTGTAAATGCAGGTGCCTTTTTAGGGATTATGCTTTGTGGTTATATGGGAGAAATACTTGGTTGGAGTTGGGGATTTGGATTGGCTGGTATTTTTATGCTGTTAGGTTTATTACAATTTACATTAGCTCAGGGTATTTTTGGTGATGTTGGAAATAAACCAAATAATGAAGATAAAAGCATTGAAACAGATAATCATACTAAAATTGAAGATAAATTAAATCCGTTTACTTTAGTCGATAAAATACTTGTAGTTATTGTAGCTGTTGCAGGATTAACTTGGATTATTAATGATCCTTTTTCAAAAATAGCTAACTTTAATGTGCTAAGTTTTGGTGGTATTGATTTCTCAAACTACACAATTCTAATTACTTTAATTTTATTTTTATACTTATTAGGATCGAGAATTGTTAGGTACAGTACAATTACAAGAGACAAAATGATTGCCGTTGTAATTTTAGCCTTTTTTATTATTTTCTTTTGGGCTTCTTTTGAACAAGCAGGTGGTTCTATGAGTATTTTCGCAAAAGATTACACAAGCAGAATTTTATCAGGTAATTCAGCACTTATTTTTAACATTGTAGATGTTATTATTACAGTTGTACCAATTGCTATTATTACTTGGGTGCTATTTTTACTTTTTAAACAAACATTTAAAAAATATTTTTTCTCGAATTTAATTTTAGGTTTTAGTTTTATTATTATCTGGGGGTTGATTATTTGGAAAATTAACAACAACTTTAATACGTATTCTTATGAAGTATCCTATGCAACTTATAAGATAACATCTATAAATGATAAAGGAGAAGAAGTCGTAAAAGAATTACCAATAACTGCCAATACGGAAGTGCCAGAAGGGGCAATTTTAAGTGAAGGAATCACAGTAATAAGATCTAGTTCAGAATTTTTAAAAAGCGATAATATTTCTATTTTAGACCTTGATAAAAAAGGCGTTAATTTTAAGTACTTAACTATCGATCAAGCTAATGCTATTAACAATAATATTCCTGCTACAATTATTCAAAAAAAGGAAAATGAAATTCAAATTCCAGCAACTTGGTTTTTAATTTTAAACTCCTTATTTATCATTGCTTTTGCTCCATTATTTTCTAAATGGTGGGAAAGTAAATACAATCCTAATCCAGCAGCAAAATACGCAATAGGGTTGTTTTTCTTAGCCATTGGATTTGCCTTTTTAGCCTATGGTTCATCAGGAATTCCTCAAGGAGCAAAAACCGCTTCGGTAAGTATTGTTTGGTTAATTATGGCATTTTTGTTTCATACTTTAGGAGAACTTTGTGTATCACCCGTTGGATTGTCCTATGTTAGTAAATTAGTTCCACCAAGAATGATTGCTTTTATGTTCGGAGTTTGGTATTTAGCACTTGCTATTGGTAATAAAACTTCTGGAAAAATGGGCGCAATGATCGATGTAATTACAACAAAATATGACATTTCAACATTCTTTTTAATATTTACATTTGTTCCAATTGTTATTGGTATTATTGCGTTATCCCTAACTCCAGTATTAAAAAAATTAATGCATGGTGTTAAATAATTTAAAATAAAATGTAATTTTGGCAATGTTATTGCGACAAGTGTTTTATAAAAAATAAAATTATGAGATTAATATTTGCAATTGGTTTTGCTTTTTTTACCACATTCAGTTTTGCACAAGAAATAAAATGGATGACGTTTGAAGATGCCCAAAAAGCCCAAAAAAAAGTTCCTAAGAAAATTTTTGTTGATGCCTACACTGTATGGTGTGGTCCATGTAAAATGTTAGATAAGAATACCTTTAGTAATAAGGATGTTGCGTCTTACATCAATAAAAATTATTATCCTGTTAAGTTTAATGCTGAGGGAAATGCTATAGTTTATTATAAAGGAAAAAAATATACTAATCCCAATTTTAACTCTAGTTCAACTGGTAGAAATAGTCCACATGAACTATCAGGTATATTAGGAATTAGGGCGTACCCTACGCTTCTATTTTTAGATGAAGAAGCAAATTTGATTTCTCCATTAACAGGTTATAGGACTCCAACACAATTAGAGATATTTTTAAAAATGTTTAATACAGATGCCCATAAAAATTTAACAACACAAGCAGCGTGGGAAGATTATTCATCTAAATTTAAATACGAATTTAAAGATTAGTTTATTTAATACTGAAAAATAAAAGCTCCTTTTTGCATAGTACTGTGAAAAGGAGTTTTGTTTTTTAAACAAGTTTGCTCCCAACTCTCACTATAGCTTTTATAATTACTTCCATCTGCTATTATAATTTTTGGTTTATATGTTTTCAACAATCTTTCCAAATTAATTTTAGGCGATTTTTGAAGTAATAAAATTGTAGATGAATTTATATTTCCAACTTCATTGGCATCATTTATTACAACTACCTTAGTTTCACCAAAAACAAAAGAATTGCTCATAGAAGGCAGTTTTTCAATATCTTTAACACCAATCCCTAACAAATAGGAATCAATTTCATATCGTTTTTCAATTATGATATCGGAACTCATTAATTGAATATTATTCCCATTTCTTCCTATTATCAAAGATGCTTTATTTTTGTGAAAAATGATTAATTCATTGGATACTTCCAAGTTATATTTTTCATAAAACAAAATGCTTTGAAATATTAAAACACTTATGCAAAAAATTAAAAATCTTACATACTTTTTTACTTCAACCCATTTAAAAAAACTTATAATTATCAAATAAGAAGTAATGGTTATTGCAAAACTTATTGAAATATTGGTTATTACAAATTGTTCATGACTGGCAACCCATTCAATAAAAAAATTCATTTTTTGAAGTATTATTCTCAATAACTCGCCAAGCCAAAAAGGTAAAAAATTAAGCATAGCTAATACAATAACTAACAATCCAAGACCCAAAACAAAGCCTAAAAAAGGGATTACAACCAAATTTGAAACAAAAAACAACCCAGGGAACTGATGAAAATATAACAAACTCAGTGGTAAAACACCCATTTGAGCGGCAACAGATACGGTTAGTAATTGCCAAACTTTTTTTGTTAACCAAAACCTTGGATACCATAATTCCATTAATTTTGGCTGAATCCATACAATTGAAAAAACCGCTATATAGCTCATTTGAAAACCAATTTCAAATAAATAAAATGGGTTAATTAGTAACAAAATAAACATAGATACCACCAACGTATTATAAACATTTGTTGGCCTATTTAATTGCATCCCTATGGCAAGTGCTGTAAACATTGTAACAGCCCTAACAACAGAAGCCGATAAACCCGCAATTAAAGCATACATCCATAATAATATAACAACAGCAATTACTGCATATGTTTTTCCATTTTTAAAAGAATGTAATGGTCTAAAAAGAAAATTTAAAATAAGCAATAGTAACCCTACATGTAACCCTGAGACTGCCAATATATGAATAGCACCTGACTTGGAATAATCTTGCAATAATTCGTCAGATATTGTAGTTTTTTCACCTAACAGTAAGGCGCTAATCACAGCCAATTCATTATTTTTAAAACCATTTTTGGCAAGTTTTTTTATAATAGTTTCTCTAAATTTTCCAACTGAAGAAAGAGTTTTTTCACTCTTATAATTTAAAGGAATTAAATTTGAAAACTCTGTATAAACCTGATGATGAATTTGCTGATTTTTTAAATATTTTTTATAATTAAAACCAAAAGGATTTTTTAGCTCTGGAATTTTGTTAAATTTAGCATTTAGATTATAATTTGATCCAATTTCCAATTCATTTTTATGGAGGTTAATTTTAACCAAAAGTAATATCCTTCCTTTAGCCTTTTCTGTTCCTATGGCACTAATTTCAGCTTCATATTTATAATAATTTGCATTTGATTTTAACTTTTTAGCTATCCAAAATGAACTAGAAACATTTTCATTTTTAGAAAAATTATTATTATTTGTGTAATGACTCCTTTGGTTTATTTGATTTTTAAAAACAACTGCTGAGATTCCTATAAAAAAGAAACATATAAAAAATCCGAAAATAAAAATATTAGAAGTTATTTTTTCTTGTTCAGAAACATAAAATACCACTGAAAATATAATTACAATTGCAATAGCAACAATTGCAATAACCTTTGGGGAAAACTGATAGTAATTACCAACCAGAAT
Source organism: Lutibacter sp. (assembly GCF_030692605.1). Taxonomy (GTDB): domain Bacteria; phylum Bacteroidota; class Bacteroidia; order Flavobacteriales; family Flavobacteriaceae; genus Lutibacter. The sequence goes on from NZ_JAUYUD010000092.1 coordinate 20,141, forward strand.
TCCTAAAATTAAAAAAAAGGTAAGTGAAACTGGAATAAATTTCAATAATCTTCTCATAGCTTTGTAAAGCTACAAAAAATATAATTCAACATAACCAAAATTTTCTTTTAAGGAAATAAGTAATAAGAATAAAATAATGTCGTATTTTATTGCGTATATATAATAATTTTCGTATATTTATCTCATTATGAGATATATAACACTTAAAAATGAAGAGATTGAGGTATTGGAATACCTTCATCGGAATAGCCCTAA